>PXDX01000065.1 GCA_003564915.1 candidate division WWE3 bacterium
CTAATAAAATCACTCCAGATATCAAAGTCTCGAGAATAATCCTCATTACCTAAGTTCAACACGATGTGTTGAGTCTTCCATGGACGCATAGTAACAACATATCTTCCGTTTTGATCACTAGGGATTTGTCGACTAATATTTTCTAAGAAATCCCCTCCTGTATACACGTTTGTTGATATATCAGGAGTCTCAATAGTAAAAAATCCTGGGTCCATATCTTTAACAATATTCACCAGTAAAGGAGTGTTTTCTAAACCGCTACTAATGTATGAGAAGTCTTCGCCATGCCAATACTGCAGCTCATCGCCATACACGTCTTTATCAACTTTCATTCTGGCAACATCATAGAATTCTCCACTAATATCAGTAAGTAAGTGAGGGCCTTCAAACGTTTCTTGACTCACAATACCGTTATTATTTGCTTGTAAACTAAACACGTCACCAGTCTCTACATTCTTAAGTGTTAAACTTCCTTTACTATCAGGTTGTTTTTCATAAAATCCTTGGAATTGAACAGCAAAGGTGTGTGTAGGAACAACATATACTTCGCCACTAAAACTTGAGCTTTGTCCTTCATCATCAACGACCTCACCAACGTAATTTACTGCTCCTTGACTACTAAACGTATGATTAATTGTTTCTTCTAAACTCGTTTTACCACTAACATCAAACTCGTATCTGCTACCGTCAACTTCTAAAAACGCGCTATCTAAACCATACAAGTCCTCAAAGCGTACATCTATGCTTTGATCTCTATCAAAAATCCTGTTGTTTTCAAAACGCACGCTGCCACTAGGAGTTGGATTTACATAATCAACTAATACGTCAAAGCTCTCACTTGTTGTGTTGCCATCTACTTCAACTGCAGTTACTGTATATGTAAGGTCTTTTGGAAGAATGCTTCTATCAATATTGAATTCTTTATTTAGTCTTGTAGAAAAGTTTGTTCCACTTGCACTCATAACTGTGTCAAAATCAGCACTGCTAATTCGTACCTCACGTAATCCTTCTCCTCCACGAACATTAAGGTTAGGTGTATAAGGCACTAGATTCTCAGCCTCTAATGGACTCCAGCTGATCTCAATAGGATCTGAAGGTTCAGGTTCGGGCTCAGCCGGATTATCCGAGCAGGAGGAAAGCAACAACAGGCCGGCGAACATCCATAACAGGCCGAGACGAAAATAGGGCATCTGATAGATAATTTAGGTGAATAACTCCAAAAGAATAGTAAAACAGCCGTTCGGGTGCAAGTTGGTTGGCATTTTTACGAGGCTAACCGGAGCATTCATTAATAGTCGGCCCTGGACTCTGCCGGGTTTATAGACTATTGGTGGTGCCTGAATTTTTTAAAATTTCCGCATAGAATTATTTCTACACTCGAATCGTTTTAAATATATTGTTAGTTAAATGACTTTCACACACGATAAATTTCTGTCAAAATAATGAGTAAACTCAAAAACAAGAAACCATCCAGTCCACGAGTGTACAAAAAGACGGACTTTTCTGTAAAGCAGGATACGAAGACCGGTTTATTGCTTCTCAGCGGCCCGTCATTCACAAAAGAAGACATTGCAGAAGCTTATCCCGATGATCGCGAAGACAGAGTTGCCAGGACCATGAGGCGATCGGTTGGCTTATGAACATTCTGTTCGATACCAGTGCTCTGATGGCTCTGTTTGTTTCAAAACATCCAAATCATAAAGCCGCCATCGACTATTTTTTGGACGCCAAAGAAAAAAAGGCCACATTTTATATCTGCACGCATACTATTGCAGAGTTTTACAGAAACCTTACCAGCGGCCGTAAGTACCTAAGCTATTCGCCTGCTATGGCCCACCGGTTAATTACAGAGAGTATTACTGAATATTTTACACCGGTATCACTGGATGAAAAAGATTATTTTGCAGTGATTTCACGGATGAAGCGCGACTCACTTCATGGAGCTATTATCTACGATGGGCTGATTGCAAGGGCTTCATCAAAAATAAATGCTGATTATTTGGTCACCTACAATGTGGAAGATTTTCAGCGGGTTTGGAAACTTACGGCTTCTACACTGGTTGAGCCGTAAGTTCCTGAATGCAGGGTTGAAGTGCACAAACCCTCATCCACCGGCCCCAGTTCAAGTGCACGGGTTACCCGGTATGTATATGACTGCTGGCCAACCTGAAGCCGTACAAACTTCGTTTCAAGCCTGCCCGTCTATGGGGTTAGATAGATATACACATTAAATCCTCTGCTAGTTTCAGGAATGCTCCAGTTATTCTTTACATCATCTAATATTTGTGTGCTTGAAGCAGTAGAGAAATATTCCTTGTTTGGTTGTCTTGCACTAAACGCGCCAACACCATTAAACAACCACCGAGACAATTTATCAAGAGGCTTATACGAACTACCATCAGGTGTTATGAACATTGACTGACAATAAATAGGTTCTGTTAAGAATTGAGCACTTTCATCATCTTTGACACTACAAATCCAAGGATCAGACTCCCTAGTTGTGCCAAGAAAATTCTCCTCATTACTAAACCACGTATTATTATACACACCTCGTGAATCACGTATTTTATGACCAGGAACAAGCATAAGACTAGAATTAATAAATGTTCTACCAAAGCTATCAGAATCACGATTATGAGTTTCTAAACCCCTATTTTTTCCGTTTCGTCCAATAAAATGAACATTATCATTTAAAGAATACCTATATGGAGGTCCTCTTGAAAAAAAATCCGTTAAGTTCTCAGCCTTATCCTGTACAATTTCAAACATATAAGGATTAATACCCATAACATCAGCATTCAACACATCATTAACGTCTTGTATGTACTCATTAAAGTTAGATACTTCATCCTCAGTAAAAGGCGAACCATGAGGATACCTAGCCCCACCAGGAAGATCTTCATCTGTAGTGCCACTTATTCTAATAAAATCACTCCAGATATCAAAGTCTCGAGAATAATCCTCATTACCTAAGTTCAACACGATGTGTTGAGTCTTCCATGGACGCATAGTAACAACATATCTTCCGTTTTGATCACTAG
>PXDX01000059.1 GCA_003564915.1 candidate division WWE3 bacterium
ACAGTACCCCGTTTGATATCGACGGTGTTGACCTTAACATACCCATGCGAACAATTTGAAATGTCGAGATCAAGAGTGACAGTTCCAGAAAGACCAAACTGCTCTCGGATCTGCTCACGCACGATATCCGGACGCACGCTGCCCCATTCAAGCAAATTTTGCACCGGCATCCGATCAAAAAAATATGGCCATGGTTCAGTATCCAGCCTTCTACGCCAGCGATGATGGTCTTCATCTAATTGACTCTTCAGTTGAGAATACCCATTCTCGATAATCTCATGAACTCTTGAAGGCTGAAAGGTAGTATTAATATGATCGGCAAAACGATTGATGAAAAACAACTTGAACTCTGGATTTTCCAACAGACTTCTAAAGATCCGTACACGTCTGGCACGTGAGGATAAAATATTTCTACTGCGGCTATCCATTGTATGATCATAGTCTTGCGTATAAGTGCGCCATTTCGTGTCACCAAAGTTTTCGTTTTCCTTTTCGCGCGCACGCCAGAAACCATACTCCAAGTGAGAATTCGCCATATAGCTATTTAAAATAAGAAAGTCGGCATAACTTTGCATATCCAGCATATCCTTCGCGCTCTCGTAGGTGTCTGAATCAGACATGTCTCCCTGCGTAACAAAATCAACCAACTCGGATATAACAGCAGCATCATCCGGTTTCCCATACGATAATTCCTTACCCCATGTGATTATGATATTATCAACGGAAATATCGTAGTTGTATGCAATATGGTACTGGTCAAATCGATCGCGCAATGCCGTCACCCCCCAATATTCTCCATTGATAAAATGCACCGCCTGACGTACGCGTGTAATCCCGTGATAAATGGGTTGAAACAACTGCACGGAACACAAGTCTGCAAGATAAAGCCCATGAGCTCCCTTCCCTCTCAAGAGAAGTCTTTTAACTGTATGATTATGAGGCAGGGCGGCATCTGCTGGAACTTCTTCAAATAGCGGGTAGGTGATTTCTGGATGCTCATCATATTCGGAACGAGCATAAATGCGCAGACTTTTTTGCGGGTGCCCCCTGCTTCTGTTTCCGTGTATCCTGAACCCGACTCCCTGATTAATGACGGCATTCGAAATGCCTGGCATAAATACTTCTATTCGGGCTGGATGCTCCCAACACTTTCCACGACGCCGATACCCGGCAGCCGCCCAAATGGGGCGATACGGATTTCGATGCGGAAAACGTGTTCGCCATATATCAAAATCTTTACCAGCCGTATAAATCCCATTTTCGTAGCAAAACAAATCGTTTTCCTGAATATGCAGGCTGACGACTGGCAAATCGTATGGGTTTCCATCCTCTGTAACAAAATAGGTATGCGACTTCGCCCTGGACCCAATCATACCTTCTTTAACAGCAATAGCTTGCACAACGGTTCCTTTCGGTACGGGTGAACGAGGCATACCCTGGGTGACTGGATCGGCGTGATAGGATGTGGCAATATGGGTGATGCTATCTTCCTCAGGAGAACGATCATAAACTGAGAGCGGAGACTCATAAATATGACTACGGTATTCCCGGTAGTAAAAATCACCTACCGGATCAGACGGGTTTCTGGGGTAATTATTTTTATAGGCATATTCGGTTCCTTTCAGATTGTTAATATCCGGACGTGATCCATCAAGCGTATAGATGATGGTTACATCGGGGTCAGGATGCGAAAGAATCAAATCGAAATTATTCGTATAAAAACCGCCCGATGCCGAAAACACAGGAGGTGGCAACACACAGCATGGTGGCACGTATTCCGGATAACGAACCCCAACATTCAACAGATGCGAACAACATGCGTCATGCGTAAAAAAGGTCCAATCTATAGGGTTTTCTCGAAAATCTATTTCGCTGTCCGTGCCTTGCAAAGCCCCGTTTTGCATCATATCAAGTAGCGGAGCCAAATCCGCAATTCCTGTATTGCGTATATTCAGACGTGTGAGATTCGACAGCGTTTGCAACTGATGCAACTGGTCAACAATATGAACATTTCGCAAGATTAACGTTTCCAGATTAGTAAGACCGCTAATCACGTCAAAATTCTGCATGTCATTATTCGAGTGAAGATTCAAATAGACGAGGTCTTTGTGTTGTGCAATAGGCGCAAGGTCAGAAATGTCATTTTCGCGCAAATTCAACACGCTGAGATATCGCATTGGCTCCAGAGCGGATATATCCCTAACGAAATTGCCCCGCAAATCCAACCTCTGCAGTTTGGTCATGTTGTGCAATACGGATATATCCGAAATATCATTATTTCGAAGATGCAAATGCTCCAATGCCGCCATCTGCCCCAAAGAACCTATGTCCGAGATATAATTCTCGGAAAGCTCAAGCTCTACAATCTTCGTTAGGTCTTTTAAAACCTTTATACATGTAATCTCATTTTTACTCGCATAAAGATTCTCTATGTCCTTCATCAATTCCAAAGGCTTTAAACAAGAGATCTCATTGTTACTGATATCAAGAGACAGTAAATCACGGAACGCTACCAAGATTCCAATATCTTTCAGTCTTTCATATGAGCCAAATTTACCTCTAACGCCATTATTGCTGATATCCAAATGCAGCAAGGGAAGATTTCGCAATGTGTCAAAATTGACATGTTCAAGATCCAAAATGCTGTTGTTGCTTACATTTATTCGGTACAAGCGTTTCAATCCACGTAGTGGAGACAAGTCCGAAACAAGATTTCCCGACAAGTTCACAGCCTCTAGATTACGCAGTAACTCGATGCCATCCAACCGCTCTATGCCCATGTTAGCGGCATGTAACTGCTGAATCTGCAAAAGTGCGGTTCGCGTTATCGGTTCCGTGTCAGATAATGCAAGATGCTCACGGACAACTTCCACCAACTGTTTGTCGGGGAAAAGAACGCCGCCTTGATATTGCTGCAAAACTACCCACAGAATGACCAACGCCAATAACGAAACAACTAGTATGATAATCTTTTTATACATGCTCTACAGAAAGAATAAATGCGCCCTATTCGAAAACCGCTTTGACGTGAATAT
>PXDX01000118.1 GCA_003564915.1 candidate division WWE3 bacterium
ACATCGTATTTGTTTCGAGGGGTTAGGATTTTATATTTATCTAATTACTTATTACTTAGGAGTTGTTCCGCGGCTTTGTCTGGTGCCAATGCCTGGGCTCGAACCAGGGACCTGGCGCTTATGAAACGCCCGCTCTAACCGCCTGAGCTACGTTGGCTTGCTTCTCTTCCCCCTCCCAAGGCAAAAGAATTATACCAAGAAAAGCTCTTAAAAATGTAAGGATGTTATGTTTAGATTGATTTTGGTTGCGGGGCTCGGATTCGAACCGAGGCCTTCAGATTATGAGCCTGACGAGGTACCACTCCTCCACCCCGCGTCAAACTTTGATAATGGTAACAAATAGTCCTATCTCTGTCAAAAGAGAAGCTCTTTCCATTGCTCTATGGGAGGCGTATCTTTTGTGTCGACGAGAGAACTCCTTGTTTTCAGATCCAATTCGGTAGACTCATTTTCAAGAACCTCTTCTTCTTTTGTGGCGAGATCTTCAGGGAAGATATAGATTTCTTCTCCAGGCCTCACCAGGTTCAGTTCGTTCCTAGCGGCTTCTTCAATATAATCATCGGTCTCTTTGTACTCTATACTTGTCTCAAGCTCTTCCTTTTTGTTTTTCAGTGATAATACTTCCTGATCGGTTTGTTCCAATCTTTTGCTGCTCTCAAGAATACCTTTAGTTGTTCTGATGGCGTTGATTGACCCCAGAGTGAAGAAAATAGCAAGAATTATATATTTTAGTTGGGCAGGAATGTGCATTGAGGGTATTGTAATCAAAAAGTTGACGCACATCAACTCCCGTGATAGTCTATAGGGTAGCTCTGCCCGGTATAAATTCACCTAGAATAATTAAGATTATGAGTTTAAAAGAAGCAAGAGAAAAATTTTTAGAACACCTTGATGATATAGGAAGGGCATCGTCTACACTGGTAGCTTATGGTAAAGATATTGAGCAGCTGACCGAATATATGACAAGGAGGGGAAAAAGTCTTCCGGAGGAAGTGACCTTAGAGGATTTGCAGAGCTTTATGGATCATTTTTCGGACAAGGGTTACACTAATAAGACCATTTCTCGTAAGACCAACTCGGCCAAGACATTCTTTTCTTATTTGAAAGAGGAGGGGTATATCGAGGAGGACGTGTCCGAATATCTCAAACACCCCAAAGTAAAAAACACCGCACCAAGAATGTTGTCCAAGCTCGAATATAGGGCTTTAAGAGATGCGGCTCGCGATGACCCCCGGACGTATGCCCTGATAGAGCTTTTTCTTCAAGCAGGGCTTTCCATATCCGAGGTGTCGGGATTGGAATTAGACCACCTTCATTTGGAAGGAGATAATCCTTACGTCTATATACCTGCCAGAGGATCACGTATGGAGAGAACGGTTCCTTTGAACGAAGCGGCTGTCTCCGCAGTAAAACATTATCTTAAGGAAGAGAGACCGGACATTGAGAGTGATTACCTCTTTATAACGAGAACGGGGAATCCTCTGTTGGTAAGAAATATTCGCTCTACGATTAACAGGTATTTTGAGAACGCCGGTGTGAAAGATGCCACTGTTAACGATCTTCGCCATACCTTTGTTGCACAAAACCTAAAGAATGGAGCCAGCATAGCCTTTATCTCTAAGGTTGTTGGTCATAAACGCGTATCGACCACTGAAAGGTATCTGCAATACATTGATCTGGATGAGCCCGGACAAAAGACCGAGCTAGCAGTTTTATAAGTTAACTAATTGATTTTTCTTCAACAATTTTCTTTACGCCTTGGAGGATAGTTTCTTTTGTATGATTTGTGGGTTCTCCGCTGAACATATTATAGGCCTCGCCCTCAACTCCTCCCGGTATCGTTACTATAACCGGAACAACCAGTCTCCCGCCAATTTTGGAGCTACCTATAGCATCGGACATTCTCAATTTTTCTTCACTATTCATTATCTCTTTAATCTTAATTTCCTCAGCATATCTGTCCGTTTTTACTTGCAGCAATAAAAGTAGATAATTTTTTTTGTGAGGCTCAACTATGATATCAACTCCTCCGGCATCTTCGCTTTCGGATGCTTGAGAGACGCGGCCGAAGTTCTCGTCTTTCAGAGATTTGATCACTGCCACTTCTCCTAAAGCTCCAGACAATCTATTAGATTCTACGTAGGGAATTTTCTCTCCTCTTAGAGCTCCGCCAACAAGATCACCTTGTAAAGACATGAGAATATGATAACACCCATTACCGATTGGTTCTAGAATTTCTGCAGAATTTTTCAGATAAGGGATGATGTTATTAGAGGCTCTCTATTTTAGGATGGTGGACCGTGGGGGACTCGAACCCCCGACCTCTACAATGCGAATGTAGTGCTCTAGCCATCTGAGCTAACGGCCCCCGCTTTAGGCAGTCAAATACCACGATGGACATCAAGTCAACACCATAAATATTTATGGACTTTCTGGCGCGCCCGGAGGGACTCGAACCCCCGACCTCAGCGTCCGCAACGCTGCGTTCTATCCACTGAACTACGGGCGCACAAAAGGATATCGTAACTATTGGCAGCGCCATTATACAAGAAATATGCTGTCGAGTTGAGAACTTGGGTAGGAAGAGGATACAAAAGCCCGCAGGAAATTTTAAAGGTCCAGCTTGTCTATCGCTTTCCTTAGTGTTTTATCGAAAGGATTCTCAGGTGGACTTTCTAGATAAGAAAGATATTTTGAACAGATATCTTTTACTTTCTCTTTATCTCCTTCATTCAATGTTAGAAACAGTCTTGCCGGCAGCTCGTTTCCTTCAACGTTTACATTTAATATTGTGAATTCCCCCTCTTCTGTAAAGAAGAATTCCCCAAGCTGGTTCCAGTAATAGAATTTTCCCAAATACTTTATTCCATGCGTGGAAAGCTCATAGGAACCTGATTCCGGCGGAGTATTGGCCAAAATATATGCTATGAAAGCAATACTTGCGACTACAAGAATGATCATGAATTCCCCTATGACAAGAAGGAAGATTCCCAGAACGCCCGCTACTATCAAAATGTTCTTGGTCAGCTTTCCGCCGAATGATTTTATCTCTGATCGTGTAGGAGCTTCCCAGGAGTGTAGAAGCTCTCTCTCACCCTGAGTTTTTGGGTCAAAAGAATGATCTCTAGGAGGTTCGGGTTGTTTAGAACCGATACTCGTTATACCTAAGGAATCTGTAATATCAGATATCTGCATATTGAAACTATTTTAGAACAGATATTGAGGTTTGTCGAGATTAAAGATTAGCAGTTTATATAGCAGAAGCTGCGGTTTGATTTTAAGGTTTGAATGGCGGAGGGTGCGGGATTCGAACCCACGCACCGCTTTTAGACGGTGACGGCTTAGCAAGCCGCTGCATTACCACTCTGCCAACCCTCCGTAATTAGATGATAATTGTTGTAGCAGGAGTTATTTTAACATGAGTAAGGCTTTTGATGTTTATTGTGAGAAATAACTTTTGAGAGCATGTTCTTAAGCAGCTTTGTTGTTATGTGAGACTTTTTCTGGGGTTCAAAAAAGTCGCGTTAGCACGGCCCTATCTTAAGTACCCATTATTACCTTTTGCCTTGAAAAAGCCTCTGGTGGAGATGAGGGGAATCGAACCCCTGTCTTGAAAGACCAAATATGAGAGTTTACAAGCGTAGTTAAAGTATTTCTCGGAAGGAAAGTGCCTTAACAGACTTTTAGTACCTTCCCAGGTAAGATTTTTGAGCTTTTGCCCTTGGCTTTTGATTTTACCAGTTCCAAAAACCTCATTCCGGCTTTATTGGATTCTCTACGGACCTCCGGACAGATCCATAGGAACCTGACTTAAACAGTTTTACTGATTTTAAGCCATTGCGCCTGCTAATGCAGGAGCTTCTGCCATTTCATAATCGGCAAGTGTTTATTTGCTGTGTTTTACAAGCAACAGCAGCTTGGCTTGCACCCATATTTTTAAAGTACATTCAATCAAATCCTGTCATCCCCGGAGAAGCCTATATACGATACTCATCTTATCCCCAGATCTTTGCGCCGTTGTCTAAGATCTTTCTCAATCTGACGTTTTTTAGCAACCTGCTTCTTCTCATGTTTCTTACGCCCTCTTACTACGGCTATTTCTAATTTTATCAAATTATTGCGCAGAACTAAAGCTATGGGCACAGCTGTCTTACCCTTTTCGTCGATCTGCTTTATTATTTCTTCGATTTCTTTCCTGCTAAGCAGAATTTTTCTTTTCCTTTTTTCATCGATTTCACTCGCTCTCTGTGATCTTTTGGAATAGAGGCCGATATGCAAATTCACAACGTAAAGCTCCCCATCCTCAGATTTGATATAGGCTCCTTCAAAGCTGACTTTTTTTTCACGTATGGCTTTAACTTCATAGCCTTTAAGCACTATTCCGGCGACGTATTTTTCTATGATCTCATAATTGTGAAGAGCCTTACGATTCTTTACCAATAGCATGGGCACATTCTAGCAGGGAAAGCCTTGGATTCAAAAGCTTTTAATACCTTAAATATCTTTAAAGCTTTGGGAAAAGAGGCTCCTCAGATCTTATACGGTCTTTAAAGAATTGTTCTTGGATCCTTCGGCTGGTTGAAGGGATAAAAGGCTCCAAAATAAGGCTTATTTTTCTGATCTGATATACTTCCTTGCTCAAAACGTTTTTTAATTCCTCTTGATCTTCTATGGCCCAAGGCTCATTTTCATTAATATGTTTGTCCAGATCAGTCAACATTCTCCAGATGTTTTGTAAGGCAAGATCCACTCTGAATTTGCTTATTGGAGCGGACCAGGGAGCTTGCCAAACAAACTCCTTCTCTTGCGGCTCAAAACTCAAGCCGGACCTTTCGGCCATCTTTGCTATTCTGGCAACGGTATTCCCTAACCCATTAGCCAAATCAGCGTTATAGACTTCTTCCAGATGTTTAATGGAAATATCTACATCCTCGGTGATAGGGCCGTGTTTAAGGAAATAATATCTTACGGCATCGACTCCGTATTTTTTGACCAGATCGCTTGGACGAATCACGTTTCCCAAGGATTTACTGATTTTCTTACCCTTTAGGTTAATGAATCCATGGGCATAGATAGTGTCGGGGAGAGGTAACTCCAGGCTCAAGAGCATTACCGGCCAAAGCAGGGCGTGGAAGCGTAATATATCTTTACCCACAAAATGGATGATCTTGGTTTTTTCATTCCACATATCCTTTTGTTTTGCCGCCGTATAATAATTTACCAGAGCATCGTACCAGACGTAGATGATCTGTTCTTCGTCAGAGGGGACGCTAATTCCCCACGGAACCTTATATTTAGGCCTGCTGACGGGAATGTCGTTTAAGCCCTGTTCCAAAAAAGCCAGCATTTCATTTTTCTTGTTTTCAGGGAGGATGAAGTCGTCCTTTTTTTCTATCAATTCTCTGAGAGCATTCTCATAGGCTGACCATCTTAGGAAGTAGTTTTCTTCCTTTAGTAGCCTTATCTGCTTGTTAGGGTGTTGGGGACATTTTTTATCTTCATCTAGATCTGACAGGGTCTTGTACTCTTCACAGCCCTCGCAGTAAAAGCCCTCGTATTCCGCTTTATATATGTCTCCTCTCTCCAAAGCCTTTTCGAATAGGTTAGAGGCAGTTTTTACATGATCAGGATCAGTAGTTCTGATAAACCTGTCATAGGAGATATTCAAGGCATCTATCTCTTTACGATCCAAACTCGATATCTTTCTGGTGTATTCCTCCACTGACATATTTTCTTCTTTGGCCGCAAGGTAGTTAGTAGTTCCATGCTCATCCGTTCCCGTTAGAAAATAGACGTTTTCTTTACCGTATATTTTCCTGTAGTAACGGGCTACGGAGTCGGCAAGAATCTTTTCATACGCATGTCCTATATGAATTACGTCATTTGCGTAATCAATTGCAGTTGTGATCAATATCTTTTCCTTCTCTTTATCGTTTTTTAGCATAGTAAAGCTATTTTAGCATAGTTTTATTCTTGTGTTTCTGGAGATACGGTTTTTTCTTTGAGTGTGCCGCCGTTTAACTCTATGACGTATCTCGCAGGAATTTTGTTCACATAGTTCGGGCATTTTTGCGGGTTAGTTTCAAAACATGGAGGGACGTTTAGCTCTTTATGCACTATGTCCCAATCACTGTCCAGCCAAATTATATCCAGAGGGATTAAAGTTTTGTACATCCAGAAGGAATGGAAGCCCTCTTTCTCGTATATAAAAACCATTCCTCTATCTTTGGGTAAATAATCTACTCCCATTAATCCTTTCGCTTTTTCTTGTGGGGTTTCAGCTACTTCCAGCCTATACCAATTCCCTTCAACTTCTATATCCATATACCTCTTGGGTTTAGAAAGAAAAATATTCACAATTAATCCTATGATCAGCGCTGTTACTATAAGGGCTATCTTTTGATATTTATGCATGGTTTTTAGTTTAACAGATAAAATAATGAGAATTTTCGGACTTATTTCGTGTTACTATAATTTAGCATATGGAAGACCTGTCTACAGAATTAAATTCGGCACAAAAGGAAGCCGTAATGCACGGAGAGGGGCCGGCTCTGGTAGTTGCAGGTCCCGGAAGTGGAAAAACACGCGTGTTAACCTACCGGGCGGCCTACCTAATCAATTGTTTAGGTGTATCCCAATTCAATATCTTAGCTGTTACTTTTACTAATAAGGCCGCCAGAGAGATAAAGAGCAGAGTTTCTATGTTGTCGGGCGATTCTTCGGTCAAGATTCCGTGGAGCGGGACTTTCCATTCAATTGCAGCTAGGATCTTACGAAGGGACGGGCAGCATATAGGTATTGAAAGGGATTTCGTTATTTACGATACTAACGATCAGCACTCTCTCATAAAAAAGATCATCCGGGAGATTGGTCTGGATTCTAAAAGAGTCAGACCCAAGGCTGTAATGAGTTCCATATCCGGCGCTAAGTCCGAACTTGTAACTTCCTCTGAATATTTCGAATTGGCATCAGGGTATTTTAACAAAGCGGTTTCAAAGATCTATCCTGAATATCAAAAACAGCTTAGAAAGAACAATGCTCTGGATTTTGATGATCTTTTAATGGAGTTGGTTAGGCTTTTGGATGAAAGTCCCAGAACTTTGGCTAAATATCAGGATATTTTTCAGCATGTTCTGGTTGACGAGTATCAGGATACTAATAAAGCTCAGTACGTGATAACAAAACAACTTTCAGACAAACACAAGAATCTATTTGTTGTAGGTGATATGTCTCAGGCTATTTACAGTTTCAGAGGAGCTGATTATAGGAATATTCTCAATTTTCAGCGCGACTTTGAAAATGCTGCAGTCTACAATCTGGATCAAAACTATCGTTCAACTCAGAACATTTTGGATGCAGCCAAGAAGGTCATTAGAAACAACTCTACTCATATCCCATTGGAGTTATGGACTGAAAAAGAATCCGGAGATTCTTTGACCTTACATACCGCCGTCAACGAAAAGGATGAGGCCGGATTCGTGGTGGAGAAAATATCTGAAGCTTTGATGGAAGGGAAGTCCTACAATGATATTGCCGTTTTGTATCGTACAAACGCCCAATCAAGAAATATTGAGGAAGCGCTGATAAAGAACAGTATTCCATATAGAATATTCGGAGGCTTTAGATTTTATTCGCGGAAAGAGATTAAAGATGCCGTCGGGTTTTTGAGAGTTCTTTATAATCCGAGGGATAGGGTTTCCTGGGAAAGAATTATTAACGTTCCTCCGAGAGGTGTAGGTAAAGTAACTTTAGAGAGGATCAAAAATAACGATTGGAATTTGGATCTGATCGAAAAGGAAACGCGACTCCCCTGGAGGAATTGGATCGACAGGGTATCTTCTCTAACTACGTTGGAACTCCTCGACCTTGTTTTGGACGGTACCGGATATATTGACCATATTGATGACGGTTCGGAAGAAGGTAAAGATCGTATTGATAATCTTCGGGAGTTAAGATCCGTTGCGGATCTTTTTTCTGATCCGGCCGATTTTTTGGAGAACGTGTCTTTGGTTGAAAGTGCCAATAAACCCAATACCTCCGAAGTTGATGCAGTAACGTTAATGACGGTGCATTCATCTAAAGGATTGGAATTTCCTGTGATTTTTTTGGTCGGAATGGAGGAAGGCATATTTCCTCACAGACAATCTATTTTGGAGAGAGAAGAGCTGGAGGAAGAGAGAAGACTTTGCTATGTGGCCATAACTCGTGCTATGGAGAAGGTTTTTCTGACAAAGACAAGGTTACGGTTATATTTTGGCAGTACTCAAGCAAACCCGCCCAGCCGGTTCATTGAGGAAATAGGAGATGAATTGCTCGATCTAACGGGCGGGGATTCTACTCCCGCTGACAGGAGAAAAAGAACCTCTGTAAAGGATTTTCTTGATGAACTGGACTACGATCGTAAAGATTTTAGCTGGGATAGTTAAAAATTGAACGCGGCTTTTCTCAAGAACCGCAAAAAGATTTCCCGTTAATATCAGTTTTCACATACATTTATTTGTTCCGTTATAATGCATTCATGCGGTATAAGCCTAAAAAGTCATTAGGTCAAAATTTTATGATAAATGACCAGATCGCAAGATATATGGTTTATTCCCTTGATCCCGAACCCGGAGATGACGTTGTTGAGATAGGTGCAGGCCTCGGAGCTTTAACAAGACATCTCTCGAAGGCTTTGTATGAGCCCGATTCCCACATATATGCCATAGATATTGATGCACGATTTACTTCCAAGCTGGAAGCCATGTTCGGAAGCTCGTTGAATGTTCGGGTAGTTGAGGCCGATATACTTGAATGGCTGCCCGATAAGGAATTTGTTGGCGATTTCAAAGTTCTAGGTTCTTTGCCGTATTATATTACTTCTCCTATTTTGCATATGCTTGTAAAACTTCATAGGAGGCCCACTAAAAGCGTCTTATTGATACAAAAGGAGGTAGGTGAAAAGATAGCGGCTCAATCGCCCGATGCCTCATATCTTTCAGTGTTCCTGCAGACCTTTTTTGAAGTTACTTACTTAAAGACCGTTTCCAGGGAGATTTTCAAGCCTACACCAAAGGTTGATGGCGCAATAGTTTCTTTGGATAGGGTAGATGTGGAGGAACCTTTCGATAATCAGGAAAACATTGAACTATATGAAAAATTTCTTCATCGTGGTTTTTCTTTTCCCAGGAAGATGTTGAACAAGGTTTTTTCAAAAAAGGAATTGGAAGTAATTGATCTTAACCCGACACTAAGACCGCAAGCTGTTCCGGTAGACTCCTGGAAAGAAGTGTTCATAAAACTAACCGATAAGAAGTAACGCAGGTTTTTAAGAAGTAAAATTTGAGGAAGCCTCCCGCGTGACCAACAAAGGGGAAGCTCCCCCAAAAGGAAAACCCATCTCCTGATCCTCCTTGCACATAATTTATTAGATAATCTCATATAAGTCAAATTTTTATTGGATTGTGTGTATACTTAAAACATGGGTAAAAAGAGATACTCACAGGAAATTGCTTCCAGAATGAAGAAGAACTACCCGTCCCCTAGAACGGAGCTAGAGTACGAGAATGAAATGCAGCTCTTTATTGCGGTCTTGCTTTCTTCGCAGACAACCGACACAAAAGTCAATGAGGTAACGGGATCCCTCTTTTCTAAGTATGAATCTTGGGCCGATATTGCCGAGGCAGATGAGGAGGAGCTTGAGAAAGATCTGTATGGGGTTAATTTCCATAAGACCAAGGCCAGGAGAGTAAAAAAGTGCGCACAATTGATTGAGGATAGATTTGGGGGAGAAGTCCCAGATAATATGGAAGATCTTACATCCCTTCCCGGCATAGCAAGGAAAAGTGCTAACGTGATCCTGCAGGAGCTTTGGGATATCGCAGAAGGTATTGTTGTAGATACCCATGTGAGCAGGGTGAGTAAAAGATTGGGACTGGTGGATACTGATAATGCTAAGAAGATAGAGAGAAAGCTAATGGATCTGATACCCAAAAGCTACTGGAGAAACTTTTCCGGAGCAATGGTTCTTCATGGGAGGTATATTTGTGTAGCTAGAAAGCCAAAATGCAGCGAATGTTTTCTAAACGATATCTGCCCCTCCTCGAGGGTTTAGTGCTACCACTCTATAGTTATCATTCCCCACTTACGTGAGTTGGCTTCGAGAAAACGAAACGGTCCTCCAGTGGGAAAAGTGTACTCAAAATATTCCCCCGGTTCTATTGGAACATCATCATTAAGATTTTCATAACCTTTGTCTAAAGGGCGAAGTATTATGGCTTCCAAGGATGAATTTACCCAGCGCACCCTTTGACCTTTAACGGGATTTAGATGACCCTTCTCCCATTCACCAAATTCGGTGAACACTATTTCATAAATTTCCTGTTGCCGTTCTTTTTGTATTGGGGTTAATTCTCTTTCTTTTGGTTCCAGGTCATTCTCGTCATCAAAATCCTCCAATATCGGAGATGTGCGCCTTCTTTCCGTGAATCCAGCCTCCAAAACCTCTTCTTTGATCAATCTTTCCAGATGTTCCGGGTCCGTGATATCAAGTTCTTCTCCGTTTAGAAAGAAAGCGGGGGTATAAGTGATTCCCAGGTTTTCCGCATTGGAAATATCGGCTTCAATGACCGCATCAAATTTTGAATCTTCCATATCAGCGGAAAATTTTTCTTCATCCAGTCCAAGCACGTCCGCTATCAAGATCAAATCGCTTTTGTTCGGTATTCTCTCAAGTTTCCACGAGAAAATTTCATCCAGATAATCCCAGAATCTACCTTGTTCTCCGGCAACTTGAGCTGCTTTTGCCACCAAAATAGCATTAGGTTCGGAGGTGTAAGGACGGATAGCTATGCTCAAATGAGAGCGGTAATCTTGATATAAGGATAACATCGCGCCATAGTAATCCAGTTCTGATTTTGATGTGTAATCAGAGAACATTACTAGGACTAAAGGAGCGTTCGGCACTCCTTTCAAATAAGTATGCGGGGCAATAACATCCGTCTCTCTGATCGCTGTTAGGTCGGGGGATTCAGATCTCCTTGTTTGAGATATCCCAATAATGATGATAAAGACAGTTAGAAGTAAGGTTCCGGTAACGAAAATTGGCAAGTTTCTTTTTATGAGTTTTAAGTAATTCTTCTTTTTCATATTTAAATTTTATGGATAGGCTCTTGACCTTTGATAAGAACTTTTATAATATTTTCTGCCACCATTCTGGCCATCTGTATTCTAGCTTCTTTGGTTGCACTTGCAATATGTGGAGTAAGGACAACGTTGTCCAGATTAATTAATTCCTCCGGAATTTTAGGCTCATCCTCAAATACGTCCAGACCGGCTCCCGCTATCCATTTTTCCCGCAGAGCGCGTATCAAGGATTTCTCGTTAATTACCGGACCTCTAGATGTATTTATTAAAAGGGAAGTAGGTTTCATTTTTTTCAGCTCAGGCTCATCAATAAGATGGCGGGTTTCTTCTGTAAGTGAGCAATTAAGCGAAACAACATCCGATATTTCCAGAAGTTCATCCAGGGAAAGGAACGATGCCCCCGAGGAGGGCTTCTTGAACCTGCTGTTATAGACTATTCTCATTCCAAATCCTTTTTGGCACATCTCCGCTACGTATTGACCTATCCTACCAAAGCCAACTACTCCGAGCGTTTTTCCTATAAATGTTGTTCCTAAGAACAGCATGGGATCCCAAAATTCATACTCTCCTTTTCTGATATATTTATCTGCCTGAACTATATTTCTACCAACCGCTGTCATGAGAGCTATCGTGTGTTCCGCAACCGATTGGGTTAGATCCCCCGGAGTATTTGAGACGTATATTCCCTTCTTTTCTGCTGCGTAAGTATCTATATGATCGTATCCAACAGAGAAGGCCGCAATTATTTTTAAGTTCTTTCCTGCGTTGATGATGTCTTCATCTATAACGTCAGGTATAACGGGAACAATTGCATGCACATCCCGTACCGATTCTATTAGCTCTTCCCTTGACAGGGGAGGACCGTTTCTGCAGTCTATTTCCAGATCGGCATGTTCCTGTAACATTCTTATCCCTGCCTTTGGAATTTCTCGAGTGATCAGAATTTTCATAATTTTATGTTAGCACAATAGGGATCAGTTTAGGTAATGCCGTGATTATTACTCAAGCGCCTCGATCTCTTCCTTACTTAAGAGACCGTTGATAGCACCTATTTTTCTTATTACATGGGAGGAATTAATCGATCCCCACCTCATAGCTGTCTTTAAGGACTTGCCGTAGTGGAGAGCCGAGATGAAAGCCCCTGTGTACGAATCTCCCGCTCCGGTCTTATCCACTATCTCCGTGTCCTTGCTGTATATTTTTTCCGTTTCCATAATATTCCCGTCATGGGAAGTTGATCCGTCTGATCCCAAGGTAATTATTGTAACTTTAGGGCCCAGTTTTTGGAGCTTCTCATGAAGTCTCTCCACATCTTTTTCTTTGATGTCAGTAAGCCTTTGGGCTTCCTCTTTGTTCACAAAAAGTACGTCCGTAACTTCCAGAATATTCTTTAACGAATCAACTCCCTCCCGTAACTGTTGTGTACCCGGATTAAATATAACCCCGATCTCCGGATTGTCCTTTATATAATTGATCAGTTGCGCTTGAAAATCGTCAAAACCTTTTGCCAAGGAAGAATAGAAAATCCATTTGGGAACAGGCCAATCATATAATTTATAATCTCTTTTTTCATGATAAGAAAATATTGTTCTTTCTCCTCCCCTCCCGCTTACTATTACCGCATGCACATTTGTGGGGCTGTTTTTGTTCTTGATACAATAGGATGTATTTATACCCATCTCTTTAAGCTCTTCCTCGATCCTATCTCCGTTGGCGTCTTGACCCAGCTCAGTGTAGATAGCTGTTTTTACTCCCATCCTAGTGCAGGCGACCGCTACATTACAGGAATTCCCGGCTATAGATGTTTTAAATCTATCCACTGGGACCTTACTTCCGTGTAAAAAACAGATTTCGGATTTTCCCTCTACTTCCATTTCTGTGGCAATATAATTTCTATCTATTTTCATGAAGAGATCTATTGAACTGTCTCCTATAGTAAGGAGGTCGATTCCATTGTTTTTATTCATTCTTGATCTTATCTAAGATAATTTTCTTGATACCTTCTTTATCCATTCTATATTTTTTCTTTAGTTCTTCAAAGGAGCCTGATTCTCCAAACTCGTTATTCATGCCTACTCTACTGATAAGGTATTTTTCTCTCTCCTCTGAAAGCATTTCACATATTAGGCTACCGAATCCCGCATCAATTTGGTGTTCCTCTATAGTTATTATTTTTCTGATACCGCCCAAGCTCTTTAAAAGGTCTTTGATATTAAAAGGCTTTATGGTCGGACAATTTATTACTCTCACCGTATTCGGGTGTTTTTTGTTGATTTCCTGGGCCGCGTTGAGCCCGTCGGATACTATAGTTCCAGTTCCCACTAGAGCAATTTTCTCTCCTTTCTCCATGATCCTCATCTTTCCTATCTTAAAGGAGTGTTGGGGAGTTGTTATAACTTCGGTTTTTGCGCGGCTTAACCTAACGTATACGGGTCCCTCTATTTCGAAGGCGGCCTTTACAGCTCTCTTTGCTTCCCAGAAATCGCATGGGGAAAGTATTTTTACGTTTGGGAGAGCTCTCATTATAGCTATATCTTCCAAAGATTGATGGGTAGCGCCGTCTCTGTCGGCAGACAAGCCCGTGTGCGTAGCGAACATTTTGACATTGGCATCGTTGTAGCAAATACTGACCCGTATTTGATCCCAGTTTCTTCCCGGAGAAAAGACACCAAACGATGCCATAACAGGTATCTTGCCCGTAAAAGAAAGTCCCGCAGCTACTGAGGCCATGTTTTGCTCGGCTACTCCGACCTCGATGAACCTTTCAGGATATTTTTTAGCGAAAGGCAGTATTCTTGTGGATTCGGCTAAATCGGCTGAAATTACAACTATTTTGCTATTTTCTTTGGCCAAATCCAGTAATGTTTCTCCGAAAGCATCTCTGGTCGATCTAAGTTCTCTCTTTGTACTTTTACTCATAAGGGCAGTTCCAAATTAGTTAGGGAAGCCTTTGGGGCATCTGAGTTTCCTCACTGACTTCCCTTCCTTCCAGGGAGGAACGGTCTCCGGCACTAGCGGAATCTCCTACAATATCGGCTCCAAATAGAAAATATCCTGCTCCAACGATCAGTGTGATCAATATTATTATTGGGAGAAGGTTTATGTATTGCTTTAATTTAGTCTTCATTTATCTTTTTCTTTAATTTTTTAATTTCTTCGATCGCTTTTTCTGCCTCTTTAGGGGAGGGAGGCTTGCCGTGCCAAGAAGGATCGTCTTCCATAAAGCTCACTCCTTTTCCAGGCACAGTATGGGCAATTATAGCAGTTGGACGTTTTGAAATCCTTTTGGCCATAGAAAACGAGCTTTTGATCTCGTCTATACTATGACCGTCTATTTCCAGAACATACCAGTTGAAGCTTTCAATCTTATCCCTTAGATTTTCCAAAGGCATTACTTGTTTTGTGAAACCGCCTATTTGGATAAGATTTCGGTCGATGATCCAGGTAAGATTATCGAGTTTATATTTCGCTGCCAGCATCGCCGCTTCCCAGGTTTGCCCTTCGTTTAGCTCTCCATCGCTGGTCATAACATAAGTACGGTTATCTGATTTACTCATCTTTAGCCCTAATGCCGTACCAACAGCAACAGATATTCCTTGACCCAAAGAACCCCCCGCAGTTTCAACACCCGGTGTTTTACGATCCGGATGTCCTTGCAAAAGAGAATTTATTTGGCGGAAGCGATTCATTTCACTTGGGTCAAAGAAACCTCTTTCTGATAATGCAGCGTACAGAATAGGGCAGATATGCCCATTGGAGAGAAAGAATCTGTCCCTAGATGTTTTTTCCGGTTTTTTTGGATCTATTTTTAGTTCGGAGAAGTAAAGAACCGTGAAGATCTCCGCGGTCCCTAAGGAGCCGGCCGTATGTCCGGATTTTGCCTTTTCCAAGCTTTTTATAACCGTAATTCTTAGATCATGCGCAATTTTCTGTAGTCTATCGTTGTTGTCTGCGGGCAGTTTCTTGGCCATATGATTTCTTATTCTTTTTTATCTAATTTTTGGATGTAACTAAGAACTTCTTCGGGAGTTGAGCATATTTGAAGTAACTCGATCTCTCCCGGCCTCATAAGCATATTTTTCTTAATCGATTCAACAATTTCCTCCCAAAAACTTCCGAACAGGATTATGGGTTTATGGTTCCCTTCGTGGATACGTGAACTAGCCCAGCTCATTCCCAACTCACTTATTGTTCCCGTACTGCCGTTAAAAACAATGTGCACATCATTGTTTTGAAGCATGACCTTGGTTCTATCAAAGTAGTCAAGTGTAACGATCTCATCATCGAATGGGTTTTCAGGATCCACGCCCTCATAGTTGGCTTTTTTCTTGTTTGGGTGGTAAGTAACAACAATAACGTTCTGACCGGCTGCTTTAGCTCCCATTGTTGCAGCCCTCATAACGCCCGGACCCCCTCCGTTCATGATTTTGTATCCGTTTTCGGCCAGTAATTTGGCTGTATCGTAAGCTTCTTTAAATACTTTAGAATCGTTTTCCCAGGAGGCTCCTCCGAGAAAGACAATCTTTTCTATTTTTCTTTTTTCCATTTATTTAATATCCCTTCAAAATTTTTTAATCTATCGTATGGAGATTCTGAATTAAATATTGCAGATCCTATTACAACATTATTGGCTCCGGCATTCAAGACCCGGATCAATGTATTTTCATTTATCCCGCCATCGACTTGGATTGTCAAATCGGGATAGGTGCTCTTCGCTTCTTTTATTTTTGAAATGATCGAGGGGTTGAATTCTCCTCCTTGTGCTCCGGGATTTACCGCCATGAGTTGGATTATATCGAAAAGTTCATTAAATGGGAGCAAATTATCTATAGGCGTTTCCGGGTTGAGGGAAAGCCCCGCTTTAAGCCCCTCCTTCCGGACTACCCTTAACCATTTTATTAGATCTTTTTCAATTTCAATTTGGGAACTGATACCGTGTATCCTATCCGGCAATTTAGAAGCATCTTTAAGGTAGGGCAGAGGATCTTTCACCATCAAGTGGATATCAAATTTTTGATCTGGGACTATCTTGAGTATATCCTCAAGGTTTTGGTACGTCAGGCCGTCGACTTGATTTCCATCGGCAACGTCAATTTGAATTACTGGGGCAGATCCCTTTAATGAATTTATTTGACTCTCTATCTTGTTTAGATCTTTTTCTAGGATTCCCGGTATTATCATTCGGAATACTTTTCTACCTGTCCTAACCTTCTTATATGCCGCTCCTCCCCATGGAATTCTGTTTCCAGCCAGGCTTTGGCTATCTTTAAAGCGCTCTTTTTACTTATGTAATCGGAAGGTAAGGTTAGGATATTGGTATTATCGTCAGTACGGTGCGATATTGCATGTTTGGGATTCCACGAAAGCCCGGCCCTGACCCCTTTAAATCTGTTAGCGAATATCATTACCCCAACGCCGTTTCTACATACGAGGATTCCACGTACATCTTCGCCTTTGACTTTTAGGATAGTTTCTTTTGTAGTCTCGGGGTAATCATCCTTAGGGTCCAAGCTGTAAGGACCTTCATCGATCACGTCATACCCTTCTTTATCCAAAGCTTTGAGTAGAAAGTTTTTTAGGTCTAACCCGGCATGATCTGCTGATAAATGTACTTTCATCTCTTTGATTTTAACACGTAGACCACGTACGTTACCGAAAAGAATATTGAAAGAAGTGATAGAGTTTGGGCGATATTCATATTTCCTAGATACCAATCATCCACCCTTAGAAAGCCTGTCCCAAACCTAACAAGTCCGTAGGAACCCACATATATAGGTAAAAGAATTCCTTCGGGTAATTTCTTTGTTCTTATATATAGTAGATACATTAGTAAAAATATCAAAGCGCATAACACGGACTCGTAAAGAAATATCGGATGATAAGTTCTACCTCCTATGGTCCAACCCCAGGGAAGATCGGTTTCTTTTCCGAATATTTCCTTATTAAAGTAATTCCCCCACCTCCCGATAGCCTGTGCTAAAGGTATTCCTAAAATCAGAGGATTTAGCCATCTAGTTATGGATTCGCTTTTGAGATTCAAGTAGAGAATAGCAGCTGTGATTCCTCCTATCAGAGCACCGAATATCCCTAACCCTCCCCTCCATATGGCGAAAATTTGATAAAGGTTTTCGGAGTAATAGTTCCAGTAGTCTAGGACATGATACGCTCTTGCTCCTATGACGGAAGCTATGATAGCAACATTAACCGTGGGATAGAAAAGATCGACATTCAGGCCTTCTCTCTCTACGGCTTTTTTAGAAATTATTATGGCGCCTAAGACTCCCGAGCTTATTAAAAGTCCGTACATTTTCTACAAAAATTGTAGGACAATAAGAAGAAGGATCAGACTCGCTCCAATATATAACTTGACTCCCCTTTCAGAAGGCTTTTCCTTAAGTACCCAAAACCACTCCTTATAATTTCCCCGCGCTAAAAGCTCTGCCAGCCTGTACAGGGAGTTTGCATATGTGGATAGAATCAAGGCCTTTGCAAAGACACTTAAGGGGGCGAAGACGATGAAAAAGGTTAGTCCGGCGAGAACGACTTGAAAAAGAACGCTTTGTAAGGTTTTTTCTTCCACGTCATCGCGGTGGTAATAGATGTAGGAAAAAACATTGGGATAATCTCCGTGCTTTATATAACCTCTCAAAGTTTCGGAGAAGGTTTTCTCAGGATCAGTGAAATATGCGTATATTATGTAATCGAGATCCAGAATAAACGCTCCCATAAAACATCCCAGGATCGCAAGGAAAATATTCACCGGATCTCTCATTACCAGAAGAGCCATTAATGCTATGAATAAAGTTAGCGATACCAGTAAGGGCACTTTATATATCTCAAAGATTTTTTTAATCAGCTTCATTTCTTTTTTCCTTTCTTAATTCTGTTAATTTCCACATAAAAAGACGACCTTTGGTAGAGGCATCCTCTTTTCCAAGGGCAAATTCTCTTGCCCTATCGAGCAACTCTCTTTCCTCCTCCTTTGCCAGCTTTATGTATAGGCTGCGATGTTTTGGATCGGAGAGTTCCTCTGCAAGCCGGTTGCCATATGCCTGATACTCGTATTTATTTCTGTGGTCTCCTTTTAGGTCCTTGGAGCTGATTATTGAACCGATCTTCTTCATTTCTGAGATTCCTCTCGCGCCAGTCTTCCGATCACGGGAAGTTCGTGGTCCTGACCCTGATAAGCCTTCCACATAAGAAAGATCCACATAAATAAGACACCTAAATTTACGATAGGAATTAGAAATATACCTATGATGGCTATCCGTAGAACTACAGCCATGCTGTAGGCAGCAAAAGCCGCTATCCAGAAAAATATTGATTGAAAAGCATGGAACCTCACGATCTTATTCTCTTTTTCCATCATTAAAATCGCTATGGCAACTCCGGGAATATACCCCAGAGCCGCTTCTACATTAGGTTCTAAATTATATGGTTTTTCCTCATTCATACGTATACACAAATATTAACCTTTTCTTATCCATCTTCGCAACTATTAGGTGGATTTAATCATCGCTTTACCTTAATTCGTATCTGGAAGCCTTTGTTCTTCCTTTTTTTACGATCATTTCACGTTCGATCAGGTCTTTTAGATCTCTTAGGACGGTATCTTCTGATATTTTGGGAAATAGTTTTGCAAAGTCTTTATTTTTAATCATTCCGTAGTCGTGAAGATAAGTGATTATTTTTTCTTGTCTGCCGGATAGTTTTGCCCGTCCCTTAGCTTGTGCTATTTTTGTATCTTTCGCCGAAAGGAGAATTTCCTCTCTTTTGCTGGAAGCCTTTCGAGCCATGGCTTCGGTATAGAAATCGATCCATATTGTGTAATCTTCTTCCAGGGAAGGCGATCTAATGGCCCTTTTGTATCCTATTGGATCTTGTGCGTACGATATTTCCAGATGACAATAACCATCCAGATTATATCCGCTATTCTCAAGCATTTGATGAGCCAACAGGTTTGACATGAGATCGTTATAGTTTTGAAAAGGCTTTATTTCGGCAATTCTGCCTTTAACAATGGCGGCTCTAATGAGCGGGTGCGTTTCTCTGCAGTCCATGCTGTTTAGCCAATCTATTAGTTCGGTCATATCGGAGAGTATCTCTTCCGGATTAGTGCCCGAGTCAGTCGCTCTTTTTCGGTACATTTGGGGAATCTTCATTTCTTCTGATCCGATTATTGATTGGTAAAGTAATGATATGGTTTCCTCATCTATTTCATAGGATTGAGATAGTTTTTGAGCAGTTTCTATACTCGCCTTTATATTTTTAACCAGATTGGCGGGGTTATCTTCCATTCCATCCAGATATTTTTTAATTTCGTCAAGATCCGCACGGATACCCAGAAGATTAAGGTTCACTTTGAAAAATTCGATCTTTGCTTCCTTACGCATTCTTGCTTTCCAGGAGGGAAGAATCACGCATAGTTGGGCTATAGATCTTACCCGTTCAATTTCTGCAACATTGTCTAATATCCTGTTAGTTATAGTGTATTCGGGTATGAACATATTTTCTATGGTCGGTGACTAATTCTTGCATATTTCCCGCATAAAATAAAGAGAACCCGTAGTTAGGGGAGAAGATTATGCGCAGGAAAGATCCTTTGAGCGGTTCTTAGAGGATCGTGTTTTTGAATTTCTCGTAGGCTTTGGGTAATTCCGTTGCCGTTATAATAGTTTGGTGATCGCCTATCAAAGTTTCGATGGAGTTTCTATGCTCACTGTCGAATTCGGATAGCACATCGTCCAACAGAAGTACGGGCGCCTCTCCCGCAGAGGATCTAAGAAAGTTGAGTTCACATATTTTGAATGCCAGTATTAGAGCTCTCTGCTGGCCGCGAGAGGCATACTTGGCCAAATCCCTTCTTTCGCTTGTAAAGAGGAAATCATCTCTGTGGGGACCTATAAGACTTGTTCCTGCCCTAATTTCCTCGGGATGGGCTTCTTCCAATCTCTCCTCTATAAGAAGGCTTATATCGTATTTGATTCGCGTTTCCATGCTAGGATCAATCTTTTTAAGGTGTTCGTTAATATCTTGATTGACTTGATTGAGGAATTTAGCTCTCTCTTTTTGTATTACTCTGCCATGCGCGATGATCTTATTATCCCAATATCTCAGTTGAGCGTATCCGCTTCCCGTTTCTCGTATCGTTTTGAGAACTTTGTTCCTATGTCTTCTTGCTTTATTGTAGTTACTAACCTCACTAGAGTAAGCTCTGCTTGTTTGAGTTAATATATTATTCAAAGTAATTCTTCTTATTGAAGGGCCGCTTCTTAGAAGATTCATATCCAATGGAGAAAAGAGAACCGTATTAAAATACTCGCCCAAGGAGGATATTTTGACCCTCTTTCCGTTTACTTTTACCGTTTTGATAGAGGAGGGAGGTGAGGAACTCTCTTTTCTTACAGAAATGCCTATTTTGAGATCCCTTTCCTCCCTTGTTACCAAGGCTTTTATTTCCGTGTCAGTGCTGCCATGTGATATGATCTCGTTTTGAAGTTCTGCTCTGAAGGCCTTTCCTGTTGATACTAGGTTTACAGCCTCGATTATATTGGTTTTTCCTGAGCCATTAGGGCCGGTTATCAGGGTTATAATAGGATCGAAATCCAAAGAGTACTCGCTGTGATTTCGATAGTTTTTCAATTCGATTTGTTTTATTTTCATGACTTTTTTTGCGGACAGATTTTACTCAAACCTGACATATAGAGCAGAAATAAGTGTTCCTTCCGGATATCTTCTTCTTTTTGACCGGAGATTCGCAATCGGGGCAGACAGATTTGGAGTAGATTCGGAAATTCCTTTGTTGTTGCCCTTTCTTTCCGAATATGTCGATGAACATCTCATCTTCTAGAGTTGACCCTCGGTTTTCAATCCCTTCCTGTATGACCGTCCTTATCGCACCTAAAAGTTTCTCGGTTTGCTCCATGTTTATTGATCTGGTTCTGGTTTCAGGATGAATGCCTGAGATGAAAAGAGCCTCTGTGGCATATATATTACCTAAGCCGGCTAATTTGGTTTGATCCATGATCAAATTCTTGATGCTCGTGTTTTTGGACCCAATTATTTCCGCCAATATCTTGGTATTTAATTCTTCCGATAGAGGAGGCGGTCCGTATTTCTCTCTTAGATCGAGGTACTCACTTGGATCTAAAAATCTCACCTTACCGAATTTTCTAACATCTCTGAAGGCGAGGTAGAAACTTTTGTCCTTACCCTCAATCTTGAAAGTAACACGCTCATGCTTCAGAGGTTTGAAAGTTTTTTTGGCCAGAATTTGCCCCGTCATAGCAAGATGAAAGTTCAGCACCCCTCCTTCTACTTTCAAAAGGATGTTTTTAGCTATTTGGAATACATCTTTTACTCTTTTACCCTCTAACTTATTTTTGAAAGTTATATTGTCAGGATAAGTCTCATATCCCTTTTCTATATAGATCTTTTTAATAAGGGCGTCTTCAGTAATTTTTTTTAGATCTTTGACTATTGTATGTACTTCAGGAAATTCCGGCATGATCCTCCCATTTCTTCTTTACAAAGTTTGAAAACTCCTTTTGAAAACGATTTCCTTTAAAACCTTTAGCGTAGGCCTTGATTCTTTCTTTTTCAAATATACCCCTCTCTATGGATTTGTCGAATTCCTTTATAGAAATAATTATATCTTCCAGTTCAAGGCTCTCAAAAAACATTCCCGTTATGTTTTCCTTAACTGTTTCTGTTGCTCCGCCGGATTTGTGTGCTAGAACAGGTTTTCCTAAAGACATAGCTTCCAAAGGCACTATGCCCCAATCTTCTTCCACCACAGGAAATATCAAGCCCTTACTTCCTGCTAGAATAGCTCTTTTTTTCTCTTCGCCCACTCTTCCTGTCATTTTGATACTATCTCCCGACATTTTCCTTAGTCTCTTTTCATCGGGCCCTGTTCCCATTACGATAAGATCCCATCCCAGAAAGTTAAATGCCTGGATCAGCAGATCAACGTTTTTATATGGGGTCAATCTGCCTAAAGAGCAGAAGTAAGGTTTTTTGATATTATCCGGCTTTGGAGCATCTCCATCATCTATGTCCAGTGGAGGATTTATGACTTCTGCGTACCGCCCATAGAATTTCTTTATTCTTTTTCTTGTGGTTTCCGAATTGGCTATTAAATAATCGGGTCTTTGAGCCGCGCAATAGTCCCAAATACGTAGAAAATGATCTATGATAGCGATTACAGGTTTGTAATACCATCTATGACGTGATGGGCTCTCAACCGAATATCCGTAGAGGAATCTTGGGGGAGTATGGATATAACTAATGTGGAGCTGTCTTGGTTTTGTTATAACTCCCTTGGACCAGGAAGAAGAGTCAGAAATTATTATATCGAAATCATCCAGGTCGAAGCTTTCAAATACCAAAGGCATAAGAAAAGAGAGGTGTTTTGAGAAGATCCTTAGTAGAAGATTATTTGCACTTATAATCTCTCTGGAGTTAATGTTCTTTGTGAGGTTCTTTGGTGAGTATATTCCGGTATATATGGGCGCATCGGGAAATATTTCTATTATTGACTCCATTGTCTTTTCCGCCCCTCCATATTGAACAAGGTAATCGTGTATTATGGCTACGCGCGGACGCTGTTTCTGTAACATATCCTTATTATATCAACTTATACGATGTGTTTGCTTAAAGCGTTTTACTGGCGATATATTTTTGCGTTATTCTTAAACTATGGAATTAATATCAAGAGAGTCTTTTTTATGGGGTTATTTGGAGTCGGACATAAGAGGTCTGATTGCGGACGGAGAGCTTCTTTTTGATCTTGTGGAAGAAAAAGATAAAGGTACAACCGATTTTTCCTATCTTGTTTTTTCTTTTTCCAAAGCCTACGAAGGTTTCTTAAAAAAGTTGTTTTTGGATATGCAGATCATAAATGAGAAAGATTATTACGGGGACGACGTTCGTATTGGGAGAATTTTAAGCCCTAAATATAGGGAGGACCACCACGAAGTTTTTGATAAATCCTGTCTTGAAAATTCTGCGGAAGAGGATGATACCGGAAAAGATCTTGGGGATAGGCTTTGGGAGACCTGGCACCGCGGGAGAAATAGAGTATTTCACTACTTTCCACATAATTTTCGAAGACTTTCCTACACTGAAGCTTTGGATATTGTGCGCCAGGTTGTCTCACAGATGGAGGAAGCTGTTCGAGTTTGTTGCTTAGAGTGATTCTTAGAAATATTCGTATTTTATTCGTGCCCTTATTCATTTAAGGTATAATTTTTTCACTATGGATATGGGTTTAAAAATAAAAGAAAACCCCAAGGTCGTGGTTGGCCTCAGCGGAGGAGTTGATTCTGCTGTTGCGGCTCTACTCCTTAAAGATAAAGGTTACGATGTAACGGGGGTGTATTTGCAGTGCTGGGACTTTTCGATTCCCGGATGCGGGGGAGATATTGATAGGGCTGACGCAGCAGCAGTAGCCTCTATTTTGGATATAAATTTTAAACATTTGGATTTTATTGAGGATTATCAAAATAAAGTATTGTCATATTTTTATGAATCCTACGCTTCCGGTGGGACGCCTAATCCTGATATACTTTGTAATTCCGTCATCAAGTTCGGCTTATTTCTGGATTGGGCTTTGGATCAAGGTTACGACTATATAGCGACTGGACATTACGCCCGCACTGTCCGTACGGAAGAATGCGTAAAACTTTTTTGCGGTGCTGATAAATCCAAGGATCAATCTTATTTTCTGTATCGTCTGAATCAAAGGCAATTATCCAGAGCTCTTTTCCCTCTTGGCGGACTAACTAAGAATGAAGTCAGAGTGTTAGCCCGGGTTAATAATTTACCCGTATTTGATAAACCGGATAGTACGGGTATCTGTTTCATAGGAGATGTTAGTATTCAGGACTTCTTGGAGGAACGGATAGAGCCCAAAGAAGGTAACGTAATTTTAAAGGACGGAAGGGCGATAGGAACTCACGAGGGCGTTTGGTTTTATACCATTGGGCAGAGAAGGGGCTTCAACATAACTGAGTATATGGGAATTCCTTTATATGTAATTGACAAGAAAGTGGAGGAAAACGAGTTGGTAGTTGGACCAATAAGCGAGGCGCAAAGATCAGTTTTTGAAATAGAACAGCCGCATTGGATTTGCGAATCTCCGAAGCTTCCGTTTGAGTGTGTGGTAAGAATACGCAACCTGGGTAAATTCCGTCCGGTAACGGTAACGGAATTATCTTCGGGTCTTCTAAAGATAGAATCTTCACAGAAATTCTTTGGAGTCGCGCCCGGCCAAAGCGCGGTGTTTTATTCAGGAGAGCAGGTTTTAGGAGGGGGAATAATACGGTAGGCTCAATTTGGAAATTTACCATCCTTGAGATATTTCTATTCGGGATTGATCTATAAATAGTGTTTTATGAATCTTTCCTTGGGTGTTGATCCTCACATTTTTTGTCTGCAGAGGTTCAGTGGGGCCCGGTTCTCCCGTGGAGCGGTATTTTAGAAGAGATATTCCTTCCCATTCCAGATAGAAAGGCTCTTTGTACTCTTCCCAGTACTCCTCGTATATTGAGTAAAAAGTTTTCGCAGGTTTATCCGTTGAGAGGGTTACCAAAGGAAATTCTATATACCAGTGATCTTTCATCTCTCCCGTCAAAACGGCTGTCGTGTTTGGATGTGTATCCGTGGCTGTTCCGAAGACCGCGAACTGGCTGATATGAGAAATCGTCCCTTTTATAGTTGAGCTTCCGTAGTCAAAAAGTGAGGGAACCGTATCCCATTTTGATTTTTTTTCATCCCAACGGTACAGACCCAAAGTATCTAATTTAATTTTACTTAACATATCTTTATTTAGATGGATCCTTATAATAATGGCTTGTTCCAACTCATGGATGATATTTCCCATTCTGTCTGTTGCTTCAATTATGAACGACGTACCTTCCACGTAGTCTTTTCCGGGATTGGTTTGGCGAGCCCCCTTTGCCAGATAGAAAGTCGACGGTGTTCGGGTTGTGTCCTTAGGGATCTGTAGGGTAAAGTTACCAAGTTCAATGGAAAGAGGTTCCCCCAGAAAATCCTTTTTAATATAATCGGCGCGGGTGGAGCTTTCCCAAAGATCCTGACTTTCCAGTCCGCAAAAGGACCCTAGAGGATCGTTCCAGCAATAGTATTTCCATGGATCATACATTTTTATACTTCTCCATCCGAAGGGATCGGTCAAACTTGAAGGATCTCTCCCTTTGTAATAGTTGGGTTCCCCCTCTATCAGTCTTGTTTCAAAATGAAGATGCGGTCCCGTAGTATTTCCCGTCATTCCCACCCTACCTACTATATCTCCTTTACTGATAGGTTTTCCCATTTCTCCCGGTTGCGCAAAAAGCTCGTCTCTTTGAAGGTGCATATACACTGTTCTGTATCCTTCAGCATGGTCTATATATTGAGAATATCCGCATGGAGGGCAGTATAGATAGTAAATAAGCCCATCAGCGGGAGCTAAAATGTTCGTTCCGTACGGCAGACCAAAGTCGTGTCCGTTATGTCCGCTATAGTACATTTTTGGCTCCGGCTCCTCTTGTCCTAGAAAATTTACCGTCGTCAGAGAGTGTTCCGGCGGTTCCAAGTAATTGACGTACCCAAAAAAAGGATATGCATGATCAAAAAAGGCTGTGATCTTATCTATTAAATCTCCTTCCTCTTGCCCTTCCCAGAGTGGTCCGAAAATGGGATTCTTTTTGTAGTGGATTTTTACTTTTTTACGATATATACCTGCTGAGGGAATTGCTGCGAAAAGAGTAGGTTCACTGCTGTCGATAATTACTAAAGAAGAGAATCCGTCCGGCGCATAGATGCCGTACGGCCCCGTTGTCGTCCATAAAGAGCCTTTATCCTGCGATTCAAAGATTCTAAGCTGGTTTGTTGTTCTATCTCTTGCGGCCACAAAATATTTTATTCCGTATTTGAGAAATCTCTCCGCACTTTGGTTTGTGGGTAAGAAGATTGAACGGATCGGGGTCTTGTGATCTTCAGCATACCGAACTCCTATATACTTTGTGCTAATGTAGGATCCGGTAATCTCAAGTAGGATTTGATTGATGTAAGAAGCCGGGATTTTATCGTACTCCTCCCAAGTCTTTCCCTTGTCTGTTGAGATAAATATATTGTTAGGCTCTCTCGCGTAAGCAAAATTTTCCCAGACCCTCACTTCCAATATATTCTTCAGCCTTTCTTTTAATTCCTCTATATGTGTCCAGCTTGCGCCGCTATCATGGGAGATCCATAGACCTTCTTTGTATGTTCCCAAAAGTATTGTTCCTTCGTATGCGCTAACGGATACAGCACGTACGGAGGGTCCGATATTTTCCCATTTACTTCCGTAATCGATACTGCGATATAGGCCCGGGGGGTTTCCTTGAGTGAGGTCTCCTGTATTAACTGCAGCATATAGAATTCCGTTTGAGAAAGCCAGGTCAGAAACCCCATGTTTTTCCAGCCCTCTTTTGAACCAGGCAGCACCCTCATCAGGAGAGAAGAAGATCCCATTATAAGGATTGTCCCAATACTTCCAATTGTTGTGGCCGGCAAAAAGTCCTTTTTCGGTTACTATTATAGAACTTATTCCTTCTCTAGTCATTCCTGTAACGACCCAGTCCTCAGAATCGCTATAGCAAAGACTTGCGTTGTTCAATGAAAAGACAAGCAGAACAAGAACGAACACTTTAAGCACATTATGTCTTATCGGCCTTGTTCGTAACCTGGTTTTTACTTTCCGAAAGCTTGGCATTTGACGAAATTTTCCACATTAGTGTTGGATATTTCAATGGGGGTTATTCTATTATCACAAGATAGTTGGTAGAATAACTCACGATGGGAATTTTAGATAAGATCTATAAAAGTTATAATGAACTCCCCGAACCTCAAATTGAGGGTATAGTTCATACCATTCTCAAGGAACAGCCTGTTACTAGCGGCTCTTTAATACGATCTACGGGATTGCCCAAAGAAACTCTTAGAAAGTTCAAGATCGCGATCTCGCCATTTTTGGAAGATACGAAAGAAGACAAGATAAGTTTTAAACAAAAGTTTGTACAGGAGCTCTCCAATGAGAACCCGCAACCGTATAAATGGTCTTTGGTCTCTTTTGAGAGAGAAGATGTTGAAGAGATTTTAAAAGGGATTCGCAACTCCTATGGATCTGGTCCAAAAAGAAAGTATGATCAATTTTTTGCAACAGAGGAATCTACCGTAAAAAAAGCCCTCGTAATGAAAGAGAGGGGAGACATTAAAGGTAGAAGGATTGCCCTACTGGGAGATGATGATCTTCTATCTGTTGCCTTAGGACTTTTGGGAATAGAATATTCGCAGATACTTGTACTGGATATAGATAAAGAGTTGCTGAAGTCTATAGATAAAGCGGTTGAAGAGCATGGGCTGCACAACATTAGAACCGAGTTTTATGATGCCCGGAGAAGTTTGCGCCCCGATTTGAGGAACAGATTTGATGTTGTTGTAACGGATCCTCCTTATACTGTTGCAGGAGTGAATCTATTTTTGCAACGGAGTTTGGATCTTATATCGGCAGGTCTTGGAGGTCGCCTGTATTTTTATTATGGGAACAGTTATAAAACTCCGGAGAAAACTTTCAAGATCCAAGAAAGCATTACCGCATTTGGACTTCTGATCCTGGAGAAAATAGATCGTTTTATAAGTTATTACGGAGCAGAATCAATCGGGAGTTCCAGCTCTCTTTATCTTTTGGAAAGGGGAGCTTCTGCGTCCCGTAATTTTCAATACCCTGCAGTAAAAGAAATATATACTTATCAAAAAAGGCATGAGGCTGATTTCCCTTTTGTTGAGCACTTTGTGTTTAAGATTTATGATGTGCCGGACTCAATGGTAAATTCCAAGAGCCGGATACAAAAAGCCTTGGGAAAGTTTTGCCAATATCATAAATTGAAGGTAGTGAATACGGAAGTTACTCGTTTTTCGGGAGGAGGCTATACTTTTAATTATACTTTGTCCAACTCTAATCTTACTGTACATACCTGGCCTGAGTTGAATGCCCTTCATTTCGTTCTGGTGACTTGTACTGCCGTTGTAAATCCCGAAAGGCTCCATGAGAATTTAAGTTCTCTGTTTAAGACGGAGAAAATAGAGATAGAGAAAATAGAGTAGTGCTAAAATAGACCTATGCAACCAATTCTGCCTGCCTTTTTTCTAATATTGCTGACCGGCCTCTTTTCCTCAACTTTACTTAGAAAACTAAATTTACCCTGGGTTGCTACTCTTATAGTAGGAGGAATTGCTATCGGACCCAATGGTTTAGGTCTATTCACCCCGGATCCCACAATAGAATTTATATCTGAACTAGGACTGATCTTCCTTATGTTTATGGCTGGTCTTGAGGTTAAAGTTACAGAGTTCAAAAAGTCCGCACCCAGGCTTTTTTTGCTGTCATTTATTAACGGCTTGATTCCTTTTGTAGTGGGAATTGCTATCGCATACTATTATGGATACTCCTTTACTACACTGCTTCTTTTAGGAACCGTTTTTATATCATCTTCTATAGCGGTTGTTGTTCCGACTTTGGAGGCGAATGATTCATTCAGTTTGAAGATAGGCAATGCAGTAATGACCACCAGCATCATTCAAGATGTCTTTAGCTTAATTCTTCTTTCAATAATACTTCAGGACATAAAACCCATGTCGGCCCTTGCTCCGTATCTCTTTTATCCTTTACTGGTGGTTGTATTGATCTCTTTGAAGGTATTTTTACCCAAAATCCAAAGATTTTTCTATTCCTTGAATTCAAAAAGAGATACATTTCAGGATCAACTTCGGACGGTTTTTCTAGTTTTGATAGGTACAGTCATCATTTTTCAACTTTTAGGATTGCATCCTATCGTTGGGGGTTTCTTTGCAGGAATGGTTTTATCAGAGTCCCTAAAAGATGAGGTTTTACTCGCCAAGATAAAAGCCTTAAGTTATGGATTTTTTATTCCTACTTTCTTTATATATATGGGCACTCAAACCGATGTGTCGCTTGTTTTAGAGTCCAGTTCCTCCCTTTCCATTATATTGGTTGTGGTTGTAGGTTCAATTTTATCTAAGTTTCTTAGCGGTTGGCTGGGTGCATGGTTAGTAGGTTTCAACCCCTCGGAAGGGCTGTTCTTTGGAGCCTCATCAATACCGCAACTTTCCACGACCTTAGCCGTGGCTCATACAGCACATTCGGTTGGTTTGATGGATGACAGGTTAATAACGGCACTCGTTGTACTGAGCGTAGTTACAACGATTATTGGGCCGGCTCTGATGGTTTTCTTCCGTAGTGCTGATTTCCTGAAGTTGCGCAAAGAAAAATCGCTTTTTCTGAGAAGTTTGATATCCGTAAAACATAAGGAGCCTTCCGAAGTTTTGAGCTAATGGAGCAAGATACTTACAGTGTTTCATTCGCTTGGATTTAATTAAAATTTCAGATCAGTTTTAATATTCGGATCTTGTATGGTATAGTGGGGATGCCTCAATTCGAGGCCTATACTTCAAGCAAGTTATTGACTTGCCTCTGTTTAGTTGGTATTTTGCTAAATGCAGTAGATCAACGATATTATCTGGTTTAATTTCTTAGCCCAGGTTTGTTGACACTATATGTCGCACTTTGAAAATATACTATAGAGCAAATCGTTTGTGCTTTTAGAAGCTATATATTAGGATCTCGCTTTTAAGCGATTTTCCAATTCGAGCAACTAAAGGCAAAAAGAATGTTTTTTTGAGAATTTGATCCTGGTTCAGGATTAATGCTAGCGGCGTGCCTAAGGTATGCAAGTCGAACGGATTATTACACAGTCTAGCTTGCTAGACACCGTAATAATTAGTGGCGAACGGCTGAGTAATACATAGGAATCTACCCCTAACTCGGGAATAACCAATCGAAAGATTGGCTAATACCCGATGTGGAGGAAACTCCAAAGATTTATCGGTTAGGGAAGAGCCTGTGGCCTATCAGCTAGTTGGTGGGGTAATTGCCCACCAAGGCTATGACGGGTACCGGGCCTGAGAGGGCGTACCGGCAGAGGGGCACTGAGACACGGGCCTCACTCCTACGGGAGGCAGCAATCGGGAATCTTGCGCAATGGACGAAAGTCTGACGCAGCGACGCCGCGTGGAGGATGAATGCCTTCGGGTTGTAAACTCACGTCAAAAAGCACCGGCTAACTACGTGCCAGCAGCAGCGGTCAAACGTAGGGTGCAAGCATTATCCGGATTTACTGGGCGTAAAGAGTTCTGTAGGCGGCAGTATAAGTTGGAGGTTAAATCTTTCGGCCCAACCGAAAGGCTGCTTTCAATACTGTATTGCTAGAGTCAGCTAGGGGACAGTGGAATTCGTGGTGGAGCGGTGAAATGCGTTGATATCACGAGGAACACCAAGGGGGAAGCCAACTGTCTGGGGCTGTACTGACGCTGAGAGACGAAAGCTAGGGGAGAGAAAAGGATTAGATACCCTTGTATTCCTAGCTGTAAACTATGCCTGCTAGATACTTGGTTTTTAAACTGAGCGTCGAAGCTAACGCGTTAAGCAGGCCGCCTGGGGAGTACTACCGCAAGGTTGAAACTCAAAGGAATTGGCGGGGACCCGCACAAGCGGTGGAGCATGCTCTTTAATTGGTTGCTAACCCAAGAACCTTACCCAGACTTGACATGTTTGTAGTAGTGAACCGAAAGGGGAACGATCCTAATTTATTAGGAAGCATACACAGGTGTTGCATGGCTGTCGTCAGCTCGTACCGTGAGGCGTACCCTTAAGTGGGTTAACGAGCGCAACCCCTACTGCTAGTTGTATCACTTTAGCGGAACTGCCATCGTAAGATGGAGGAAGGTGGGGACGACGTCAAGTCGGTATTGCCCTTATGTCTGGGGCCAGAAGCATGCTACAATGGCGCGTACAATGAGTTGCTTTGCTGCGAAGCACGGCTAATCTTTTAAAACGCGTCTCAGTTCGGATTGAAGTCTGCAATTCGACTTCATGAAGTTGGAATCGCTAGTAATCGTCGGTCAGCTATACGACGGTGAATACGTTCTCGGGTCTTGCACACACTGCCCGTCACATCAGCAAAGCTGAGGTCGCCTGAAGTACCTCTTTAGAGGTCCCATGGTGAAATCAGTGATGAGGGTGAAGTCGTAACAAGGTAGCCGTAGGGGAATCTGCGGCTGGATCACCTCCTTTCTAAGGAGTAATTATGTGTTTTTGATCCTCAGAAGCTTTTTTGCATGAACTTGCAAAAAAATCTGTGGAAAAAAGAAACACCTCTCAATTTTGACTATCCCTATAAAGATTGAGTAGTAAAGCTGTTATCTCACATACAGCTTTGGGAGGGTTCGCGAGTGAGCCGTTGCGTGTTGAATATTGACACACAACAAAAACTCGCAAATGAGCATTCTTTTTGCCTTCGGTTTCTCGAATTTTGATATGACATATCAAGTCTAGTTAATCTATACCCGCTATAGGTGACTCTCGGTTTTTTGATTATCTTTTTAGAGTTGCTCTATATCTAAGAATAAAATTACCCGCCAATAAAACGGCGGGATTTTTTTATTTCCCTTATTCGGTAAATAGGGGATTTGCTTTTTGAACCATAAAGTCTTGAATCTTTTAGTAGGGTCGTTTTTGGCCGGATTCTAGATTAGCTTAGGGCTTGAAGAAAGTTACTTGATTCAGATCACTATCGGTTCTTAAACTTCTCATAAACTTGGGGAGCCATTTTTATAAGGATTAGAAATATTGCTGTCAAGGCGATAAAAAAGAAGAGCGTATTTATGAGATCATCTACTGTGGAGATGTTTAAGAATCGGTTAATATTCAGTATTGCGGATAGCAGCATCGGAATAAGTAATTTTCGAACCGTTCTGTTCGATGCAAGGTTGTCCATGGTCAAATTATACTACAGTGACTCTTTACTTGGGAGAGAATTCTACCGCAGTTATTCTGGTGGGCGTTCATGGACTCGAACCATGGACCTCTCCCTTATCAGAGGAGTGCTCTAACCAACTGAGCTAAACGCCCTTGAAAAATAAATACTTCGATAAATCCGCTAAACAAAAAGCATTATAGACTATAACGCTATTTTACACCAAATCTGACGCGGTACTTATCTTTGTATTCCTACTGAAGAAAGCCTAAGTTCTCCACGCTTTTAATATCCTATTCTTTGCTCTTCTGGTTTTTACAAAATTCAGCCAATCTTTACTGGGCCTTTTTCTTTGTTTGTTGACTTTTATTTTAACCACATCGCCTGTTTCTATCTTATAATCAAGTTTCACTATTTTATCGTTAACAAAAGCGCCGATACATCTATCTCCAATATCCGTATGTACGGCATAGGCAAAATCCACTACCGTAGCCCCTTTTGGTAATTGAATAATATCTCCCTTGGGCGTTAATATATAAACTTTGTCGCTAAAGGGAGTTTTAGAAACGAACTCTTTGTTTTTTTGAATTTCCAAAAAGTTAAGATCTCTAAACCATTCAGGATGTTTGTTAAGATACTTTTTATATTCTTCCACAGCTTGTGATTTTTCATCTTTTTCGCCAATTTTGTAAAGGAGATGTGAGCTAAAGCCGAACTCCGCCTGCGTGTGCATTTCGTGAGATCTGATCTGTACTTCCATGACAAGATCATTATCTATTTCAAAAACATTATGTATGGCCCGATATCCTGTAGGCCTTGGCTTTTCAATATAGTCATCTCTCTCTTGAGGGAGATAGTTCCAGAGTTGCTTAAGCAAGGTTTCCACAAGATAACATTCTTCTATGGTTCGGACTATTACCCTTAGTGCAAAGAGATCATAGATGTTCTCCAGATCATTCCCGATATCGATTCCTCGCGATTTATATCTGACCATTTTTCTGAATGTACTGTAAGGGGATTTAGTTCTGTATTGGATTTGAAAGTCTCTCATTCCCTGTTCGGTTAAAATCTCTGACAAGACCTTTTTAATGTCCGCGAATATCTTTTTGGTTCCCCAAGATCTTTTTTTGATTATTTTCTTAATTTCAAAATATTCTTCGGGATAGAGGATTTTGAAAGCGGCATTTTCCAGGTCCTTTGAAATGTTGGATACTCCCAGAACCTTAGCTAGCGGGGCATAAAGATAAAGCGCTCTTATAGCCATCTCCTCTCTTTTTTCTTTATCGAACATCTGGCAATTGTCTAGATCTTTAGCTTTCACCACAAGCCTGACTATAAGAAGTCTCACGTCTTCAACCAAATTTATAAGTGTTTGATTCAAATATTTTTCGTTAAAGTCCCTTAGGTTTTCGGTCTTTATTTTAGTTTCTTTTAATTTACCGTATCTTTCCAATAGGGCGACAATTTCAGATCCAGCCAATTCCTCTATCTTTTTGATCGATTTCTTTGGGGACACAGAAAGCGCATCATGTAAGAAGGCTATGGTAAGAGTTGTTTCGTCCCTGATAGAATACTTTTTTAGTCTTTTGACAATATCCAAAGCATAATCATAATAAGTTTCTTCGGAGAGACGAGTTTCTCCCTCATATAGATCCTTTGCTAGATTCTTTATTTTTTGTGGAACCATTGTGACCATATTATACCTGTTAGAATTTCAGTAGCGTAGACTTTGCAGAGCACAGTTATATTTTTTCAAAATATCGTTCAATATTTATACTCGATTTGGCGATATATCTTTTAAGGGATACTTTTAGAATTTGAGGGAATTATCAATTTTTAAGGGATTTGAGTTCCGGTAAATAATTTTTTAGTGATGCTTCTATATTATATTGATTAGAGTCAGCGCATCGAAGAAACTCTGAAATGCGGGCAGTTGTGGTTAGGTTGGATAGAAGGGAATTTTTTATGTATATTATTGAGGTTGAAAAGTCTTTGGAATAATTGGAATAATAGGCGAACGAAGATCACGCCTGTATTTTAATAGAGTGTATTGCGAAGATCTAATTAAGTGTTTGAGTTGACTTTAAGCCCAGTGGATGTTAAATTAATGTCAAGAATCTGAACGGAATGGAATCAACTTCTTTCACAGAAGCTCTGGTTTGCTGATGCTGTAAAGGTATTGGCGGCTCAAGCATTGTTGTATTATTGTCAGCTTGTGTTTTTCAGGAAATTCAACCGTCGCTTTGTAAAAGCCGGTTATTTGCTCGAGAAAACCTGTAACAGCTTCGACTTTCTTTGAGCAAAATTAAATTTTCTGAATGTTCATAGGGGCTCGTAGCTCAGCTGGCTAGAGCATCGCTTTTGCATAGCGGAGGTCGCGGGTTCGAGTCCCGCCGAGTCCACCATTCAGCGTTGCATCGCAACCTGAATGGCTGATCAAAACGCTAGGGGCGTTTTGAACTGCCTCACAGAATGGTACACCATTCTGTGAACTTGATAATAAGATTTTGTTGTACATTCAGTGTTGCAGCGTAACCTGAATAAGTTTGGAAAAGAACAAGAAGAAGTAGTTTCTTAAACCTGACAAGCTTCTAGCAAGGTTGTCGGATTTAAAAACTTCTTTTTGAGGTTTTTAGCGGTGATTTCTATCAAGTTCAGTGAACTTGACAGAGGGTTCATTCCGTCTGTAGCGGATTGATCGTCTCCGAAAGTTGTTCTACGAACAACAAAAAGCTCTTTGAAAACTGAATGAATTGTCCAGGAGATACCTTTTATTTATTTAATTGGTATTTCCACAAATGTTCAATCAAAAAGTTTTACTTTTAAGTAAAGCTTTGTGTCTATATATCCGTAAGGATATATACACTCATTGATAGTAGTAGAAAGATACTCAATGTGCATGGCGGATGCCTTGGGTCTTGATGCCGAAGAAGGACGTGCTAGGCTGCGATAAGCCTCGAGAAGCTGCCAAGAAGCGTTATACTCGGGGATTTCCGAATGGGGAAACCCGGCTGTCGTAAGACAGTCGTCTCTTACTGAAGACTCGCTTTTCGCGAGTTATAGGTAAGTTGAAGGTAAGCCGGTGAACTGAAACATCTTAGTAGCCGGAAGAACAGAAACCAAAACAATCCTAATTTATTAGGAAAGGTATTTCCTTAGTAGCGGCGAGCGAAAGGGAATTAGCCCAAACTCGAATTAGATCTATTCAATTAGATCCATTGAGATCTTGTTCGCAAGATCTTAGTGATTTGAGGGTTTGGAAACTCTATGCCTTAAGGCAAAAAAGTTAGAAAATTTTTTGTAGAAGAAGCTTGCTGGAAAGCGGCGCCACAGAGGGTAATAGCCCCGTAAGCGAAACAAAAAATCTTTTCGAGTTTTCCAGAGTAACACGAGACACGTGTAACCTCGTGTGAAGGAAGCAGGACCATCTGCTAAGGCTAAACACATCAAGACACCGATAGCGGACTAGTACCGTGAGGGAAAGGTGAAAAGAACCCCGGGAAGGGGAGTGAAATAGAACCTGAAACCGTGCACAGACAAGCTGATAGAGCCTGTTCGCTTTAGCGAATGGGTGATATTGTGCCTATTGAAAAATGAGCCAGCGAGTTAATGGTACGTGCAAGCTTAAGCGATTCAGTCGTGGAAGCGTAGGGAAACCAAGTCTTAACCGGCGCAAGTACGTGCTATTAGACCCGAAGCCAAGTGATCTAACCATGGGCAGGGTGAAGTCCGTCGAAAGGCGGATGGAGGCCCGAACCGGTGTATGTGGAAAAATGCTCGGATGACCTGTGGTTAGGACTAAAACGGTAATCGAACTTGGCGATAGCTGGTTCTCCCCGAAATATATGTAGGTATAGCCTTGATCTTATATGGACTGTGAGGTAGAGATACTGAAAAGAGATTGGGCGCTTTGCGTACCAACTCTTACCAAACTCCGAATGCGCAGTCCTTTTGATCAGGAGTCAGTTCTAGGGAGCAAGTTCCTAGCGCGAAAGGGAAAGATCCCAGACCATCAGCTAAGGTCCCTAATCTTTCCGCCCTCGGGCGGGCCCTCGCCTTGTGCGAGAGGTGCTTAGTGAGAAAGGCAGTGAAATTGTTTAGACAGCTAGGAGGTTAGCTTAGAAGCAGCAATCCTTTAAAGAAAGCGTAACAGCTCACTAGTTAAACGATTTTGCGCCTAAAATTTAACGGGACTCAAGCAAAGAACCGACGCTATGGTTTTGTTGTTCCTTCGGGAGCAGCAGAAGGTAGGGGAGCATTGATGTCGTGTCGAATTAAAACCTCGACAACATGGCAGTGAAGATAGACTCGCGAGAGCTATTGGAGCGGCATCAAGAGAGAATGCTGGCATGAGTAACGAGAAGGCGGTGAAAACCCGCCTCGCCGAAAGTCTAAGGGTTCCTCCGCTATGTCAGTCAACGGAGGGTTAGTCGGCCCTAAGGTGAGGCCGAAAGGCGTAGCCGATGGATAGCGGGTTAATATTCCCGCACTACTATAAAACCGTTATTACCAATGGAGGGACGGAGTTTGATAAGTCGAGCCCATTAAGGATTTGGGTTCCAAGAGCAAGTTAGAGGATGCAGGAAAATCCGCATTCTCGTTTAAGGCGAGCTCGAGGAAGAAGTCCATCTTCGGATGGAGCATTCGACTGCGTTAAGCTTCCAGGAAAAGCTTCTAGGGAGGTTTTGTAGTATCCGTACCGCAAACCGACACAGGTAGACAGGTAGAGTATACCAAGGCGAACGAGAGAATCGTGACCGAGGAACTAGGCAAATTACATCCGTAACCTCGGGAAAAGGATGCCCTATCGAAAGGTAGGGGGCACAGAAATGGCTCAAGCGACTGTTTATTAAAAACACAGGTCTCTGCTAAACTCGTAAGAGGATGTATAGGGGCCGACACCTGCCCAGTGCCTGTAAGTTAAGACCGAAGGTAATTTCCTTCTTGTAAGGAATGAGCTTTTGGTTCAAGCTCGGGTGAACGGCAGCAATAACTATAATTGTTCTAAGGTAGCGTAATCCCTTGCCGGGTAAGTTCCGGCCTGCACGAAAGGTGTAACGACTTGAGCACTCTCTTAGTCACGAACTCGGTGAAATTGAACTACCGGTAAAGATGCCGGTTACCTGTTGCTGGACAGAAAGACCCCGTGGAGCTTTACTGTATTCTGACATTGGTGCGTGCTGTTGACTGTGTAGAGTAGGAGGGAGTGTTTTGCCGCCCAAGGGTAGCAAAACACGTCAATGAAACACCTCTCTTTTAACAGTGCAAACCTAACTATCTTCCGTTATCCGGAAGGAGGACAATGTTTGAAGGACAGTTTATCTGGGGCGGATTCCTGCTAAAAAGTAACGCAGGAGCACAAAGGTTCCCTTATCTCGGATGGAAATCGAGATGTAAGCGTAAAGGTATATGGGAGCTTGACTGCAAGACAGACAAGTCGCGCAGATACGAAAGTAGGTCTTAGTGATCTTCCGTGAGCCTAATGGTAGGCCCGGAACTTATCGGATAAAAGTTACCCCGGGGATAACAGGCTAATAGTGCCCGAGCGCCCACAGCGGCGGCACTGTTTGGCACCTCGATGTCGACTCTTCTTATCCTGGGGCTGGAGCAGGTCCCAAAGGTTGGACTGTTCGTCCATTAAAAAGGAGCGTTAGTTGGGTTTAGAGCGTCGTGAGACAGCTCGGTCCCTTTCCGCAACAGGCGTAGAGTTTTGAGGGGAGTCATTCCTAGTACGAGAGGACCGGAATGAACGAGTCTCTAGTGCACCAGTTGTTCCGCCAGGAGCATCGCTGGGTAGCTACACTCGGACGTGATAAGCGCTGAAAGCATCTAAGCACGAAGCACACCCCAAGATTAGAACTCATCCCATTTATGGGACGCAATTCCTGGGAGATTACCAGGTTGATAGGCTGTAGGTGTAACCCCCGTAAGGGGCGTGTAGATTCTTCTTTGTTGATTTTGACTTTTTGGAGTAGAAGCTTGCTTCTACAAAGGGAATGAAGATGAAGCTTTTGGAGGATCTCAGCCGAACAGTACTAATATTGCGCATCTTTTATTACTTGAAGTAACAGGTTGAACTTCGACAATTCATTCGGTTTTCAGGGAGTTTTTATATAAAGCTCTCTTTATGACGGTGCTTTTTGTTCCTTGCGGAGCTTAAAGCGCACTTTTATAATTTAAATAGATTTTGCGGCTACTATCTCGGTGACGATGGCGATAGGGATCCACCTCTTTCCATTCCGAACAGAGAAGTTAAACCTATCAGCGCCGAAAATACTAGATCTTGTATCTGGGAAAATAGGTCGTCGCCGGGATAGTGTCCGTAAGAGTCAAGGTTTTGAACAAAGAATCGGGTTTTAATAAGCAGCTGGTTTGTCGCTTTGTTGCTGCAAGGATCTTAAGATCCTGTGAACCAATATAGTAAATATTTAATCAAAGCGAGAATAGAACAATGTCAAAAGCAAGAAAAGTTAGAAATGACTCTCCCAAAATGGATAAGCTTGTGGAAGAGCACGGTATCCATATTAAACAATTCCGCCCCGGTGAACTGGTTGAAGGTGTGGTTGTCAGCGCATCCCATAATCAAGTTCTTTTGGATATCAATGCCAAGTCCGAAGGAGTAGTTTCAGGAAGTGAAATGGGAGACGGAACTTTTGGTTATCGAGATTTGGAACCCGGGGATAAGGCTTTAGCTTCGGTTGTTCAGCCTGAAAATAGCCAAGGTTATGTAGTATTGTCATTCAAAAGATGCGAAGGGGAAAGGCAGTGGAGAATGGTTGAGGATGCTATGGAAAATGGCATCACACTTCAAGTTACGGTTCGTGAATATAATAAGGGAGGATTACTTGTAGATTGTTTGGGCCTAAGAGGATTCATACCTCTTTCTCATCTGGATAGAGTACACTTTGCAGAGGATATTGCAAAATTTGCTGCCGGAAGTGAGGCAGAGCTAAAAGAGTCCTTAAAGGTTTTATCCGGCAAGGAATTAAAAGTAAAAGTAATAGAAGTTGATAAGGTTAAAAACAGACTTGTATTATCCGAAAAAGAAGCATTAAAAGCTTACAGTGATGAGGCCAGGAAGAAAAAACTAGCCAAGATAGATGAAGGAGATGTTCTGACAGGAATTGTCACAGGTTTGATGCCTTTCGGAATATTTGTTGATCTTGAAGGTGTAGAAGGACTTGTTCATATCAGTGAGATCGCTTGGGAAAAGGTTAATGATCCGGGAAATTATTACAAGGTGGGAGAGCCCATTGAAGTTAAGGTTTTGGGTGTTGATGAGGATTCTGAAAAGCTCGCCTTAAGTGTAAAAAGATTGATCCCCAATCCTTGGGAAGATGTTCAGGACAAATATCCTGTAGGAACAAGGATCAAAGGTACCGTCAGCAGAATAGTTCCTTTTGGGGCGTTCGTAACAGTTGAGCAGGGTCTTGAAGGTCTTGTACACATATCTGAGGCCGGAGGTCCTCTTGAAGAAGGGGAAGAGGTCGAGGCTATTGTGACTCTGGTTGATAAGGATAATCAAAAATTAGCGTTAAGTACGCGTCTGTTGGATAAGATAGAAAGATAATCCACATGCTGGTTTGCATCTAGGAAATAATGAAGAACACCTTAGATCGATTAACTACAAAACTTCGTTCAGTTCTGAGGAATTTTTCTGAAGATTTGGGTAAGAGTCCTCCTCGGAATATTCTTTTAGCCCTGAAGGATGAGGGAGGGATGGCGCAAAACTTGATAGACAGTTTGGGAATAAAATCCTCGGATATGCCTGATGATACAAGCATAGAGGATTTATTAAAGAGATCCTACTTCGAAGCCCTTCGTCTAAAACAACCCTATGTGGGTACAGAACATTTCTTACTGGCACTTCTGCAAGCATCAGAATCTCCTCTTTATCCGGAAGCGAAAAGAAGATTGTCTAAAATGACTGTCTTTCCCAGGATCATGGCGGATGAACGGGAACCGCAGGAAAATGGATTTCTGGATATTTTTGCTGTTAACCTGAACCTCAAAGTTGCTGCAGAAATTGATAAAGACTATGTTCATAGGGAGGGATTCGAGCTTCTTCTTTCAATCTTACTTCAGAATGAAAAACCGAATCCTTTGATTGTGGGGGAAACAGGAGTTGGCAAGGAGTTTTTGGTCTATTTATTGGCGGACAGGATGAATTCCATGGACGTCCCCTCATCTTTATTGGGTTACCAGATCTACGAAATAGATATCCTTTCCTTTATTACGGGTAATGCGGGAAAAGGGAATTTGGAAAGCACTTTATCGGCCTTTTTTACGGAGATTTCAAGCTTGAACAGAGTGATAATCTATCTTAAGAATTTTGAAAACCTTTTCTTTTCCACCAATACCGGAGTCGCCATGCCTTTGGTCTATGGTTCTTTCAAATCCCAATTGGAGGAGTCCGGAATTCGCTATATCGCGACTTGCTCGTCGGACATGCATTCGCGTCTGATTATGGATAACCCTCAGGCCCTAGGAGGTTTCAGCACCGTTGACTTATCTGAACCTGATGAGGTTACGACAAAGAAGATATTGGAAGCGAATGCTGATTTTTTGGGATCTCACCACAACGTGATATTTACCCCCAAGATCCTCGATTATATATATGATAAGGCAGATAAGAACATTACAGGTAAAAAATTTCCTCAAAAAGGTATAGATTTGATGGATCAATCAGGAGCCAAAGTTCTGTTGAGGAGTGCCGGGGTTCCGGAGGAGTATAAGGATCTCTTGGAAGAGTCTGTGCTGCTGACCCAAGGATTGGAAAAAAGTCTTGAAGTTAGGGAATATGATCAGGCGGTCAAGATCAGGGCAATGATAACATCCATTGAGGAGCGCATGCTGGTAAATGAGAAAAAGATGTTCGACTCCGATGGATATAGAGTTATTAAAAAAGATGTTGATGCTGCCCTAAAAGATTACGGTTTGAGCGATGATCCCGATTATGAGCAGAATCTTTCCTCACTGAATACTTTGGAGAAAAGAATCAATAAAAGAATCATTGGGCAGGAAAATGCCGTTTCCTTGGTGAGCCGCGGTCTTTTACGTGCGCGTCTAGGGCTAAGGTCAAGAAAACGTCCGTTGGGTAACTTTTTATTTCTTGGACCTACGGGAGTTGGGAAGACAGAACTAGCCAAAGTATTATCAGATGAATTTTTCGGAGAGAATAAACTTATTAGATTGGATATGTC
>PXDX01000107.1 GCA_003564915.1 candidate division WWE3 bacterium
TGGAAAACCATGGCAATGTCGCGGTCCTTGGGCGGAACATCATTGACGACACGCTCTCCGATACGAACCTCTCCCTTGGATATGTCCTCCAGACCTGCAATCATGCGTAGCGTTGTGGATTTACCGCAGCCCGAGGGGCCAACCAGCACAAGAAATTCGCCGTGTTCGATTTCCAGACTGACATCTTGTACAGCCGTCACATCCCCAGGATAGACTTTATAGACGTTTGATAAGGTTACATCTGACACATCGACCTCATTATTTGTTTTTTTCTTCCCAACGTTCGCGTGCAGCCAGTGCGCGCTCGAGAAATGCCTCTGCATCATCCGGCTCGATGCTCTGGTCCCCCTGCGGGTTTTCGTTCGTGATACTGGCGTAATAACGTCCAAGGGCGGTGAGGCTACCATCTTCAAAGAAGAGGGCGCTGGTGTAGCCTTGTGGCTCATGGATTCTGAACGAGTACCAGGCGTAACCGAGAATCCAGTCCTGCTCTTCGATCCATGGCAGTACCTCTTTTGCAAATGCCAGTACCCGGGCAGGGGTATGTCTGTTGCGCGTGAAATCACCACGGGTACGCCAATTGGCTGGTGAGAATTCGGTGATCAGGAGGGGACGCTCGCCATACATTTCATAGATGAGGCGCATTCTGTCTTTAAACGATTCAACGTTGGTGCCGCCATACCAATGCACGCCGATGTAGTCGACGCGATAGTTGCGTTCCTCCACCTCGCGCATAAAATCGCGCATCCATGTGCCGCGGACACCTTGATCACTGGGGTCTGCGCGGCCGACAGGATTTGCGGGGGCGGGGCTCACGAGTGGAACGCCCAAAGCCATCAATGCAGGCCAAGCCTCGATGGCTTCCATGTATGTCATGTTGGCCTGGTTCTCCTTGTCGGGCTCATTAAAGCCCAGGACGCGTTTGACGGTGCCATTTTCAATCAGAGGCACGATTTCCTTGTCCAGAACTTCCTGCAGATTTCTGCGGCGCCCCCAGATCATGGGAATGAATTCGCTGTTAATATAGTTTGTCTGCTGCGGCACCCAATATGCGCCCCAGGAATAATTCCAGTATGGTTGGATCAGCGCCAGTTTGGGGAGGTGTTCGTCCCAGGTTCCGCGATTGCGCGTGGCAGGGTCGCGCAATGTTAAACAAGCTCCACGTTTGCCGGGTAAGCGCAATTGCTCTGCTGTAAAGGTTCGGTTGTCAGCTGCCAGTGTGCTTACGCCCATTAAAGCGAATATGACTGTCAACAAAGGAAATAGATATAATTTTACAAAGAATATTTTGTTTTGTTTTGTTAGCACGTATACGCCCCAGGTTTTTGATGCGTTGTTACAATAACTGGATGCTAACAGAAAAGGCCCCAAAGTGAATCATAATTTTCGATAACAGAATGTTTGAACACAAAGACTTAAGAGTCAAAAAAATTGATTGTTGTATGTAGTTTACGCGATGTCATAAATTGTCATATGGATGTCAGCGAGAATCATTGTCGCTCTGTTTTTGTTGTGCTAGGCTTACATTTCGTAGGGGGAAGAGTTGTTTCAAAGTAAAAGCAGGGAAGTTCGGTTATGAAAGAGTTGAAAGTATTACTTGGTGTTGTGTTTTGTGCGTTGTTGGTGCTTCCAGTTTGGGCCAAAGAAGACGTGTGGGACTATCCTGCGCCGGAAGGGGATCGTAACCAGAGGGATGTGTCGTTCTACGAGGCTCCGGTGGATCAGGGGCATTTGCCGCATGTCGATTATACGGTTCCGCCTCGCAATGTGATTTTACTGATTGGCGATGGCATGGGGTTTAACTTTGTCACGCTGGCGCGGTTGGCATCGGTTGGTGCGGATGGTCGTTTACACATGGAGCGCCCGCCGGTCACGGGCATCATGCGCACACATTCGGCAAACAATCTGGTAACGGATTCGGCTGCTGCCGCGACTGCGCTGGCGACGGGTGTTCGCACGGATAATCGTTGGATTGGTATCGGGCCTGACGGAACGCATTATAAGAGCATTCTACGTGTGGCGCAGGATCATGATTACCGCACGGCGTTGGTTGTGGATGTAACCATCTCGCATGCTACGCCGGCACCCTTTGCTGCCAATGTGGAAAACAGGAATTGGCAGATTTCGATTGCACAGCAACAATTTGAGAACCGGGTGGATATTCTGATGGGAGGTGGTCGCCAGTATTTCCTACCCGAGCCCCAAGGTCAGCGGAAGGATGAGCGCAATTTGCTCGATGAAGCCCGCGAAGCCGGTTACAGCGTGATTTTCAGCCGTGAGCAACTGCTTGCGCAGGATAGCTTGCCGGTATTGGGGCTCTTTGCGCATAATCACATGACGACATTTGCACCGGAACCCACGTTGGCGGAAATGACGCGTACGTCCTTAGGGTTGTTGAGCCAGAGTGTGGCGAGTGAGGAACGCCCTGGATTCTTCATGATGGTCGAAGGCGGGCAGATTGATTGGGCTGGGCATGCGAATGAGACCGACAGGGCCATCCGCCAGATGCTGCTCTTTGATATGGCTGTAAAGGAAGCACTCGAATTTGCGCAGGAAGATGGCAATACACTGGTAATTGTGACGGCCGACCATGAGACCGGCGGTCTAATGATCCGCGGCAATTTCGACAACGTGAATGCGTCGTGGCACACAGGTGGGCATTCGGCTGCAGACGTTCCCATTTATGCCTATGGGCCGGGGGCGCTCCACTTCGCTGGCACACGCGATATTACCGAAATTCCCCGCATCATTGCTGATTTGTGGGAATTTGAGGATTTTCCCGTCGCGATTACGGAATAGCGCCGGGCTTGTTGTGCTAGTCTGTAACTTCATTTGTAACCACAAGAAGTTGTGGTTTTTCCAACGATCTATCACAATATGTTTGAACGTCCAACATCGAACATTCAACGTCGAACATCGAATGAAATGCTCCCGTAATTGGACGTTGAATGTTGGACGTTCGATGTTCGATGTTCAAATTCTCCCA
>PXDX01000037.1 GCA_003564915.1 candidate division WWE3 bacterium
ACTAAAGATGTTTGCATTAGAGTTGTATTGCCAGAATTAGCCTGACATCTTTCGTGATCACGCGGAATAATATGTGTATCTTTGATATGATCTATTTCCCAAGGCTTTTCGCCCCGACATTTGGGAGAAATATTTGTGATTCCTTCAAGATTATCTTTGGTTTTGCAATTCAAACATTCGACATATATACTGGAGTAACCTTCAGATCTGGTTGTACTCTCCGTCCATTTTAATTTTGGCTGTGGGCAACATTGATCAATTGAAAATAGGTCTTCCGCCCGGTCGTTTTTCCCTTTCTTTTCAGATTTCCATTTCAGGAACCGGCTCCATGGTATATCCGATAAATGTCCGTTTGGACATATAAGTACTAAATTGGTTTGGACCAGTTCCCTATATAAGTTGACTTGTCGAGTTGTACCATCGCCTTCAAAAATTTTTACTTGCTTCAAATTACCATTAGTATCCTTGATCGGGTCCAGTGAATCTCTTGGAGGGGCAAAGCACCTAAGTGGGATATTTGAGTTTTTCCATTGTTCGAGCCAGGCTTCATAAGTTTTAAGACTCCCTGACCTGTTTTTAAACCACTTGGGGAAATGGGTGGCGATCACCATGAAATCCTTTGCAGACGTTTCTATACCCTGATCTTTCAAAGCCTGTATGATCGGATTGTTCTTAACATTGACTGTATTGTACTGTTCATTTAAGGAAAGATGTGGAATCCTCAGCAAACACAGTAAATTACCCAGTTCTTTCTCTTCCTTCAGGAACTCAATGAACCGAATATCATCAACTACATCTATACCAATATTCGTAATGCGTTTTTTTGATAGTTCATACCATTTCGTATTATCATTTTCCTCTCGGATTAGTTTCACTTCATTTTGAGCCTTCTTAACAAATCTCCACTTGTTGATATCCGATAACAAGATATAATACCCCATTTTTGTGGTGATAATTGAACCTACGCCTGCAGTGGATGAAAGTAACTTATACTTACTGACTCCTTGATTGTATTGTGTTTCCTGTATTATTCTCATGACATGCTATTTTCTATGTATTTTTATTGCCGCTTCCGGTTCAATCACCCTGAGAGATTGTGGTATTTGCCATTTTTTACTGTGGATATTGGCATCATATTCATCTATGTCGACATATAATTGATACTGCGGGGTTCCCCCTCGGTTGGATCGATTATTGAAAACAAATCCTGCTCCATCAGCTCTTGCTTTTTCCGCAAACGCAATCCATTCTTCAAACGCCTCATTGATCCAGGATTCAATAGTAAGCAAGTTGTCTTCTCTGAGCAGGTTCTTTAATATATCTGGTAAACCACTTTCTGACATTCGTTTGCTTCGCTTTTCAAAATATGATGTAAACTCTTGAATAAATTCTTTCATCTCGTTCTTGTTCAAATCAAGGACATTCCTGGCACTATCTCTGTTTACGAAACCTGTTTTATGCCTCAAGTAAGTAGCAAGATATAACCCTAAGTATCTTGATAGCGCCTTTTTAGTGAATGGGGTTATCGAAATAGGCTCAACATAACTGTACATTTTTTCATGGAACTCAATAAATTTCTCATAGTGTGAAATGTCCCTTGCCCTAAAAGGATGGTGAACCGTTAGCACCATTCCAAGATTATTTCTTGCGACTCTACTGCTTGCCTGAATATATTCAGCTATGTTTCTGGGCATAGAGTTCATGATGATCGTATTGAATCGGGACACATCAATGCCTACCGATATCATATTTGTAGCAACTACAAAATCGGGAGGTACAGTTCCTGTAAGGGTATTGCCTTCGTTATCCTTGTGAGCGAATCTTTTATACGGGTCCCACTTTGTACTGACCCTTTCCAGTTCTCTTTTTACTTCTTCTCCTGATAATCGTCCTGTAAGCTCACCACCCAAAATCGAGTATGTATATAGCCCGTGCATTAATTTTCCCGGACGTAGTACCCGATTAAATACGCGCCTTACTTCCTTGAGTATGTATGTATTTACTTGTGATTCTGTTTTGCCGATCTCCTTTAGACTATTAAAGTAGGAAACTACTGTGTGATAATAGTCCATTGACCTCCTTAGCTCATCACTATACGCATGTGCATTGATCGGGCTCTGAACGCCTAATTGTTCCTTTTCAAATAATGCTCTATGGACCATTAAGATTGCAGCCAACCTCATCTGCATCCAAATTTGTGTACGTCCGGTTGGTAGAATTCCAAAATACTTTCTTTTGGACAGATATTTGACCTGTAGTCCCGTAGAATCCGTATAGTGCCTTTTATAGAACGCGAAAAAAGAATCATCACACTCAACTCCCGCTTTGGGGAATAAGTTGACATTTCTATCAAATAGAGCGAGTATTTGCAGGTTAGTATTTCTTGTAGTGGCAGTAGACGAGATTACTTTTGGTCTTATCCTAACCCCATTCTCTATCCTAGTGCATAGCTGATCTATTGCGGATTCAAATAATGCCACAGAAGAACCTAAAGGACCTAACAAAAGATGTAGCTCGTCCTGAATGATCAGGTCCGGGGTTAAATATCCGGTACTCGGTTTTCCTTTTTCCCAATTCCCCTGTCCGAATAATCTTCGGGAGTCCTGATGTCTTTTACCATTCGCGTCTGAGGCTTTATGTGCGAGTTGAGCAAACTTATCAACTGTACCAAATAGCAGAGCAGGAGGATGTTGATATATTTCTTCATCGCATAAAGCGACAGGTATTGGACCGTGATCAATTCTCCTGTTTTTTACCCGTAAAGGGTGGCTAAAAGAACATTTATTATCAGAACTAGAACATTTCAATAATACTCGATTGTATTCATGAACCGAACCCCGATCCTGAATTAAATTATACGAAATAGGGTTTAGCTTATTTCCACACCAAGGGCAATTTTCAAAGGGTATTGTTGAACTAACGTTTTCATTCCCTGAACGCTGTTGTTCTTCGATCTTCTTATACTCAATTTCAAGATCTTTCAAA
>PXDX01000123.1 GCA_003564915.1 candidate division WWE3 bacterium
CTTCCCGTTCCGTATACTATACTTCCAGCAGTTGGTGTAGCATCTGTTCCCGTACCTCCATATGTAGTGCTTATTACCGAACCCTGCCAAACGCCCTCCGTTATTGTACCTATGCGGGTAATTTCTGTGGTATCTTTGGAAACAATTTCACCCCTGTCAAGTGTCAGAAAATAATCGTCAGAATCTTCCAATTCCCCTATCGTCAAACCTCCCAACCGAGTAATTGTGACTTCATTAAGGAAGCCCTCCGCATCCCCAGTTAGCTCAAGAATACCTTCCAAAGACTCTTTTGATACTACGTCAATGGATGTCAGGTTATTTATCGTACCCGGATCGGTAAATGTAATTTCAGGTGTAAAAATACCTTGTTCTACTTCCAGTATGTTATCTATCTCAGTAGGAATGGCTATTTTTAGAACGTACTCAGGGTTTCTTGATCTTATACCCAATACCGAAGCTAGAATCTCCTTTTCTTTAGGTTGGGTAAGAAGATCTAATTGACGCATTTCATAATCTTGACCGATGATCAGCCCTGCTAATCTTTCTCCCGTTCTGTGGAATGAACGTGCGATAGAGTCATTCAATCCTACCCTCGTTTTAGCAGGCATTAAAACATAAGCCGATAGTGTTATCAAAAATAGGGAAGCAGTAACGAATCCTGCTGAAACAAGTTTCAATTGTTTTTGGGCCTTTATAAGGCTAGAGTTGTAATTTGAGTCATTTTCCTGATCAATTTTTCCTAAAAGATTTTTAAGTAGGGATGGCTCTTCTTTTTTGAAGATCTTGATTGGTGGTCCTGTGGGTAGGGGAATGTTTGTGCCAACTTGACCTTGGATTTGTGCGGTAGAGGAGGATTTTTTAACAGGAACCGTCTTCGCAGAATCTCTTTTAAGCTGTTTTTTGTATTTCTCCTTTTCCTGTTTTATCTTCTTTTCTCTCTCTAGCTCTTCCTTTAACTCCAAAACCGCATGTTCTTCATAGATTCGATGATTTAATTCATTTCTTTTAGCAGATATTTTATTTTTTTTCTCGTAGCGTCTTAAAGTGGTTGCGGAAATACCCAATATTTTTGCAGCCTCTGATACGCTCAGTACTTTAGGGTGATTATCACTGTTTGTGATGGTGTTTTGGGCAGGTGAATTTTCCATACTTTTTTACATTTTGTTGTAAGTTACCATTTGTTATCATAGCAGTATTTGGTAACTGGTAACCATGCTATACAAATATAAGTATTTCGTCAAGACTTTTCAACAATTTTCTTAATGAATTTACTCTCTTAATGAATAGGTGCCATTTAGATGATAATAAAGGGCAAGGAATAGCAATTAAATTACATACTATTGTCCTATGACACATGGAATATAATAATTTTTAAATTTTCATTTAAAGAATTTGGACATATTGTTTACCCGATCGATAAATTTTCTAAGTGTTTAATACCAATTTGTGACAAATAAATATGAAGGGTTTCTTTAATTGCGGAATAGGTAAATAAGAAGCATCCCATAGGGTATTGGTTAAGCTAGGTTATCCAACGTTTTGTTTAAGATTCAAGTCATTCCGTTGGGGATATGAGATGCCGTGCTATTGGAAGGGACTTGACGGTATAGATATGTACTTTAGGCATTTGCGGTGTTGCTTAGAATAATGCACTGACCGTTTCATCTTCCAGGAGGATAGTTTGTAATCATCTTCAACGATGTTCACTAGGAGTATTTAAGCAGTCTATAATGGGCTTTTTTGATTGGGAATCGTCTCGTTTAATTAGGTGCATCACAACCTCTCGCAGTATTTAGAGATCATCATAGTTTTTGGATTGGAAAAATAGCAGGTAATTTAGAAAGCGTGACCTCTATTCTTCAAGATTTATCTAATACTCACCGTATAAAGATCTACTTGACCTTCGGACTTAAAAGACGTTAAGATAATAATTTTATCTCCAGCAGGTGTACTGAAAATAACGTCTGAATGTATGACATTATTATAAATTTCAGCTTTGTTCGTCCCGTCTATTCTTATCAGTGATATTCTTCCTCTGTCATTTTCGGTCCCATTTTCTAGCATTATTAAGTGAAAGCTGTCAGAATACCAGGAAAGCTTTGGTTGGCGTTCTTGAGCATTTGTCACATAAAAAGTATTATCTTCAGTCTCACCAACTGGGAGAGGTTTTTCCATATTGTAGACTTTATATTCTATTTTGCCATCGTCCCGCTCTACTGTGTAGACAAACTTGTATCCGTCAGGGGACCACATTGTTTGGGGAGAGGTTGCAATCTTTTTTATTTCGTCATCCATGTCAAGTCTTTCCACTAGAAGGGCTCTTCTCTCGATCAAAGTCTTTTCCCACTCTTCCTTTAGTTCCAATGGATCCAGAACTGTTCTAACAGTATTAGATGATAAATCTAACAGATAATAATTTTCCTCGGATTGTTGAATAAGAATCTGGTTTTCATTTGGAGACCATTCAATACTGAGGCCTTCTGAAAATTTTGTATAAGCAGTATCTTCTAAAACTACAGAGGTAGCCGCGCTGAAAATATTAAGTCTGTTAGTGGTTAGGGGAAGTATCCATACTCCCGGATTCTTTTCGTCCTGAGAAAAATATGCCACTGAATTAAGAGAGGGAGAGATAGACGGGTTTGTAGCTCCTGTTTGAGTGAGGGGCTCTATTCTAGGTGTCTTTGATAATAAGACCGCGGTAATGTCCGTGACCATTTCCGGAAACACTTCGATCTCTTTTTCCCAATCCATAAAGCCTCTTTTTGTTATTTTGAGGGAGTGTTTTCCGGGAGTCAATCCAGGTATTGAGGAATTCGTTGCCGTTGTAAGTTCATCATTTAGATAGACGTTGGCTCCTTCAGGAATTGATTTTGCACTTATCATCCCGGTAACTCTAATATCGACAGGTTGGCCTCCCTCTCTCCTAAGCCGGTATCCAGCTGTATACATATAA
>PXDX01000086.1 GCA_003564915.1 candidate division WWE3 bacterium
CCTTTTCTCTATCTCGCATGATTTCTAGTAACCGACTTTTACGCATCTTGTGGGGTTTTCTTCTTCCTCCTAGTATTTACGCTTGTTCCCAGTTCGTGATCTTCCATCTCATCCTCTCCTAACTCCACATCAAATACAATATTTGAATCTTCGTCTGTTTCAACCAACTTTTTAAATATTGCATCCATATGTTCCGCGCTAGAAGATTCTTGAAATTTTTCTCCTTCGAAGTTATACCATCCACCGTTTTTCTGTAATACGCCTGCTGTTACAGCCGCATCTAATATTCCGCTGTATGCATCTAAAGATATATCATATGGGATGTCCACCTTTACTTTTTGACGGGGCTTACAAAATCTAGTCTTGTATGCAAATGCCGTTGCTTTAATGCCTTCAATTTCATTAGTCTTCTTATCTTTTAGTCTCACATTAGTAACCAACAAAATCTGGCTGAACGGGAACTTAAGAGCATCCGTGATGATCCACGGCTCGACCCTTACCATGATAGGGTCTTGATTTTTGTATGGTTGTTTTGTTGCGATACCGAAAATTTCTTGATCGCCTATACCTTGCGCCAAGTCACTACAAAATTGCTTTAACATCTTGGCATGCAGACCTTGATCTTGATACATTTCTCCCGCTTCATCTTTCTTAACATGTGAATCAGTTAAGAGCCTATCGATAGAATCAATAATAAGAGCCACCGGTGGCAGATTTTCTGACACCTTGTTCTCTTTATATTCTTTAAGGAAATTGCTGATGAGTTCTTTTGCAGTAGCAATAGAGTTGGTTTTGTTAAAGAATAAGAACTCGTCATCGACATCCAGTCCTACATTAGACATGTAGTCATCGTCCAATGCAAACTCGGTGTCCAATATGAAAACTCCATACCCTGCTCTCTGAGCCTGTACTGCGGCAGACATAGCAAGTAAGCTTTTACCTGAATCGGATGGTCCGGTTACCATACCCAATCTACCATTTGCCCATCCCTTATTGTACGAACCTGATATTACTTTGTTAACAGAATAAAACCCGGTATTGAGCCATAGATGCGGTGGCTTGGACGAAGTAATTACGTTACCCATCTTCTCCGCTTTCTTTCTAAAACCCTGTAGTCCATTTTTCATTTTAATACTCCTTTGAATAAAAAAAGCCTGTAGAAAATTCTACAGGCTTGGGGGGTTGAAGGCAAGTGTGTTACTTACCTTTGCTACGCTTGATTTGTGCAACAAGTTGTCGTAGATCCTCATCATCTTCATCAGAATCCGCCTCAGCCCCATCTTCCGTTTGATCTTCGGTACCGTCATCATCGTCATCTTCGCCATCTGCATCATCACCGGAAAGCCGTTCTAGGGCTGCGCGGCTAGCAGATTTTCTCGCACCGGAATCCGTAGACGATTTTTTCTTCTTCTTGGACAAACTGTCATCGTCATCCTCCGCGCTCCCGCCAGAAATGTGCGCCTGAAGCAATTCGTTGATTTTGTCATACCCTGCTACTTCTGGTAGTAGGGTGTCCAAATCTACAAGTTCTAGATCCTTCAGGACCGATTTCGGTACAGGGCTGCTGCTACGCTCAAAGGTAGACCCGATGTCATACTTCGGATGTCCTTTACCTTGACTGGTCTTCTTTATTTTGAAGTTATATCCTTCGATCAAATCCCATGGTAACGCATCTTCCTCCGGATCAAAAAACGTTCCAAGTTGTTCAATAATTTTTTCCATAATCTGGAACCCAAGCTGGAGGGTAACAACCTTTCCTTCAAAGTTTTCTCCATCATCATTCTCTGGAAGAGGATCAGATATCACTACAGCTTTGCAAAGATGCATTCTATTACGGTAGTAATGTTTACCATTCTCTTCATCATCTGCATTGTAATATTCTTGGGACAGTTCACAAATTGGGCACGAATCGCCATGCATCTTGGGACATGGTATATTTTCTAATTTGCCATTGATCATTAATTTGTGTTCTAGTTTTTCTACGAACGGAAAAGGGTTTTCATCGTCCATGTCGGGAAGAATTCTAACCGTTGCGGTTTCTCCGACTTTCATATTCCAAAAGGGGTAAATATCTGAATTATAATTGATACGGTTACCGCCTTTGTTTTCTTCTCTTTCCTTCAAAAACTTTTGAAGGTCTGCCATTGTTTTTTTAGCCACTTTCTTTCTCCTTTCTTGTGTCTTTCTTAAATACTTTCTCGATTCGTTCTTATTTCTTTCTTGAGTCGTTCTCGAAGTATTTCTATGCGAACCCCATGTTCGCGTCTATACAATAGAGGCATGCGCCTTCACTGTAAAGAGTCTTTCTCAATTCTTTCTCAATTCTTTCTTTCTTTCTTTCTTAATTCTTTCTTAATTCAATAATGCTCTGAAAAATTCTTCTTTCTCAAGTTCTTTCTTTAATCTCACTAAATGCTTACAAACTCCCGGAGTGTTATTAGGATTGGCGGGTGGTCGGTCAGTTTTGCTTATATATGGTGCCGGTGGATCGCCATAAAGAGAATTATCCCCGGAGTTATAATAAGCAAAACGCCATCTAAAATCTTTACACGTACAACGCACCTTTACATCTAAGCTAGTAGCTCGATCATAACTAGCATAGTAAGTATTACCATCAGTAGCAGTAAACGTATGTGTATTATATTTAGCAGAATCTCTAGCTTATGCACCTTGTAAAAAGTTATACCGTGAATCGTCAATGAACTCTACGCCCTCCAACTGCATAACCGTTTGATACGGTCCATCTCCTGCGGTACTAGAGAATGTTTCGCACTCAATTCTTAATATCCCTTGTTGTATTGCCGGGGTAAATTTAATGTTCCTTAACTGAACCTGATTGGCTCTCTGCTGTCTTCCACCGCCAAAACTTGACGCGGTGACCGAAACAAGGGAGTTCATTGTTCTTTCTAACAATACTAATAGCTTGGATACTTTCATTGCAA
>PXDX01000062.1 GCA_003564915.1 candidate division WWE3 bacterium
AAAGATCTTCGTGATGAGTATCTAAGAAGCTATGGGATTGAAAAAGAAAAAATACAGATAAAATTCCTGAAGATTCAGAAGAAGATGGTCGAGTTTTATTGGAAGCGAATATCAAGGCCGCAGTATTTTTTATCCGGTGAAGAAAAGAAAATAAAAAAACAGGAAGAGCCGAAATTTACCCGTATGCTGAGCAGTTGGGACCCGTTTGCCGATGAATCGGTCGGATGGTTCGATCCGGAATGGATGTTCGGAATTAAGGATGGGTTTGATATTGTGATTGCCAATCCGCCGTATGGTGTAAAATTTGATAATGATATGAAATCATACATAAAGCAAAATTATAAGCATATATCTGGGAATTTAAACTCCGCAATATTGTTTATTGAAAAGGGATTTGTTTTATCTTCACGTGATGGGACGATTTGTTATATTATTCCAAAATCTTTCACATACAGCAATTCATGGGAAACTGCACGGTGTATGCTTAGAAAAGACGTAAATAATTTGCTCGACGCTGGTAAGGGTTTTGAAAATGTTTTGTTGGAGCAGGTAGTTTTTGTAGCTGCAAAGGAAAAACAAAACTTTAATTATATTTCAGGGAAAATGGGCCCAGAAGGCATTGTCGGGCAAAATGTTAATGTTGAAAAAAAAGTACTTGATACATTCGGAGTTTTCCTTACAGGTCTATCTGATATTGAAATTAGAATAGGTGAAAAAATTAAAAAAGACACGAACTGTCTTTCGGATATCTGTTATATAAAGCGTGGGTTGGATATTCAGAAAGATTTAGTAAACAACGACTGGGATATTGACATATATCGGTGTAAATCAATTGGGCGTTACATACTTAAACAAGCTATAGAAGGATTGACCAAAAGCAAGTATGGTAAAATAAAAAATGACCTTGCATATATGGAAGTTCCGAAAGTTATAATGCAAAATATAGTAGCTCACGTCTGTAATCCTAAAGAGCATATAATTTTAATGGCAACTGTTGATTATAAAGGGGTAGTGAGCTTAGGGAGTGTTAGTAATATTTTTGTGACAGATGAAAATTACCCATTGGAGTTTGTAGTAGCGCTTTTGAATTCTCAGCTAATATCATGGTATGCCTATAAATTTATTTATGGCAACGCAATAAGGACTCCCGTTTTTTCAGCGATAGTGTCCTCAAACCTGATTGTTAATTAACTATCGGTATATGCCAGGGGCGTAGCCCCTGGCATATACCGGCAAATCAGGGTATAATGCCCTAAGGAGGCCAAGATTGGACACTATTATGAACATAAACCAAAAAAAAGAACGAATAAAACTCACTCCCGAACAGCTCTACGACATATACCTCGAATGCAACGCCCCGGGCGCCTCGGTCAAAAACATTCTGTCCCGTTACGGCCTAAAGCCCTGGGATCTGGTCACTATTCGCAAAAAGATCAAAGCCGCGGCCCTAGAAACTCTGGCAAATCCCGGAAAACCGGGTCGGCGAAAAAAAATAGTGTCTCAAGAACAGTACCAACAAGTCGCCAAAGAACTGAACGAGGCCAAAGATGCTCTCTCGGCCGTCGGTCACGAGCTGGCCTTGTTAAAAAAAAGGACGAACTAGGGCTTAAAGGCCCTCTTAAAGGACACTTTAAACTGGAGACAAGACAAGCCGTGGTAAACATTATCAAAGAATCCATGACAAAGGGCATGACCCAGAAAAAAGCATGCACGGTATTCGGTATTGAACCTCGTAAATTCCGACGCTGGGCCGATTCTAAGCCCTTAAAACAAAGAACGGCATGGAACAAGCTCTGTCCTCATGAGCGCCAAGCCATAGAAGATGCAGCTTGGCTTCCCGATCTTATGGGGAAACCCTTGAGCCATGTGTTTGTACACGGTCATGAAACCGGTAAATTCCACGCGTCTTTATCCTCAGTTTACCGTGTCCTTAAAGCTAAAAATATGGTTAAGCCACAGCAATATCACCGTAAACCGGCGCCCTATGTCAGCGCCCACACGCTGCTGGAGGAGGGATTCTCTCTCCTTTGCTACGACGGCACCCAGTTCAGGACAGATCCCGGCATAAATGTATGGGCTATACCAGTCATGATACTTCCACAGAGGTACTTGCTTCACATCGGATATGCGGTTCACTCGATATCCTCAAGTGACCTTGCACGTACGGTGCAGGAAGCTTACTCACTAATACCGGAACACCTCGTATCTAAGCTTATAGCGCATTGTGACCGGGGATCAGCCATGAAATCTCGCTTAACCAAGAATACTATCAAAGAGCTATTAGGCGCTCCCGTGCATTTTGGGAGACCTCACACGCCGGATGACCAGGCGTGGATAGAATCGTTCATAAAAACTCTCAAATATCACAGGGATGCTCCTCAATCGTTCCAGCAGGTTGCTGATATCGTTACCTGGCTTGAACAATTCCCCGATATTTACAACAATGACCCGCATAGCTCTCTGGGCTACGTTACTCCCCTACAGACCCTATCGGGCCAAAGGGAGGTGATACTAAACCAACGAAAACAAAATCTTGCTCACGCTCGTGCGATGCGTTATACTGCGTGGCAGATGAGCAAACATAACCTGCAAGAGGTTATGCAACCGGTTTGAGGTCAAACTCGCTGAAATACTCCGGGACTATGCGATTTGATAATTATCATTTATCAAAAATACCATTGGCATCAGTTTCTGGTGATAAAAAAAACCGTTTAGTCGATTTAGTTAAGCAAATCTTGAAAGAAAAAGATAGTAGTAAGACTAACAATACGTTAAAACAAGAGAAAAATATAGACCTTCTTGTGTATGAACTTTATGGTTTGACAAAGAAAGAAATAGAGGTTATTGAGGACGGCATGAAAAGCGGAAAAAAAGATAGTGGAAATAACAACTGTTAAAGAGCTACATTTTATAACCGACATTAAGAATGTTCCGACAATT
>PXDX01000131.1 GCA_003564915.1 candidate division WWE3 bacterium
ATTGATATGATAATTGCTTTAATCATCGGTCCACCTCAATTGGTCAACAGTTTCTATTAAAAACTGCATTAACTCTTCCATAGAACCATCGGGTACCTCAGATTTCAAAAGTTCCTCTATTTGTTCTTTTTGTTCCCTAGATTGTCTATTTAATCTATTGTCTAATGCACTCATTTCATCCTGTACTATACGCTTTGTAGTCTCAGAGTTTTCTAATATCTTGTTACTCTGTGTTTCCAATACATGGCTAACAGTATCATATCTAGATTGTGCAAGGTCTCGCTCTAGCCTGATTTTATCCACATAGAACACGTTAGCCAGATACATAAATACTATTAGAGTTGCAATGGCAGTCTCTCTCCAAAATGCTATAAGGAATCCTCCAATCATTTTCCACCCCACGTTCTAAGTTTGTTATTGGCCTCTGAAACCTTTTGCTCCAAATGTTGTATCTCTCTACTATGTTGAGCTACAATATTTTCCAAGCGCCGAACCTTTTGTGTGTTCATCGCATTTAGTCTTTGTAATTTTTTATTCTCAGAGTCGAATCGCTTAGATAGCGCGGCCAATTCTTTTTTATGTTGTTCCTTGACCGTATCTATACGTTGGTTTACAAAACCCTCTATTCTTTTAAGACTTTCTTTGTCCATAATTTTCTTATCCGTTTGAATATATTTATGAATACCTTGCATTTATAACAAGTACTGCTGTAATCATCACCATCGGGATCATCCCCAAAAATCTCTATTAATTGGTTGAGATTCAACTCGCCTGCCGTAGGGATTAACACCGAATAAGTATCTAACACATTCACAGAAAAGTTTATGGGCAAAGAATGTCTATCTAGTAGTGCAGTTAGAAATGGTAATGAAAATGTTCCTATATTATGTCCTATGCATTTAATTGGAGCATAGTATTCGTCATCTGAATCTTCATCTATTGGAAAAAAGTGCTTAATTATAAAGTTGGCTATTTCTGCTACAAAATCTTCCTCATCCAGTCCCATTTCGTCCAATACCGCCCGTGTTATTCCATGATATTGAGTTGAATTCTGTAAATCGGATTCGTTGACCGTGGAATTATAAAGAACCACATGATCTAACACATTAAATTCCAAATCACATACCATAAGACATATAGCTACTATATCAAATCCTTCAGTCACATCATATCCATCAAAGTTCAAACCAGTAGTGTCAACATGCAAGGCTAAGTACTTTTTTTCTTTTACGTATTTAAAGGTACTAGTGCTCATGAATGGATTCCTTTTAGAATGTGTTGTATTCTTTCTTGGTGATCTGGTGTTTGTACATGAATAACCCCGTTTTCAGCTTCTGCCATTTCGTGAACATAATGGCGTATGCTATGTTGAACTAGAGTAACAAAATGTTGGTTTGTAGAACGAACACCGTCATTCTCCACATCAGTAGAATCTCTTCCTTCTAATAAGATTACTTTATCAAATATTTTTTGATATTCTTTACACTGTTCATAATATTCGTCTAACCACTTACTATATTCATTGAACGCACCCAAGGACAAAAGAGTATATACAAATATATCAGCAAATGTTCGTTCTACTAAGACAGTAGAGTGACCCCCATCTGTTTCCTTTAAAGACAAATGATGATCTTTTATTAGACGATCCTGAAACTTGATACGCAAATCTGGTGAACGCTCTAAATCAGAGAGACTCACTCCCCATTCACCTAATATACTTCTGGCAGTATTGATTGGTATTACAGATATGCCATACTCGCGCAATGAGGATAGGACGGTGGTTTTGCCTTGTCCCTGTGAACTAGATATTCCTATCAACATTACTCTGTATCCCCCTCTTCTACTTTTAGGTCGTTGTTATCATTTTCCAGTTCTTCCAGAACATCCTGAACTTTCCCTTTGGTAAGCTTATCTAACTGGAATAAATACTTTAGTATCTTCTCCCTCTTCTTTTCTATCTTCTTTTCATAAAGCTTCTTTGATGTTTTGGTCTTTGCCGATTTTCCTTTCGCTATTAGTTCGCTAAGCTCTGACACCTGTAACGAAACCATAGCTTCCAAACCCTTATAAATATCACTATTTTTTATAAGATCTTCTTTAGATTCTTCGGGGATTGTTTTTTCTTCACTTGAGTCCATTTTCTATATCCTCTATTTCAGGAATATAGTAAATGGATGGTACACAAAAAATCAAGAATAATTATTGAAAAAAGTCAAGAACGTGTTTTCTTGCAAGGATTTCTCGGTAGATTTGGTAAAGGTCTTTGCTCTGACCTCGATGGGCATCGAATCTACAGGTTGTGCATCGTCTATTATTTTATTTGTATCAACCGGCTTTCTGCCTTTCTCTTTATCAATGGACCATGTTATGTGATACTTGCCGCCTGTCGGACGATCAACAGTTCCGTCTATGGATACCAGCAGACCCTCGATGCCATCAGCCACGGCATAGCCTACAACTAGAACCCTTTCAGGCTGTTTTGGTGGTGGGTGATCAGGTGGAACACCAAACTTTTCGGTAATATGGTGACCCAACACGGTCGAATTTTTTGGTGGGAATTTGTCTAGTAGTGCATCTCTAGAGTCTTTAGATAGTTCGTAACCAGTATACATTAATTCAATAGTCCTCTGATGTGTAAAAATTGCACGTTTCCGACTGTTGTTGTATCACATGTTTGCTGTCCATCCTGTGACCTTTGCGTTTTCGGATCAATGTCTGTTCCTGCTAATATGCTATTCCGTACTTTTATCTCGGGGCGCATATCTCTACCACCCACATTATATACCCATAACTCCTCGTAGTTGTTCTGCTCGTCCTTTCTTTTGTACACCAAGCATGCTCCGGGAACCGTCCTAATTACTCCTTGAAAGTCAGAGTCCTCTTCTTCCTGTTCTTCCTCTGTATCACCCAGTCCCTCCTCTGAATCC
>PXDX01000043.1 GCA_003564915.1 candidate division WWE3 bacterium
CTCTATTCCCCACTCTATGTCTCTTGTTATTGCTCTTGGCTTCAGTCCCTCCTTCAACCAGTTTTCAGTTTCGGACCTTACCCATTTGCGCCACTGACCGCTTCTTTTTTTAAAGTATTTTTCAAGAAAATCTTGAAGCTGGCTCCAATCAAAAAAGTAGTGTTCGGTTTCTCGCAAAACAACCTCATTTCCGCCTTTTTTGCTTCGCGGTTTTTTGAGTTCTCCTTCGGCTATAAGTTTGCCGCAGTTGTCACATTGATCACTGCGCGACTCTTCGTAACCGCAGTAAGGACACGTTCCCTCAACATATCTGTCCGGCAAAAACCTTTTCTCGTTTTCGGAGTAGTACTGCTTTGTTAAACCCTTGATTATGTATCCCTTTTTAAGTCCGGCAAGAAAAAAGTCCTGAACGATGCGTTTGTGGTTTGCGGTTGTTGTTGCCGTAAAAATATCAAAATCAAGCCTAGCTTCTTCAAAAAGTTTTAAGTTTTTAGAATGGTATTCATCAACGATTTCACGCGGATGAACCCCCTTTTCTTCGGCTTCAACGGTTATCGGAGTTCCGTGGCAATCGGAGCCGGAAGCCATTAAAACGTCGTTTCCTCTTAATCTGTGAAAGCGGGCAAAAATGTCCGCAGGCAAAAGATAGCCCGCCAAGTGACCAATGTGCATATCGCCGTTGACGTACGGCCATGCAACACCTACAAAAATTTTCCTTTTTTTGTTTTTTGCCATAGTGAACCGATTTTTGTCCGTCTGTTCTATTTTACAAAAGTATTGGCTTTATGGCTAATTCACCAACAATTTTTAACACAAAAAAAGCCCCGCGTGCACTTAACGCACGCGGGACGGTCTGTTTTCCGCCGGAGGGCGGTAAACGAATGCAAGCGCTTCAATCGAATAACAGGATGTTTCACCGTCATGAAAACGGACTTGAGCGCGAAAAAGGCCCCGGGAAACGATAGTTCCTCTGCCGGCGTAATTTTCTTTGCAACCATCACGCCGATTCTCAAAAACATCAACAATCGTTCCAACAACCATCTCGGGACGCTTTTGCGTCTGTTTTTCTTTGGTCTCTTCGGAGTCCCCTTTTTCCAAAAAAACAATTAATATAATTGCCGTTGCAGTGACGAAAACGAGTAACACCAAAAAAAGAGTGGTCACGAAACGCCTCCTTTGTTGAGGGACGGACGAAACGTTTTCGTTCGCCGAATGAAAGCTTGAAAGAGAAAATGTACTTTTTACTTTATGTCACGTTCCAACGAAAGAGTCAAGTCGCAGTTTGAGAGCGGTTCATTAAAAACAAAACCCCCTGCTCCTTAACGAGGAGCGGGGTCTTGCGCCCCGCCTTCAAATTTACCAGCTTAAATTTAAGTGGGTGCCCGCAGTGCCTAAATCCCGAACGAATCAGCAACTTAGGACTATGTAGGGCTCCCTTTGGTAAAAAGATCTGGAATTTAGAAAGCAGAGCCTACTTTCAACCTAGCACACAAAAAAACAAAAATCAAGTCCCCCAAAAATCGGCCGTTTTAACGGCTAAAAAGAGCTTAAGCCTTTGTTTTTTTGTTGCTTTTCAGATATTTTTCCAAAAGTTCTCCAAAAAATCCTTCTCCTCTTTTTCCTTTTTTGATGTAAAAATATCCCGCGATGGAAACCGAAGCGGCACCGACAGAGTCAGCTATCAAGTCCCACATTGTGTCATCGTTTGATTTTTGAAGGTTGGCACCTAAGGACTTGTCAACTGCAAATTCAAAAATTTCCCAAAGAGCTCCCAAGGCGAGAGCGAAGGTGAAAGCCAAGAAAGCAAGTAAAGAGGGGCTCATCTTAATGTTGTTTCGGACATAAAGTTCATAAAGTATCATAAACCCGAAAAGCCCCAACACCACTCCGGCGGCGGTGTGCATAATGTGGTCCCACCACCAAAACCTTTCATAATAATCGCGAACGTTTCCTAAAAAAAGCGCGACATAAATAAAAATCATAACCGCCAATTCCATTTCGGCAGGCAAAACAATTCTAAAATTTTTCTCAATAATCGCGGGCAAAAACATTCCCACCAAAGACAAAACGCTTATGAAAACTATAAGCCATTGTCCGTTAAAGGCGCCGAAAATGAGGGCCGCGACTATCGTGGCCCTCATAAAAAAAGATAAATAAACTTTTATTTTGCTTTTCTTGTCCATTCTTTAGTTGTCAACTCCGAAACGTTTATATTCAAAAGACTTTCTGCCCTTAAACCAATAATCAATTTCGTGTTTGGCTTCTTCCGGATTTTCAGAAGCATGAACCAAGTTTTGAATTGCTCTTTTTTCCCGATTTGCCAGAGCCGGGGAATCAACCGAAAAGTCCCCCCTTATCGTTCCCATATCGGCATCCGAAGGCATTGTAGGTCCGACTATCTTACGAACCATATCAATGGCATGCACTCCCTGAATAACCATCCTAACCATCGGGGCTGATGTCATAAAATCAATAAGCCACTTCCTTACTTGCTTGCCTATTTCCAAAGGGTTTTCGGTTCCCAGTTCTTTTTTGGCGTCATATCCGTACTTTTCATAGGTAGCTAAAGTTTTTTCTCCCAAACGCTTCATCCATTTCTCGTCTTTGGGATAGTGGCTATCAATGTCTTCTCTTGTGGGTTGGAACATTTCCAAAGCAACGATTTTAAGGTCTCTTTGTTCCACTCTTTTTATGACTTCACCAATAAGCCCTTTTCGGACGCCGTCCGGTTTTATCATTAAAAATGTTTTTTCTTCTTTTGGGTTATTCATGTTTTTTTGTTTATTTTTTATTTTTTATTTTAACACCAAGTTCGTCCAGTTGTTCTTGATCTACCGCTGAAGGCGCTTGCCCCGGCACCACAGCTTGACTTGAAAACAAATGAACCTCTACGCGCCTCGAGAAACCCA
>PXDX01000013.1 GCA_003564915.1 candidate division WWE3 bacterium
AGAAACAGCTTTTAGTCCACTCAAATCAAGCTCATCGACCGTATCAGATATAAAATAGAACAGATGATTTCGACGGCAACCAATCATGCAGGGATGGTGGTAATAAGTACTCTTGCTCAGGATCATATGGTCGATAATTTTTCTTCATTCATGACTGATAACATACTCAGCCCTTCGATGTGCTCCGCTTACTCAGGGCAGACAGATCCTCTTTATGCTCTTTCTACCCATCGTTGCACCTACTTTTAGCGCATGTTTAACAAACCGACGTCTCAAATTTACTTTTTAGCAGTGTAAGGTATTGAGAATATGCGGCTGGGGGGCGATTTTTTGAAAAAAGCGTAGTGATAATATCAGTAGATATTTCTTTGATGATATGTATAATTAGGGGTGGACAGCGGGCTATATAGTAATGATAATAGACGCATGTTTATTCGCTCGGTTAAAATTCCCAGCAGCTCCGGTCAAATCCATGAATATGTGCGCATAGTTGCTTCAGTCCGTGAGGGCGGCACGGTTAAGCAAAAGGTGATTGCCAACCTTGGTCGTCGCGACACACTTGAAGAGTTGCTTCCACAGCTAAACCGTTTCTTAAAGGGGAATGAGAAAAGTTTTTGCGATGAGCAGGGGTCGATTGAAATGATTGATGCCAGCACGTGGGGTCCGATGATGACCGTTCGCTGGATAGTGCAAGAGCTGCGTCTTGTTGAATTAATGAATGACTGTGCACGTATAGCAGAAAGCAAGAAAGGGCGCCGTAGTTTGAGAACGTCTGGTGATGACTGGCAAAGCCGTATTGTTGCTTTAATATCGAACCGTCTCATTAATCCCACGAGTGAACACGGACTGGCTGCATGGCTTGAAAGTGATTACGTGTGTGATCGGTCAGGTCGCCGCTATGTACCCGAATGGAAGCAGAGTAATAGAGTTAAGGTAGATTTCAAGCAGTTGCAGCGCTGGTATCGTTCGTTGGATCGTCTGATTGCGCTGAAGGACGAGCTGGAAGTAGGTTTGTATTACCAACTACGAGATTTGTTTTCGCTTGAGCCTGATTTGGTATTGTTTGATATTACGTCTACCTACTTTGAGGGTAATGGGCCGCCCAGCGCTAAGCATGGCTACAGTCGTGATGGTAAGCCTCGTCAGGTACAGGTAATTGTTGGTGTGGTAATGGTTGCGGGGTGGCCAATAGCACATTACGTTTGGGAGGGTAATGTTCGCGACAGCACGACAGTGCCGGAAGTTATTTCGGATCTTAAGCAGCGCTTCAAGTTCAAGCGCATTGTGTTTGTTGGTGATCGTGGCATGGTCAGTCAGTCAAACCTTGAGTTGCTTCAAGCTGACGAGTCTACGGGTTTTTTAGTTGGAATGAATCGCCGCCGGAATTCGGAGGCGGAAGAGTTGATTGATAGGATCGACGACAGCAAGTGGATTGATTGCCCTGGTGGTATTAACACACGTGAAAAAGCACATCCTCCAAGAACCCGAGTTCAAGAGGTGTTGTGTGCTAGGGAAGGGGTGCGCGTATTTGTTGTTGATAGCGATGAGCGTCGTGACTATGAGCAGCGAATGAGGTTGCAGTCAATGTCTAGAGTGCTCAAGGCACTTCAGAAGGTTCAGGTAAGAGTAGAAACCGGCAAACTCAAGAGCCCAGAGAAAATTGGTGCAGCTGTTGAGCGAGTACTGCAAAAAAACCATGGTCATCGTTATTACGACTGGAAGTTACAAGATGGACAACTGAGCTTCTATGAGCATCCTGTTAATCTTGCACGTGAAAAGAAATATGAAGGCAAATACATTATCCAGACTGACCAACAAGATATTACTGCTGGTGCTGCTGTACAGTATTATAAGGAGTTAAACGAGGTCGAACGAGGTTTTCGCTCTTTGAAAGACCCTATAGCCATGCGTCCGATTTGCCACCGCGCAGATAAGCGTGTGCAAGCACACATCTTTATTGCTGCTTTGGCGTTTCTTGTTGAACGATTTATGGAACGAAAACTCAAGCAAGCTGGCGTCCAGCTCTCAGTTCGCGATGCGCTCGATGCGCTCAAGACCATTCGATTTGTACGCTTTACTGTAAATGGTAAGCATAAAAGCGGGCTGACTCCAGGTTCCCCACGAGCACGTCAGACGCTTAAGGCTCTCGGCATCACAAGCGGTCAGCCCGCAAACCCCCAAAATGCTGACCAGACTATTGTGTAATGACTAATCTGATTTTTTTCGCTGTAAAATCAACTAATCAAACATTGGTTTGTCAAACATGCGTTAGGGCTTTTAGGAGCCTGTGTCACAGGCTCCTAGACTACGACGGCTACCGATTCAGCCTGGACATGGTTACAGACCCAGCGTTTTTCAATAGCGACATTGGCAGAATTGAATCCACTTTGGTGTTCCGAGGTTCCGATGAGAAACCGTATGAACATCCCGATCTCGGTTCCCGAGCTGCGATCATGATATACCTTGAAGGACAGCGACAATTCCGAGGGCAGATGCTTACGCCAGAGGAACAGCAAGCAGCGCTACGCCTGGGAGAACGGTTGAGAACGGCGAGGAAGCCCATCCATCTAAACCCGGACGAGCGTCGAACTAAATTGTGAGAACTGCAGTGCTTTTGACCGGCACCTGCCTATTCCGCTATGCTTTTCCAGTGTGGAGTTGAGCTACTCGACCTCTGCCTGACTATCCGCTCGAAGAATATTGAGAAGCTCATCGTAAGCGAGAGTAGGATAACCTATTTCCTTTAATTTCCTAACCGAAAGCGTACTGTTCTGTGGCCAGCTTGCTTCATCTCCATCGGGATCGAGCACACCTGTGGCACCAAACACCTTAGCTATATCCGCCATTAAACCATAAAACGTAAGGGGTGTTTCTATAGCCACATTAAGAGTGATTCGTTTGTCC
>PXDX01000083.1 GCA_003564915.1 candidate division WWE3 bacterium
GTTGCCGCCGAAATCGCCGTTGGCAATGTAGTTCTCGACCGTAAGATCGTCACCGGTCGAGTTGATCCCGAGATGCGTCGAGTTCTGGGCGATCATCAGCTGTGCGCTGTCCTCGAAGTTCACGTCTTCGAGGCGCAGGCTGAACACGCCGCTGGTGCCGAAGTTGAAGCCGGAGCTGACGAGCACATCGTTGGCGAAGCCGCCCTGGAGCACCAGTTCCGCTCCGTTGTTCACACCGACCACTGCGAGGTTGCTGTCGGTGACACCCGCATTCTCACCGATGATCAACGTTTCGATGTCGAACGCCGAGGCGAGGTCGATCCAGGTGTTCTGGTCGTTGGGGTCGATTGCGGTGAGCGGGAAGGTCGAAAGAATCAGATCGCCGACTTCCGCCGGAGTCAGAATATCCTGATCGTCAACGCGCCCGAGCACGTCGGCGGTGGTGTTTTCGCTGTTCAGGATGCGCACGGTCTGGATATTGACCACGGCAGACGGCTGGGCGTACGCGCCCTTGGCCTCGATCACGAGGGTGTCGTCGCCTTCACCCCCATCAAGGATGGAGGCGTGCAGCAGTTCGGTACGCCCCATGAAGATGGTGTCATCCCCACTGGAGGGGTTGCCCATGGTCCCGAATTCACCCTCGGTGAACTGGTCGCCGGGGACGGTGCCCGGCACGAACACGATGCCGCTGTTGAACTCGGGCGTCAGGATGACCCGACCCACGGTGATGACGTTGTTGGCCTGCAGCAGATCGATGAAATCCTCGAAGCTGAGAGACTCGCCCTCGGCGCCGCCGATCAGCACGACCTGATCACGGCCGTCGACCGCTTCCTGAATGATATTGATGTTCTCGATGGTGATCTCGCCACCATCGACCAGTTGCGCATCGACCAGTTGCGCGAAGGCATCGAGCGCATCCTGGATGGCGATGGTGCCGCCGTCGATGGCGATTTCCTGCGTATTGACGGTCTTTGTCGGGAAATCCAGGACGAAGAAGCGCTGCGCCTCGGTCGTCGGCGTGGTGCCGTTGTCGCCGTTGTCGCCGGTCCCGTTGTCGTCACTGCCGCCGCAGGCTGCCAGCGTGACCGCCATGAGGCTAAAGCCGGTCGCCCGCTTGGTGTTCTTGGCGAGCTTCTTTTCCCACTGCTTCATCAGCCGCTTCAGAGCGGTGTTCTCGGTCGCCGCTGCGTCTTGCGTCAATTCGGCGAGTTTTTCCGGTGTCATGATGTTCATGTTCTGATCCTCGTTCCAAGTCTTTTATCGGCCACTTTCCTTATTTTATTAAGACAAGGCAAGTGGGTTCCGGGTGCCTGAAGCTTGTTCACTGCTGGTTTGTGCGTAGCTTGTTCCGCTGTCAAGACAGTTACGCGCTTCCCGGCACGGGGGGCACGCCAACAATCTTCTTCTTATGCCATGATGCAATAGCATTTTCTCTGCCTCCAAGCCATTCATGGTAGCACGTCGTGTGGCTTGTGTTGCACATGCGCTGCACATGCGGGAATTTTTCGGGCCGGGACCATTCCGCAAGGCTGCGTCGATCCGTGCATGGCCGCCATCTGGGTTTCATGCATGCATGCTTTCATGAAAAGCGCAAAGCATGCATGCATGAAAACATGCTTTACTTCATGCATGCATGCATGCTTTCATGAAAGTATCGGCTTGGAGTATGCGACATGACCCATATCATCGGGATGGTGTCCCAGAAGGGCGGCAGCGGGAAATCCACCCTGGCCCGGATGATGGCGCGCGAATTCACTGTCGGCGGATTTGCGGCCAAGATCGCCGACCTCGACACCCAGCAGCAGACCTGCACCTACTGGGCGGGCCGCCGCGCCGAGAATGGCATCATGCCCGAGATCCAGGTTCAGAGCTTTGCCTCGGTCAAGACCGCCCTGGCCGAGGCCCCGCGCTTCGATGCCCTGATCATGGACGGCAAGCCGAACGCATCGGAACAGACCCACGAGATTGCCCGGGTGGCGGATCTGACCGTCATTCCGACCGGACAGACGCTGGACGACCTGCATCCGGGTGTTGTCCTGGCGCATGGGCTGCGCAAGAAGGGGATCGCGGTCGACAGGATCGTCTTTGCCCTTTTCAAGACCACCGGCAGCGCCAGGGAAAGCCTGGCGGCTCGTGAATACCTGTTGCAGGCAGGGTATGCCGTTCTGGATGGAATTGTTCCGGTTTCGACAGCCTATGGATCGGCTGCGGATGCCGGACGCGCGATCACCGAAACCTCCTATCGGTCACTGAACCAGCGTGCGGTTATCCTGGCACAGGCCCTCATCGACAAGATGGCGGAACTCAGCGAGAGGAGCGTGACATGAAGACCAGTCTGTCCAGGCTCAAGAAAGGCAAGGGCACCCCGCCCGCGCTCGATACGGTTGCCGATGTCATGGCCCAGGACCCGCGCCGGTTCCCGGAACGACCGGTCGGTCTGGCCCATGCGGATGCCCGAGAAGCAACCCGTCCCTTGCAGGTTCGCATTCCAGCCGATGTCTTCGAAGCCTTTTCCGAGCAAGCCGTCCGTGAGTTCGGTTTCACGCATGGAGCCAAGAAGCGCCTGTTTCTGAAAATCTGGGGCAGCTATCTCCGGGACAGTGGTCAGCCATGATGGCGTGACGCTCCCGGCAAGGACCTGCGATCCTTCTCAGAGGTGGATCTGCATGGCTCGGGTTTCTTCGTGTCCTTTCATGCCCCCTTCTTGGGCTTCCGTTCTCTCGGCATCTATCGATTCTGAGACCGTGATCTGTGGATAACTTTGCCGTTCGCAGAGCTTTGGCCCTAGTAGTTATATATAGTTATATAAGTTACAGCGACTTTGTTGACTTCTTAAGGCTTTGTTTTTCTTTCGTAAAAGAGCCCTCTCCCGATGTTTTCGGTTCCCAAAGGGGCGAATCTCGGTTCCCAAAGGGGCGAATCTCGGTTCCCAAAGGGGCGAATCTCGAAAAATTTGTCCACACAAAATCCACAGACTTATCCACAGACTTATCCACAGCTTCCGGCGCTTCGGTTTCTTCCCTGCATCGCTCCCCTTTGGTTCCCAGAACGACGAACGTGGTTCCCAAAACGACGAAATCTGCTAGAAGGTTTCCATGGGTAATCTGCTTCCAGATCGTCATCCCAATCGGGACTTCTTCATTCTCGATGTGTCCGACGCGGCGCCCAAGGATGACATGGTGAGCATGGAGCATCCGGTCTTCTCGCTGTCGGTGAAACCGGACATGCGCGAACTGGAGTATCAGCATGACAGCAAGCGTGTGGTGGTGGTGCCAAGCGGCAAGGGCCTGGCAACCATCATGGACAAGGACATCCTGCTCTACTGCATCAGCAAACTCGTCCATGACATCAACGCGGGTGCCGAGATCTCGCCGTGGGTCGAACTGACGGCCCATGAGGTGATGGTCGCGACGAACTGGCGGACCAACCGGGAGAGTTACCAGCGCTTCGAAGATGCCCTGGACCGGCTGCGGGGTACCACGATCAAGACCAATATCAGGACCGGTGAGCACATGCAGACCAAGGGGTTCGGTCTGATCGATGCCTATGAAACCATACGCCGGGATGAAAAGGGCGAAGCCAGCCCCTTCGGACGGCTTACACAGGTGCGCATCAAGATATCGGACTGGACCTTCAGGGCGGTGCAGAGCATGGAAGTCCTGACCATCAACCCGCGGTATTTCCGCCTGCGTCGTCCGCTCGAAAGACGTATCTACGAACTGGCCCGCAAACATGTCGGTGACCAGGGCGTGATGTTTTCGATCGGCCTTGCAAAGCTCAAGCGAAAGGTGGGCAGCAAATCACCGGACAAGAAATTCAAGTTCTTTATCAAGCAGATAGCAAGTGACGGCAATATCCCGGACTATGATGTGGAATTGCGCGATGACACGGTCACTTTCCGGCCGAGGACGTCTGAACTCGCCAGAAATCAGATGGAACTGGCCTTCGGTCTGCCCGACAAGCCGTCTCCCAAGCTTGCCAAGAAGGCCCGCATGGCGGCGCCGGGTTTCGACATTCTTGCCCTTTACCAGGAGTGGAAAAGCTTCACCGAAGCACGGAGCGATCCCCCCCGCAATATCGATGCCGCGTTTCTGGGGTTCTGCAAGCGATGGGTCCAGAAGTACGCGGATGATCCCACAACGCGTTAGGGAAGGGGCGCCCGCTGTGCCTGTGGATAAAGTGGTTTTTCTCTTCTTCTTCTTCTTTTCTTCTATCTTCGGGGGCCGTTAACTGTTTTTATTGAACTTGTTATCTTTTTTATTATTACATCTTGGGGGATGTCGGCTTACATCTTGGGGGATGTTTTCTTACCTTTCGGGGGAAGTTGCCTTACGTCTGGGGGGAAAGCGATCCCAGCCTGTCATGGCGCTTGACTAAGCCCTTACAATTACGCAATGTCTTTCGTAATTGTAAGGACAGGGCCGCGTGGAGATGTCGCTTCCCCCAAAAAGTAAGGATGACGATCCGTCCCGGCGCACGCTCGAGCTTGTCCCGGTTCCGGGTGAGATGATCAAGCCTGCAGAGTTGATCGATATTGATGGTGCCACCCGGCTGACGCTCTCGGCCAGGCGATTGTACAATCAGCTCCTTGCTCATGCCTTTGGTCCGGATATGGGCAAGGAGGGGCACGAATGGACGATCCCGACCGCTGAGCTGCGCGGCAGCCACAAGGGCAATGAACGGATCGAAGACAGCATCATTGCCCTGATGAAGACGATCGTGACCGTGCGTCTCGCCAACGGGACCACCCGCCGGGTGGCGCTGCTTGGCGGGAATGACATGGGAGATCCTGCTCGAGCGCCCGGTCAGTTCACCTATTCCTTCGACAAGCGGCTGGTGCCTCTGTTGCGCGAAAGCTCCGTGTTCGGGAAGCTGGAACTGGCGGTCATCCATGCCTTCACCACCAAGTACGGCCTGGCACTTTACGAAGCCGTGGCACGGCGCGTGCGCCTGCGGCATCGTTTCCATGAGGATTTTTCGCTCGAGGCCTTTCGCGAGGTGCTGGGAGTTGCGGAAGGCAAGCTGATGACCTTTTCCAATCTCAAGCTCCGGGCGATCACGCCCGCCGTCGAAGAGATCAATGCGATCGCGTCCTTTAGCTGTCAGGTGGAGCCCCGCAAGCAGGGGCGCAAGGTCGTGGGGGTTCGGCTTTACTGGTGGCGCAAGGACATGAAGGGCCTGCAGGAAGCCTATGCCGAATTGCAGCGCCCCAAGACTGGACGCCGCGCCCGCCAGATGAAGCGCTCCAGGAAAACTGGCGAAAACGGCGCCCAGACCGAGCTGCCCCTTCAAGAGGAGGCGCCCTGACCACCCCAGACCAAGGACCAGCCGTAACGTGAACACGCCGACAGCATTCCGTATTTGGACATTGTTCCGGCTTTCCAATATGGGATCGGATCAACGCCAGAACGGCCCCATCCGCACAACCGGACAGATCGATGCAGGACACCCCCTCCCCCGACAAGCGTGATGATGTGACGACACCGTTGCGCCATGATCACGTCGCGCCGGCCCCTTCGGAACCGGAAGACGGATCGGAAATCGCCCTTGATGATGGGGCAGATGGCGCGGACGGCGACCAGGAGACGCCGGAGATCCGCAACGAGCGGACCCTGCTGCTATGCGTCCAGCGTATCCTGCGCGATCACGGGCTCAACTACAGCCTGTCGGCCATCCGTGATCTGCCCGACCTGACCCAGGACAGGTTCAACCCGAAGGATGCGGTTTCGGCCTTTTCGAATACCGGCTTCATTTCCAGTGGCGGGGAACTGACCGCCCGGGAAATCGCCCAGGGGCACTGCCCCCTGATTGCCTTCACCAGGGAGGGCCAGGCGGTTCTGGTCACCGAGGTTGCCGAACCGGGCGTACTGACGATCGCCTGGCCGGAGCAGAATTTCGAGGAAGAGACGGTCTCGCGCGAGATCTTTGCCGAAAACTGCGTCGAATTCGTCGTTCTGGCCCTGAAGAAACCGGAACTGAAGAGCAACGCATCCAAGAAGAACTGGTTCTGGGGGTCGCTGCAGCAAAGCCGATGGCTCTACACGCAAGTGCTCATCGCCGCCGCCGTCTCGAACTTTCTCGGGCTCTCGACGGCGCTCTTCATCATGGTCGTCTATGACCGGGTGGTGCCCAACGAGGCGATTGAGTCCCTGATTGCCCTGACCATCGGGGTTCTGCTGGCCCTGGGCTTCGATTTCCTGATCAAGACGCTGCGGGGCAATTTCATCGACCGTGCGGGGCAGCGGGCCGATGCCCGGATGTCGCGGCTGATCTTCGACAAGCTGCTCAACATGCATCTCGACAAGCGCAAGGACAAATCCGGCGCCCTGGCCAGCGTCGTGCGCGAGTTCGAGACCTTGCGGGAATTCTTCACCTCGGCCACGCTGGTGGCGGTGGTCGATCTGCCCTTCATCTTCTTCTTCGTCTGGGTGATCTGGCTGATTGCGGGTCCCCTGGCCATCGTGCCGCTGCTGGCGGTCCCGCTGGTCATTCTGGCCGGTGTCGTCATCCAGCCGCTGCTGGCACGGATCGCCTCGGGGGCGATGGAAACCGGCATGTCCAAGCAGGCCGTCCTGGTCGAGACCCTGAACGGGCTGGAGACCGTTCAGGCAACGGGATCCGGGCGCCTGATGCGCAAGCGTTTCGAAGAAGCCGCCGCCTCGCAATCCGAACTGGGCCTGAAGAACCGGCTGCTGTCGCAATTCGCCATCAACTCGGCCGCCTCGGTGCAGCAGCTCGCCCAGGTGATGATCATCTTCTACGGCGTCTTCCTGATCCAGGACGGGATCGTGACGATGGGGGCGCTGATTGCCGCGGTGATCCTCAGCGGGCGGACACTGGCACCGCTGACGCAGCTTGCCTCGGCGCTGTCGCGGGCCAACAGCGCCCGGCAGGCCTACAGATCGCTGAACGCCCTGATGAGTTCGGATGACGAGGAAGAGGACGAGCCCACGCAGCGCCTCAGCCGCCCCGAGCTCAACGGCACGGTCGAGTTCCGGAATGTCAGCTACACCTTTCCCGGCGCGCGCAGCCCGATCATCCGCGATCTGTCGATCAAGATCCCGGCCGGCCAGAAAGTCGCCGTGGTTGGGCGCATGGGATCGGGCAAGTCGACCTTTGCGCGCCTCGCGGCCGGGCTGATCCAGCCAGGCGAGGGCAGGATCCTCATCGACGGGGTCGACATGCGCCAGATCGACAAGTCCGACCTGCGCCGCAATATCGGCGTCATGCTGCAGGAAGCCTGGCTGTTTTCAGGCACCCTGCGCGAGAACATCCAGATGGGGTATTTCGAATACGACGACCGTCATATCCTGAATATCGCCAAGATCTCCGGCGTCGACGATTTCGTTTCCGCGCACCCCAGCGGCTATGACCTGCCGCTGAAGGAGAAGGGCGAAGGGCTCTCGGGGGGGCAGCGCCAGTCGATCAACCTGGCCCGCGCGCTTCTGCACGAGCCCAACCTTCTCATCCTCGACGAGCCGACAAGCTCGATGGATACGGCCACCGAAACCGCCGTCCTCGACCGGCTGAAGTTCTGGCTGAAGAACCGTACCCTTCTGGTGGTGACGCACCGCAATTCCCTGTTGAAACTGGCCGATCGCGTCCTGGTCTTCGATCAGGGTGCCATCTCTGCGGATACGACGCCCGAGCGCCTGCAGCAGCAGGCCTCGGCGCGCAAATGAGAAGGTAACCGCCCATGTCCTCCGTGGATTTCAAGGCAATGGCCCGGGAAATGTCGGGCCGGGAAAGCTCGCGCAACTCGCTCCTTCTGTTCATCGTCATCATCCTGTTCGTCATTGTCGGTCTCTGGGCGCATCTGACCGAGCTTGACCGGGTGACACGGGGCGAAGGCCGCGTGATTTCGGCGATGCAGAACCAGAATGTGCAGGCCGCCGAAGGTGGCGTCATCCTCAGGCGCTACGTGTCGGAAGGGTCCCAGGTCGGTGAAGGGGACATCCTGTTCGAGATCGACCCGATCGACGCCAGCAGCGAACTGAACCGCATGCAGCAGCGCCAGTCCGCCCTGAAGATCAAGGAAATCAGGCTGCGCTCCGAGATTGCCGGCGAAGATCTCGAGATCCCGGCCGAGCTGCGCGCCCAGGCCCCCTCGGTCGCATCGAGCGAGGAAAGCCTGTTTCAGGCCCGGCGCACGGAGCTGGCCGGCGCCCTCAACATTCTCGAGCAGCGGCTCATGCAGCGCGAGCAGGATCTGCTCGATGCGCAGAGCAGGATGGAAACCTTCGAAAACACGCTGGAGCTGCTCGCCCGGGAAATCGACATCATGGAGCCCCTGGTCGAACAGGCCATCGCGTCGGAGACGCGGCTTCTCGAACTGCGCCGCGAGAACGTGTCCACGCAAGGCTCGCTGGCGAGCGCCCGCACGTCGGAGACCGGGGCGCGCGCCGGTATTTCCGAGATCGAAAACGAAATCCAGAACCGGCGGGAGGACTATATCCTGTCCAGCATGCAGGAGCTGTCCAGCACCGTTGCCGAGTTGTCGGAGATCGAGGAGGCCCTTCCGGCGCTGGAAGAACGCGTCGGCCGGACCGTCATCCGAGCCCCCGTCACCGGGATCGTCAACCAGCTCAATTTCCGGACATCGGGGGGTTATGTAAACCGCGGCGACGTCATGGTGGAACTGGTGCCGACCGAGGATGATCTGGTCATCGAGGCGCGGATCGCCCCGGCCGACATCTCGGACATTCGCATGGACGATCAGGTGCGGATCCGCTTTTCGGCCTACGACTCGTCGCGTTACGGCACCGTGGATGGCCGCGTGACCCGCATCAGCCCCGATGCTGTCCGGGATCAGGACAATGGCGAGACGCATTATCTCATCGATGTGGCCATCGAGGGGACCATCACGCTTGAAGATGGCACCCCCGTCACCTTCCTCCCCGGCATGACGGCCAGCGTCGATGTTCTGTCCGGCAAGCGAACGGTTCTGGAATACATCTGGCAGCCTGTCGCAAGGGTTCAGGAACTGGCCCTGCGCGACTGACCCCCGGACGTGCCGAACCGCAAGGAGGCGGCTTTCATGCGCACCTGGCTCATCCTTGCCCTGGCCGTGCCGGCGCTCTTGTGGACCGCCTATTGGGGGGCGGCCGCCTTTGCGGTGAAGCAGGGCGCCGAGCGGTTTGTGCAGGAGCAGCGCCATGGCGATCTGTCCAGCCGCTTCGCCGAACTCAGGATAGGCGGCTTTCCCACCGACCTGCGGTTCGATTTTGAGGACGTTCAGGTGCAGGATGCCGACAGGCTTGTCTGGTCGGTGCCGGTTGCCCGGCTGTCAGCGCCGGCCTACAGGCCGCAGGATGTGCGTCTTGATCTGTCGGGGCCGCAGAAGGTCGAGGGACGTTTCGGCGATCTCGACATTCAGGCCGAGGTCTTCGACATCGGCCTGCTCTTCCGCCTGGCGGCCAGCGTGCCCCTGGCGCGCGTGCAGCTGATCATGGAAGCAGGTCGGCTGGCGCATGCGTCAGGATGGCGGCTGGATGCGGAACGCCTGCTGGTGACGTTTCAGGAACCGGCCAACAGCGCGGCGGATACAGCCGGTGACCTGAGCCTTTATCGGCTGGGCCTGGAGGGCCGCGCGCTGGATCTGTCCGGACTCCTGATCGACCTGCCGCCGGACTATCAGGAGATCACCGACGTGACGGCCCGTATGGGCCTGGCCTTCAGTCGCCCCTGGGACCGCAGCCTGCTGGAAACCGGCCCCCCCGACCTGCGCGGCCTGATCATCGACCAGGGCCAGATCCGGTTCGGGGAGGCGACACTCACGCTTTCGGGGCAGCTTGCGGTTTCGGCCGACGGGTTGCTGTCCGGGCATGTCGATATCGAGCTGCAGGGCTGGCGCGCCGTGCTGGCAGCGTTTCGCCAGACCGATTTTCTGGATCCCGATATCGCCGATCTCATCCTCGATTTCCTAGGGCCTGAGACCGATGACCAGGAGGCAGCCAGGGTCCCGCTGCAGTTCCAGGACGGGATGGTGTCCTTTGGCATCTTCACGCTTGGCTTCCTGCCGCCGCTGCCCTGAAGCGCTGACCTGAAGCGCTGACCTGGCCCACCACAGGGTACAGTACCGGCCGAGAAGACTCTGTGACCGACGCCTATCTGTTCCCTGGTTTGCAGACACGCAAGCGTCATCAATCACGCGCCTCGGTTGGCAGCGTTTCGCTCCCGGATATCCGCCTCCGTGACCCCGTACAGGAAGGCGGAGGCGGGAGAGGCCCGATCCGCCGTCTCGGAGAGGATCTCGGCCATCTTACCCCTGTCCGCTTCGTTCAGGTCCCCGAAAGCCTCGTCGACCAGGTCTGCGATCCCCGCGTCCGGTGTCCTGTCGCGGAACAACCGCCCCAACGCGTCCGCGATACGGCCCCGTTCACGCAACTCCAGCCCATGCGGAACCCGCTGGACGGTCACCGCCTGGATGTAGTCCGGCGTCGTCATCTCGTAGGACCCGGCGATCCCCTCCCCGAGGAGACCGGTCGACCCGACCTCATAGAACTCGATCAGCCCAAGGATGTAGGGGGTCTTGTCGATCCCGATGAAGGAGAGCGGGGGCAGGCCCGCCCGGAGCAGCGGCTCGTTCGAGAGGAGCCGACCCATCCGCTTGTTCCCGTCCCCGAACGCTTGCAGGTAGGAGAGACCCGCGAGCAGGAGGAACGACGCCTCGAACGGGTCATCCACCTGACTGGCCTTGGCCAGAAGGTCGCTGAGGCCGGCTGTGAGCAGAACATAGTCGGAGGAGGGGCGGTAGCTGGTTGCCGAGATCTGCACCGCGCCCCTGCGGACGCTGCCGAGGTCGGCCGGGTCCAGCAGATCCCGCATCATGAGGACGTGTCGACGCTGAACGGCCCCGGCGTCTGGGAACACGCCATCGAGTCCCTCCATCATCAAGGAGATGGCCGCCTTGTGGTTCAGGATCATCGCCGTCTCCAACCGGTCCCGGCCAGAGGCGCTTTCGCCGTACTTGATCAATATCTCCGTCGATAGGTGGTCATACGTGTTCCCCTCTAGGTTCGAGGACGCCCACGATAGGTCGATCAGAAATCTCTCCGCGATCGCCCTGCTGTATGTGGAAGCATCAAGTCGCTGTCCCCCTGCCTGCTCCACGGCGTCCCGCATCCGGGCGGCTGCTTCTTCGGGGAGCCAATGTGTCTGGTTCGGCACATAACCGCTAATCCGGTCCGGATCGAAAGGGATCGGGGTGCGACGCCGAGGGTCCGTCGCCACGCGGCGCGCGTCCTGCGTGAGTGAGAACCGGGCACCCCGGGTCTCCCCCTCTTTGATGAGGAGTCCCCTGCCGATCAGCCCTGACATAATGCGGGACATCGTTGCCTGACTGGGGGCGTCGCGCATGCGGGACATCAGATCGCGCTGGCTGACAGGGTCCGGGCTGCGCAGCAGCGCGTCCATGACGGCGCGTTCCTGCGGGGTCAGGTTTCGGATCTCGAGGATGGCATGCATGGGACAACTCATATATTCATTATTTATTCATGTAGCGCAGTTCTTGGTTTCGATACAACATCCTTGAAGCAATAATTTCCTTCAAGATACTGTAATAAAACCATACTTTCCCAAATATTCGTCCCTAAATGAATGAGGGATAAATTCAGCAGGGCACAGATCAATGCAGCCAGAACCCCGGGCCCGAACAGCCGGCCCGCCCCCCGGCTACTCGTAGCCCCGCCTGGACTTCTTCATCAGGATATCGAACCTGGCGTCTTTCGCGGCTGCCTCGGTGGGGAACCAATCGACCCGGACCTGCCCCGGCTGACCGATCCGGCCCCACTCCCGGACCAGGGACCAGTCGCCGAAGAGGCCCGGCATGATCTCCATCCGGTAGAACCGGTGGACGTTGCCCGGAGGGTCGATCCGGGTCAGGTCCATCCCTGCCCCCACATCCTTGCTGCGATATGCTGCTCTTCCTTCCCGACCGCGTCCGCGTAGATCGCCGTGGTGCTGAGCTGCGCGTGTCCCATCCATTTCTGGACCATGTGCAAGGGCACTCCGTTCACGGTCGCATTGATCCCGAACCCGTGGCGCAGGCCCTTGGGGCTGCGGTGCGGTCCCTCCGGGATCCCCGCCTCAGCCATCACGCGCGTGACGATCTGCCAGACCCGGACCCGGCTCAGATCCCAGATCGGCGCGGCCGCCTTCCGGCGTGATTTCTGGGCTTCGCGGATCCCATGGGCCGTGTTCAGCGTGTCGAGAAACTCGGCCGGGACCGGGACGGCCCGAAACACGATTTTCTGCTGCCCGGTGGCGCCCCGGCGCTTTTTCAGGGTCCGGATCGTGATCGTCCCTCCGCAAAGGTCGACCCGGGCCGGCGTGATCTCCAGAAGCTCCGAAGGCCGACATCCGGTCCAATGCAGGGTCTCGCACAGTGTCCGGTCCCGGGCGGGCTGGCGACAGGCGACGGCGAGGAAGGCCGCGCGCTCCTCGGCGTTGAGATAAAGCCGGTTCCCGGAGGGGTCATGGAGGCGCATTTCGGACATGGTGAACATTTTATCCGAATACTGTTAAACAAGAAAGCCTGAACAGGCCCCCCGCCCAGTGATCCTGTGCTCTGGGGTGACGCAATATTTAACACTATTAGTAATAGTGTTAAATATCTTCCGAAATCCTGTCGAGCCTCGCTCTTCTGGGCAGGCCCTTTCCGCGCCAGTAGTCTTCTGGAGCACCCGGGAGGTCGCCATGGGAGTCCACAAACAGTCCGTCAGCTTCACCGATGCCGCCTTCGCTTATGCGAAGGAACTGGTCGAGCGCGGGGACTATCCAACCATCAGCGCGGTCGTGTCCGGAGAACTGGCGCGGGCCCGGGCGGCGCGTGAA
>PXDX01000060.1 GCA_003564915.1 candidate division WWE3 bacterium
ACATTGTTTCGGTAGGGGTGTTTAACCCTAAGCACGTTCAAATAATAGAAATATTACCCAAAGAAGTTGTTAAACAAAAAATGCCCGAAATCTATGGTTAGAGATCCGGGTCTAAACGGTCATCTGCATCGCCGTAATTCATGTATTTACTAACTAAACCGGAATCTTTTGCATTCTTTTCTATTTGTGTTGCCTCTTCACGCTTTCTCCATCTTTCTAACTCTTCAGCAGAAATTTCATCTGGTAATTGTTCCATTTTAGCAATCAACTCTGCACGGGTTTTTTCATCGAAGTCTTGCGGATTAGCAAGTTCCCAAGAACCGTCTTCTGCTCTTTGATAACGAATAGCTGGCATGGCTTTTTTATTCTTAGACTTCCAAGATGCCGCACGATTATGAACTTTGTCAGTTCTTTTCGCAGTTGCAACTAGTTCAGGAACATCTACTTTCTTTCCGGTAGCTTCATACTCTTCTGCAAACCACAAATGCAACCTACCTCGCGGATTTATTGATCCATCTGGCTTCATTAATGCCACTCTTACGTCACCAAATTGCTCAACTCCGTCTAATTTTGAAACGTCATATAATCTTCTGTCATAAACGGGATCGTTTTTTCCTACTTCCCATCCCGTTATAGAAGATGATTTAGCTGGTGCTGCTGGTATTTTTTTACCACTCTTAAAGTGTACACCGTCATCTTCTGTTCGGTGTATTATTTGATCAGAACGTATTACTACGCCTTTTCTATTTGTTTTTTTATGTATAACTACTTGACCTAAGTTTTCATCATCAAAGTTTATAGAATCGCCCCACGTATCTGGGTTAAATTGTTGCACGGTGTCACCTATCAAATGCGAATCAGTATTATAAGAACCCCGAATTTCGTTCTCTTTTAACCTTCTTAAGATAGATGCGGAGCTAATTTCCACAATTTCTGCAAACAAATCGTCTGTTTTTTCAGTAACAGAGTCTACGCTGTTGGTTTTGGAGAATTCATCAAGAAAGGATTCCAAAAATTTCTGATAACTGTTTTTCATACTATAAAAGCTTTTAAGTTTACTTTATTTATATATCTGCGGTATCCCTATTGCAAAAAGCAATCCAAGCGTCTACTATGTTAAATCAAGGACCTGATGGTGTAATATGTTAGAAAGTCTACTAGAGAAATACGAAAATCTACTCATAATGGACGGCTTTGACGGATGTATCGTAGGGGTAGGGGAGTCTTGTGGTAGCGAACCGCGAGTTGTATATGATGTTAACAAAGTAATAGAACAACTAATGAATGACGGAATGAGTTGTGAAGAAGCAGAAGAATGGTTTAGTTTCAATCAATTGGGAGCATATATGGGGGAAAGCACTCCCATATTTCTTTTTACTCCTGAGAGTTAAAGTTGATCAAATCTATACAACCATACATATTTTTAATCTGAAGAGCTAGGCTTTCTGGCTTTAAACTTCCTCGCTGTTCCAATTCTACATAAAGAAAGCTGTCACTACCATTGTAGGATAGATAAACAATATGATACTGCCTCTTACTAACAAGAGATATAAATCGTTGCAGAAAGGTTTCTTCCCCAGATTCATGTTTGATTTCATAAGATACATTTTTCATTTTTGCTTCTCCACATCTTTTATATTTACAATGTTACACCAATGGAGGAATAAATACAACGACTTCGAGTTATTTTTTCAATCAGATGCATATACATTCTTTGTTAGAGGCCAGTGTGATAAACCCTCGACACGACATTTCCAGACAAAAAAGTCTAAAAGACAATCAAACTATAAGAGTTTATCATGGGTTTAACGATCCAAAAGACTTGGCTAACGCTTTGATGCATGGATTATCGGGAACCATGCGAGCTAAAAGAACATATTCATATGAATTTTCAAATAATCCATATGGACTATTTGTCACGCTAGACCTCAATACAGCTAAGGAGTTTGGTGCTTATATTATTGAATTTCATACAAAAGTTAGGGATTTAGAAGCGCCAGTCTGGAAAGGAGGAAACTTTACCGTTCAGGGTGGATATTCGCAATATTATTCGGATGAAGAAGAAAGAAAACGCGATCAAGTAGAACTAAGAAAGCAACAAAGTAAAAGCGAACACCCCGCCATAAGTAAGAGTGACCGACCCGACGTTGCACAAAGACTGCTTCACTTTCCAGAGAATCAGGCGCTCTTTACTGGTGACCTCAATCCTAATTCTATACGGGCGGTATGGATATCATCGAACCCTGAGAGAACCGGATCACAATATAAGAGAATGACTGCGAAGGAAGCTCTAAGAATTATTAAGAAAGAAAAGATGCCTACACGGTGGGGCAGTAATTATAAACACGATTCGAATGACCGTGATGACTTTTACGAACATCACCGCAAGATGTTTAAACCTAGGGAAAAAGTGTCATTCGATAAACTGGTTCACAAATACTCTCTCCAGTATAATATGTCTAAGAAAGAAATAGCCGATATATTAAGAGACAATAAAGATTGGATTAGACAGTCCGTGTGGTCTAAGCAACAATACCAAGACATACTAGATACAATGTAATGGACATATTTAGCATATTAGAAAATGTTAAGGGATTTCCAACCTTTAACCTTGAAGACGATTTCTTCATTCACTTTACTCCACTATCAAGGGCAAAGGAAATTTTAAGTAGTGGTTATCTTCTGTCAAATCCACCATACAAGAAATTCGGAATATCTGGGATACAAGCCATTTCTGCGGTTTACGGTACTTTTCTTCCCGGCGTTCAAACCACTCATATCAAAACGGATGAAGATATAGTTGCCGTAGTATTCAAAACGAATATTCTTCCCGATATCGGACATGCAGAAGAAGTTATATGGAAAGAACACGTAGAGAAATTGCCCTTGATTGACGCTAAAA
>PXDX01000116.1 GCA_003564915.1 candidate division WWE3 bacterium
ATGCGAAACTGAAACCATAACGACCAAAGACAAAAAACAAACATACTGCCCTAACAAGAACTGCCCTGCTCAATTAAAAGCGAATTTATTTCACTTTGCGTCGCGCGGAGGAATGGATATTGAAGGAATGGGTAAAAAGACGGCAAATCTTCTGGTAGAGGAAGGTTTGATAAAGAACTTGGCCGACCTCTACAATCTCAAAGTAGAAGAATTAATAAAACTGGAGGGGTTCGCGCAAAAATCAGCAGAAAACCTAATCGATCAAATCAAGAATAGCAGAAAAACTACTTTCTCATCTTTCCTCTACGCCCTTGGAATCCCCCAAATAGGTGAGCGCGTGGCAAAAGTCATAGCACAGAACTATCGGGATATAAACTCTCTCTCCAAAGCCTCTGAGGAAGAATTAGAGCAAATTCACGAAATAGGTCCGGAAATTGCCCATCAGATTACCGCCTTCTTTGATGCGGAGGAAAACAAGGAGATGGTTGAAAAGATGATTAATGCCGGATTAAGTATAGACAACCCGGATTATGCAAGGCAAGGAAAAAAAGATCTGTTTTTAGAGGGGAAAAAGTTTGCCTTTACCGGAGAACTGGAAAAATGGACCCGCAACGAAGCTAAACAGCTTGTTCAAAGATATGGTGGAAGAGTCACTACTTCAGTAAGCGGGGAGACGGATTATTTAGTCGTGGGGGAAAATCCGGGTTCAAAAGAACAAAAAGCCCGAGATATAGGCACAGAAATTCTAAATGAAGATGACTTCCAAAAGCTGATCGGGTCCGAATAGGGGAGATAGACTTTCTCAATATCTCCCCATCGGTTATTGGAATTTATGAGGAAGTAATAGTCAGCTGATCGACAACATCCACGACCCCGGCAGTATATCTGGCGGAATCATAAGCTGCAGACCAGGCATTAAAAGAAGGTACGCTTCCGGAAATGGTCACGACCCCATTTGATACCCTAACGTTAACGTCTTCAGGATTTACCGCGACCTTTCTCTTTAGAGAATCTACTACATCAGTTGCAATATCCTTATCGATAAAGTCCTCTGTTGGTACAACCGCAAGTTGGTTGACCACATTAAGGACTCCTATTACGTCTGACGTCAATTCCTCGGCACGAACCTTTTTCCAGAAAGAATCAACGGTACCTTCTAGGGTAACGACTCCTGCTTCGGCGGAAACATTAATATCAGTAGAGTCAATTGCGGGGTTCCAAAGTAAAACATTTGCTACGCTTGATTCTATTTCCGTATCTGTAAGCACTCCACCAGTAGCAGGGTATGAGACAGCGAGCTGGTTATCAACAGCGGTAACTCCCCAAACACTCCAAGCATCCGCTTCAGCAGCACGCTTTGCAGAAAAAGAAGGTACAGTACCTTCTAGGGTAACTTGACCGGCTGCATTAGCGCTTACCGTAATATCAGTGGAATCCACTTGAGCATCCCATACCAACTGATCCTTCACATCGTTGATGATTTGATCTTTAGTTCTTGTAGGCATTTATTTCACCTCCTTTAGTAAGAAATAACCTGTCATTATCTTCACTTTAGATATCTAAGATTAAACGAGATTATGAGCAAAGTTAAAGAATTGTAAGAATAAGAGCGGTTTTTTATAGTAAAATTAAAATGTAGGTTATAATAAGTTCAAGATAAATCAATATGAAACGCTCGGAAAATATTCTAATCATTAACAGGGATCGCGAGTATAGAGAATATCTGGAAGATAGACTGCAAAGAGAGGGTTTCAAGGTTTACACCGCGAAAAGGACGCCCGAGGCATTTAAGAAAATGGAAAACAACGGAATTGACCTAATAATATCTGATTACTATTTGGACGATATGAGGGGTGAAAAATTCCACGAAGAAGTATCCACACTTTTCCCTGATATACCTATAATTTTCATTAGCGAACGTGCAGACGAGGAAGCAATAGCAAATATTCTGGATAAACCATGTGCAGACTATATGGTTCAACCAATAGTTTTGGAGGAGCTTCTGGGAAGAATTACATCGTTTTTAAGAACGGAGTCCGAAACTCATAATCTTGGTATTCTCAAAGTAGGGGATCTTACATTGAATTCAAAAACTCATGAAGTATATCGAGGAAAGAAGTCTTTAGATCTCTCTCCAACAGAATTCAAACTGCTTAAATACATGATGCAGAATAAAGGAGTAGTTCTATCTAGGGAGATGCTTCTCTTAAAAGTATGGGGTTACTCAAAAGATATCTCTTCGAGAATAGCTGATGTCTATATAGGGTATCTGCGGAAAAAAGTAGATGGTGGTTCCAAAAAAAAGCTTATTGAAACGGTAACGGGTTTTGGTTATAGAATCAAGGATTCTTAAAATATCAAAAGGGTTTTCTTTTCCCTAATATCTCAAGATTGCCGCCATACCGCATTCTGTAGACAAACGATCTGATTCAAAAGCTAAAACTCTACCACCAGAAAGCAAAACATTTACGATGGCGTAATTTACCAGATCATAAGTATTGTAGTCCCTTTCCGAAAGTGGTCCATCCAACCCTTTTTCAGGATCAAAAGAGCCCCAAAGTGTGATTTTAGGATCAACGAACAAAATTTCGATCCTATTCTCAAAAGATGCACGAACGACTTCAGATAAATCCTCCGCTGTCTCTTTCAATGCTTTATGCTCTTTATAGTGTTCCAGCAACGTTTCCTTTCGTTCCTCAATGCTTTTCTTCACTATCTCCCACGCACCTTTTAAGATCTCCTTAGGGCTCTTTTTAGCCGGACTTCCCTCAACAAACTTATGACTGATCTTTGAATACTTTGAATATTTCATAAACGCATCATACAGTCTTCTTTCGGATGCTAAGATCAAAAGTTGCAGATAGGGATCTTCCTCCTTCCCCACAACCCGACGCAGAGCCTTATCCACCTCATCAACAAAGACTTTGGTCTGCTCATCGATCATAGTATCCCTTGTACCGTGACCGTGAGGGCTTCTGACAGGAGGGCTCCCGATTGCTCCGGACCCTACGGTATGGGTTTTCCTATGCTTTTCGGTGTCATGTACTCGTAAGATATCTTCAAGATCCTCAGGCAAAATTAAAGGGTCAAGTTTTTGCCAGTTTTTATTCACACCTCTGTACAGATCAACGTTCTTGTAACTTAGACTTAGAACATAGTATCTCTGCTCATCAAGCAAGTAGGGGGTTAGGGCTTTGACATTTGGTCTATTGGAAATATAGAATTGGGTTTCTACTTCATCGGAAATTTTTATCTCCTCTAAATAATCCTCGGATCGAAAAAGACCTAAACCATTTTGCTGCTCCTTCCAGTATTCAAGATCCTTCTGAATATCCCACAAAGGTCTCAGAAGCTCCTTGGTTTCGGATTTTTTAAAACCCGCTCCATCCAAGAAATCCTCAATATCGCTCAAAGTGTTTTTAAGTTTTATGCGAGACTTCTCATTCTCATCCCAGACAGGACTGGTTTTAAGATAAAGACTTATGACGGGCGGCTTAGTTTTCCTCTTGAGAAAATTTTCCACCATCTTTTTGGGATTATTTTGTTTAAGAAAATCCATTCAATTTAATATATTGAACCAAGGATTTAAAGAAGTTTTAAATAAGATGTATGAATTAGGTAAAAATAAGCTTCTCTTATATCCTAAGTTGATATTACAAGGATATCCAAATAAAAATTGGGATTCTATTACCATAATCAATAGAATTCCCGTGTATAATAAACTGACATGGAAAACGAAAAAGAAAGCTTTCAGGATAGGGTTCTAACAGTAAGCGAATATCTGGATCTAATCAGCGAATATATCAAACCTTTGAATTTCAGTATTATGGGCGAAGTCAGTTCTGTTTCAGATCGGGCCGGCGGCACAATATTTTTCTCTGTTTCCGACGAGGAAGAACAAGCAGTAATGGACTGTGTGATCTGGCGCCACATTTACAAAAATCTGGGGTTCAAGCTAGAAGAGGGAATGCAGATAAAGATCAGCGGTTACCCCAACATATACAAGCCTCGCGGAAAATTCTCTTACGTAGCGGAATCTATAATTCCCACCGGAGAAGGAGCCTTATTAAAAGCTTTTGAGGAATTAAAGAAAAAACTTCAAAAAGAGGGCTGGTTTGCCCCGGAAAGAAAAAGGGATCTACCTCCTTATATATCAAAAGTAGGCCTTATCACAGCGGATAATAGTGATGCTAAAAAGGACTTTGAAACTCATTTAGGGAGTTTTGGAACAACGGTCTATTTTGCAGATGTAAGGGTGGAGGGTTTTAAAGCCGTAGAAAATATAACCAGGGCCATCAAGTTTTTTAATGAAACCCCATTGGATGTGGAGTTACTTGTTCTTACAAGAGGAGGCGGTAGTCTTGAAAGTCTGCAAGCCTTTAATTCGGAGGGTGTTGCCCGAGCCGTCTACTCCTCAAAGATACCGGTTCTGTCAGCAATAGGGCACGAGCGTGATGTAACCATTGCCGATATGGTTGCTGATGTTAGAGGATCTACTCCAACCGATGCAGGAAAAATAGTGTCCAAGGACTGGAGAGAAGCTGATCAAAAAATTCGGCTTGTTGAAAAGAATATCATGGATGCCTACAGTAGAAATCTTATGGAAACACGCGATTATCTGAGAACTCAAGGTGAGTGGATGTTAATGTCTTTCCAACAACAATTATCAAAGGAAAAAGCTCTCTTAAGAGAAGGAGGGCAGAAGCTCTTTATGAACTTCAGAAATATTTTTCATAGATTTGGAAGCCTTAGAAACGAATTCGAAACGAACCTCCTAAGATATAAAAACAAGTTTGAAGAAAAGAGAGCTTATCTTAGATCCATAGAATTTACTGTCATAAGGGAAAGCGAATTCCTTATAAAAAGATCTGGAGAAAGAATAGATAGGCTGCAAGCGCTGCTGGAATCCGTAGATCCACAAAAGAGACTTGAACAGGGCTACACTATAACCAAAAACCGAGAAGGAAGTGTTGTAAAAACAATAGAAGGTCTTAGTGAGGGTGATATACTAAGGACACGATTCTCCAACGGAAAAACCGAATCGAAGATCAAAAAGATTAATTAAATTTAAGAAAGGTTAGAATGACCACAAAGAACACAAAGAAAAAGAAAAAAGACGATTTTGATTTCAAGAAAGCGGTTGAGAGATTAGAGGAAATTAATCGATGGTTTCAGGAAGAAGACATTGATCTGGACGAAGGCTTGGAAAAATTAAAAGAAGGCAAAAAGTTAATCGGCAAGTGTCAAAAACGATTAAACGAGGCTGAGAACGAATTCATAGATGTAAAAAAGGAGCTGGAAGACATTTCCGACAATGACGACATAGACTTTGACTCGCTTGAGGATGGAGAGCTCTTTGATTACGAAGAGTAATTTCCCTATTTAAGTTTTTATTACCATGTACCGGAAAAACCACTAGAAAAGGAATGACTTAGACTACACAATGATCAGGATAAGGTCAACACGGACAGGGAGTTGGTATTACCGGGATCGTTCAGCCTTCTTCCGTGTACAAATAGAACCGTTTCTCCATCTTTCAACAAAGCTTTCTTTTTCAAAAGATCCATTAAGATATCGGGACTAAAGAAACTTTCTTCTTCCATTGCGACCATGACCGGGATGACTCCGTAGCTTAAAGAAAGCTCTCTAACGGTGCTGATCTTATCGCTGAGAGCCAGGATAGGAATTTTCGGTCGATGGGATGAGAAAACCCTAGCCGTATAACCTGTCTCCGTTCCTACAATAAGCTTGGAAATATTAACTCCACTAAAGGGTTCCAACATGCTCAGAGCCGATTTGACAACAGCATAGGTTTGATCCAAAGAATCGGGCAAATGTTCTACACCAAGAAAATCTTGCATTTCATTGAACGATGTAGTGCGATCCATAATCTTTACGGCCTCAACCGGATATTTTCCTACTGCTGTCTCCTCTGATAATAAAAGAGCGTCTGCGCGGTCATAAACCGCATTGGCGATATCAGCTATCTCCGCGCGACTCGGTGTGCGGCGCTCTATCATGGACTGAAGCATCTGAGTTGCTACTATGACCGGCTTTGAAGCATCCCGACACTTATTGATAATAACTTTTTGGTAATAAGGGATCTTTTCGGGAGGAGTTTCTATACCCAAATCCCCTCGAGCTATCATGATTCCATCCGCATCCGAAATGATCTCGTTAATATTATCCAAACCTGACTGGTTTTCAATCTTAGCAATTATCTTTGTTCTGACCGAGTGGTTCCCCAGAACTTCTCTAAGAAAATCTATATCCTGCCCCGAACGAACAAATGAAAGAGCAATAAAATCTATATCCGTATCCTGAAGATTTTTTATAATATTAAGATCCTTTTCGCCCAGTGTAGGAAGTGTATTCTCTTTTCCTACCAAATTCAGGCTTTTATTGGATTGTATGGTTACATCAGAAAGAGCCTTAATCTCCATAACTCCGTCTTTTACTTTTGATACTACCTCAAAGGGATGCAGACCATCCTCTATGCTGAAATTATCTCCTTTATCCATGCCGGCTAGAAGTTTGGGTTCCGAAACGATGATCGCATTTTTTCCTGTTTTTTTGGTACTTTTAAAGTTGCGGTCCCTGTTTGCAGTAAGAATAGCTTTATCACCTTCCTTCATGCTAAAACTTTTATCCTGCGGCGTCCCGATCCTTATCTCCGGACCCTGAAGATCCAACATTACTCCAACCGTTCCGAAACGGCTTTTACCCGTATTACGTACCTTCTCTATCCTCTCCAAGTGCCAATCCAAGGTATTGTGTTTGGTATTGAAACGGAAAATATCCACTCCGGCCTCAACCATTGAATTTATTTTCTCGTCCGACTCGGTTGCGGGTCCCAGAGTAGCAACTATTTTGGTTAATCTTGAGAATTTGGGCACTAATTAAATAGTAGCATATATCTTCCGCCAATAGGGGATCGAGCGATAAAAACGTCAACGAATACTCAAATATAGATTTCCTTGAATCAAAAGAAGAAAAATGTATAAATAATATATGGACATGTTCGGGTTTCCTTCGGTCATTACCGGAATAAGAAAATTACCTTTTAACAAAGATGATCCTCACACTTTATTCATTGATATCAACTCCTGTTTTGCCACAATAGAACAGCAGTACAATCCCGGTTTAAGAAACAAACCAGTCGCTGTAGCAGCTTATATCGGCCCGAAAGGCTGTATTGTAGCCCCTTCGATTGAGGCAAAAGAACTGAATATAAAAACGGGTATGCTGGTCAAAGAAGCAAAAAAGATCTGCCCCGATATAATAATCATGGAACCGGATCCCCCTAAATACCGAGCTGTCCATAAAAAGTTAAAGGATCTTCTTCTTTCCTACACCCCAAAAACCGCTCCCAGATCTATAGACGAATTTTGCATAGATATAAGAAAAACTGCAAACGAGAAAAAAGGTTCCATCAAGATAGCGCTTGAAATAAAAGAGGATATTAGAAAAAAGATCGGAAGCCGGATCACGGTTTCCATCGGAGCCGGTCCAAACGAATTCCTAGCTAAAACGGCTTCTAACTTGGAAAAACCCGACGGATTTAAAATTATAGATAAAGACAACTTCCACCGTATATTTTCGGAAATATCTTTGACTGACCTGTGCGGAATAAAAGAAGGGAACGCTTCTCGACTGGCAAGAAGTGGAATTTTTACGGTTACTGACTTTTACAATTCCGATGTACAGACTTTGAGAAAGGCTTTTGGATCAATAGAAGGCTATTGCTGGCATCTAAGGATCAGAGGGTGGGAGATGTCTCAAAGCTCTTTTGGAAGAAATAGCGGTTTAAAGAAAACCTTTGGTAATTCCTATGCCATACCAAAAAATATTTGGAAGAAAGATGAGCTTACACCTATCCTATTCAAGTTGGTGGAAAAAACAGCCGTCCGATTAAGAAACAGCGGTTATAAGGCTAAAAGCTTTCAGATCAATATATATTACAGGGATGGTACTCGTTGGAAGAATAAAAAGCATACTTTAAAATATACGGACACAACAAAAGAAATATACAAGATAATGCTGGGGCTGTTTTTGAACTGTCCTTACGAAAAGCCCGTTAGAATATTGGCAGAAACCTGTTTCGGTTTGGCAAAGACCGATAGGAGGCAGCTGAACCTTTTCACTGAAACCGTCACCGAAAAGAACCGGATATTAGAGGAAACAACAGACAAGATAAACAAGAAATACGGGGAAATTCTCATTAAGAGAGCAAAGGTTTTAGGGGCGGATAACTTCGCTGACGATAGGATCTCCTTCGGAAAAGACGAGGGGTTTTCAAATGATTGACAATTTGATTAAAAAAATTTCCTCCTGTAGTATTTAAAAGTGGCCGGACGCTATTCAAGAAACAAAGGAAGAAGACTGGAGCAAGAATTGGTCAATCTACTAAAGGATGGAGCAATATCGGCTCATAGAATAAGTATGGTGGAGTCCGGACATGCGTTAAAAGGCGACCTTCTGGTACAAAGCAAGTGGAAAGCCGAGGTCAAGGGAGGGGCTCAAGTGCCTAAATTCCTCTATAAAGCAAGAAAGGACGGGGAAGAAATACTCTTCATGAGGAGGGACCGAGAAAAATGGCTTGTTTGCATGGATTTGGAATGGTTCATAGAGAATTTGGCGGATAAGACCGAGCTTGAAAATCATCCGCTAAAAAATTCCGATCCCGAAGAAGAAAATTAAAAGCTCTCAGTAAAAAAACTACATCCCTCATAAGAACCCCCTTAAGAATAAAAATCAGTGTAGATTGTGTCGGACATTGCCGGCAAAAATAACGTATTTTCACATTTTGGATTTTTGCATTTACGTGAAAGCAATGTATTTTTGCGCTACAATATATTTATGAATTTTAAATCATCCAGAATCCTAACCTTTAGTTTATTGATTTTACTCAGTACCTTACTAGTGGCCTGCACGTTGGAACTTCCCGCCGGCTTAAGAACTATATTCAGAAGCGAAAAACCAGAAGCCGCTAGGGACGTAACAGAAGATCCAGAAGAACCAATTTCGCCGTTTGCTACTAGAGAAGAAATTGAAGGTATGGACAAGATCTATGAGATTATGGATCAAAACAGATCGGTTGAATGCACTTTTGAGTATGAGGAGAGGGGAGAGGTTCTTACCGGCAGAATCTACTCGGACGGAGAAAGATTGATCATTAGTCACGACATGGCTCTGGGACCGGAAAGAGTAAGCCTAAACTCACTATACAGAGATGGAACCTTGTATACATGGGTGGAAGGAGAGCTTCACGGAACAAAAGTAGATATTGATCAGCCTTCAACATTAACCGAGCCAACTCCAACTTTACCTGATTATATTGTGGATATGGATTACACATGCGAAGAGGTTGAATTGTCAGGAGATTTGTTCATACTGCCTCAAGAAGTAGATTTCAGCGAAGTAACCATGCCTGAAGCTCCCGAGATCGGGAGAGATACTGAGGCGAACCTGGAGCTGATGTGTTCAGGTTGCGAGGCTTATGAAGATCCGACCCTTAGAGAAAGATGCAAAGAAGCTCTAGGATGTGAATAAACATGGATCTTCTCATACTGCCTTTTGACCACAGATCTTCCTTTTCCAAGAACATTCTTGGAGTTCCCGGAACTCCTAATAAAAAACAGGCTGAAAAGATCGCTGGCTTAAAAGACCTGGTCTATGAAGGGTTTCTTAGAGTTAGAAACCAAATAGACTCACCGGAAGAACTGGGTATACTTGTGGACGAACAATACGGTTCGGAAATTATCCAAAAAGCAAAAAAGGAAGGAATCATTACCGCTGTTGGGGTAGAGAAGAGCGGTCAAGACATATTTCAATTCGAGTATGGAAGAAAGTTCGGGAAACATATTGATAAACTGCAACCATCTTATGTTAAAGTCCTGGTTAGATATAATCCCGAAAACAAAAGTATCAATAAAAAGCAGCTTCGTCGCCTAAAGCGCCTCAGCAAATTCTGCGAAAAGAACGATTATGATCTTTTGTTCGAGCTTTTAGTTCCTCCAACAGAAAAAGACTTAAAATCAGATGCGGATTTTGATCAGAACATCCGTCCGGAAAAAACCGCCGAAGCAATAGAAGAGATTCGTAAAAAAGTTAAGGCGAAGATTTGGAAGCTGGAAGGTTTTTCTTCTCAGGGCTGGGATCTGATCCTTCCCCATATACCTGCTGAGGAAAAAGTTATCGTTCTGGGGAGGGGAGAGGATTCCGAAAGAGTGAAGTTCTGGCTCACTGAAGCCGCAAAATATGATCAGATCATAGGGTTTGCTATTGGCCGCACAATATTTATGCAGCCGTTGATGGATCATCTGCACAATGGCTTATCAAAAGAAGATGCGGTATTTAAAATTGCAAAAAATTATTCGACTTTTATAGATCTCTGGAGAAACATTAGAAAAACGGTTTCGGTTAAATAACTACTTGAATTAAAAGGGTTTTGGATCAAAAGTTCTAATATATATATATATATAGTGGGAACTTAAAATCTATTTGTAACCCTTGTTATTTTTTAGATTTCTAGTACTAGTCCAAGAAAGATGCGTCTTTTCTCGTCGACAGTAGGTACCAACCTAAGGCAAGCGAAGTGATTCCTCCAAATATTGCGATAACTTGTCCTGTTCCCGTTTCCGGAACCGGTGTAGCTTCCTCAGTATCTACATCTGTGGTAGTGGTTGTTGTTGTGGTAACTACCTGCACATCCTCTCCCAAATGTAAAATGAACGAATAAGAATCCGTTTCGGTACTCAAACTTATTGAGTGCTCTCCTTCTACTAAAAGGTCAGATTCAAATCTCCATTGACCTTCTTCATCAGTTATGACGATGAATGTTTCTCTGTTCAAGGTAACCTCAAGCTCGGTTCCCGGAGTAGAGGTCCCCCTTAATACAGGATTTGTACCTGTATACCACCATTGAGAGTAGCGTTGACCTTCTGTGTCCAAGGCACCTATCCAGTCCAGCGTAAAATCAGCAGCATAGACGGATCCAGAAAAGGGGAGAGATAAAAGTAATATAAAACTTAAGATTAAAGGGCAGAACTTTTTCATATTATAAGTTTAGACCACTTTGTTTTATAATGTCAACAGGAAAACGATAGAAACCCGTGAACAATACACTATCCAAAAAAAACAAAAATATATTACTCGCCGTGGGAGTCTTTATCGCTCTTGGATTGGTCGTTCAACCATTCATTGATCCGGGACTGAATTACCGTAGTAGTAAGGAGAATTCCTCCAACGATAAGCCCGAAGAATTGAAGAGAAGGGAAGTACCTATTACCTACGCACAGGATTATCTTGAAAATCTTACAACAATGCCGATTCAAAAGAGAGAGGAAATCCTGGGTATAGAGGAACCAATAATTACAAGGCATCATATTACCAACATTACGGGAAACAACGAACTCTCCATCGTCGAAGCTAGAATATACATAGGGAATAGTTTCCTTTTAAAGGAAATACTTCTTACAAAGCAAGAAGATACATGGATGGTAGATTCTGTCAGGGGAGATAACGTACTCCATTATGAAAATTCCGGGGTCATATTGACACATTCAACTTATTGGGACGCTTTTCCCCAAGATCTGGGACAGGAGATGGGGTCGGGATGGAGATTGATCCATTCACTGTCAGATACCCAAATCATATTTTTCCGCGATCTCCAGGGGATGTTTTTTAAGTATTTTAATGATTGCTCGGAAGATTTCATATCCAATTGCTCAAGTGAGGAGAAAGATGGAAAAACTTTCTACTACTCAACGTTGGGAACAAATATGAGATCACGTTCAATAACGGATAGTTCCGCTCAAACAGAAGAGCCTCTCATAGTGATAACTGATGAAACCATTCCAGAGTCTGTGAACGATGAAGTGGAAGAAATAATACTGAGCATACAAATATTTTGATCCGTATAATCCACATTCTATAAGCAAAAACTGCTAAAATAAAAGTATGAAAAAAATAATCGATTGGATCAATTCCAACAAATTTATCACTTTTATTTTATTGATAATAGGAATTTTTCTCCTAGGTTCTCTTTTTACGGTCTTCTCTTTTTTTGGGACCGCAAGGAGAGTTGCGGAAAGTTCTTTAATGGGAGATGTAAGTTATTCCCCTTCACTGCACGGGGTAAATCTAGAATCTAGAAGCCCGGTTGAAAGACAACCCGGCATTCCTCCTTTTGACGGAGTAACCCCACAGCCGGAGGTAGGAGACAGAATGACTGCCAGAAAAGCTACCCAATCCTTGTTGGTCAGAGATGTAAAAGAATCTACTGATGCCATAGAAAGATATGTAGTCTCTGAGGGCGGATATGTAGTGCATAAGAGGGTAAACCAACCTGAAGGTTCCTCAAGCGGATATATTTCGGTAAGAGTGCCCACGGAAAAACTGGAATCCACGCTTGAGTTCTTTGCCGATGAGGCTGTAAGAGTAGTACAGGAAACTGTGTCGGGTGAGGATATAACCGATAGATACGAGGACACGCAAGCTCAATTGGAGGTTCTTGAAAGAACTAAAGCAATTTTTGAAGGATTACTGGAACAAGCAACTGAATTTGACGAAATTCTAAGAGCGCAACAGGAAATATTAAAAGTGCAAAGACAAATAGATGACGTAAAGGGTCGTATAGAGTATATGGAGGGTATAGCTAAAACAGCTCTGATCGAAGTCAACCTATCAACAGATGAGCTGGAACTAGGATATGCTCCCGAGGGAGCTTGGAGGCCGACAGTAGTGTTCAGACGTGCGGTAAGATCTTTGGTTGGAACAGGAAGAAAGATCGGCGGACTGGTGATTTGGGCGGGA
>PXDX01000015.1 GCA_003564915.1 candidate division WWE3 bacterium
CGGTCTGTTCGCTGTGCCGAGAGAGGATAGCGACGGGAACCTGATCGATGAGCGAACGACCGACCGCTACCTCGAGATGCTTCAGTTCATGAATCGGATCTACCGCGAAGGACTCATGAACGATGAGAACTTCATTGAGTCGCGAACCGATATCTCAGATCGCAAGACCCGCGGAGAGATATTCCTGTACATCGGCAACAACGCCGACTACACCGGTGCGAAGCGCGACCTGTATAATGCAGACAACGACGCGTACTATGTCGCCGTAGGGCCGGTGCGCAACTCCGACGGCGAGCGTCCGCAGCTGAACTCCAGCGGTCTCGCCGGTTGGCAGGTCAATGTCATTCCGCGCACGGCCAGTCGGCCGGATAGGATTATCCGGTTGTTTCACTATCTGTACAGCGAAGAGGGACAGATGCTGACCAACTACGGCGTCGAGGGTGTCACGTACGAGATCGTCGACGGGCAGATTGAGTGGACCGATCGTTATCTCGAGCAGCAGGCGGACGATCCCGATCGTGCCCAGGCGGTCTACGGTGACGGCGGCGGCGTATGGTGGTTCCAGGACCCCGTCTTCAATATTGGAACACGGCCCGCGCCGGCGACGGAGCACGAGCGCCTGCACATGGAAAGCATGGAGTTCTTCGCGGAGTACACACTCAACGACCTCGCGTTTACCAATATCGAACCGCCCGGAGGAACAGTCGAACAGGCTGATGCCTCCGAGATCGCGACGTACTGGGAGTCTCGATTGCCGGACATGATCATGGCGAGTTCACCAGATGAGGTCGAACGCATCTGGCGCTCGAGCCTGGATCACATTCGTGGTCTCGGACTCGAAGGAGTCATGGAGGTACAGAACCAGCTGTTCCAGGAGAACAAGAGCCGGCTCGGAATCGAGTACGCCTGGCCGCCGAACAGGGAGTAGCTCCCGCGTCCGCCGGCGCACGAAAGAGACACAATCGTGCGACCGGCCGTTTGCGACACCCGTGCGCCGAGGCGTTCGGGTGTTGCCGTCCGCCTGAGGGATGTGGGAATCTGAGACCCGGAAGGTAGCGCGGATGATCTCCCGATTGCGGAACACAGTATTCGACCGTTCACTTCTGTCGAGGCTCATTATCGTATGCGCGCTTGTCATACTCGTCCCGACACTGATCGTCTCAATCGTCGCGGCACGGACCCTTCGCGATGCGATAAACCGGGAAATGGTCGAAACTCGCCGGCAGACCGTCCAGCAGGTGACGTCAAACATAAGCGAACGGGTCCGAGTTGCCCGCAACGTTGCCGAAAGCATCGCCTATAACACGCGAATTCGCTCGTTCTTCTCGCGGCGGTTCGCTATGTCGGGCCATTCGCTTCGCGTCTATCGCGACCAGATTATTCCGGTGCTCGATCAGGCGGTAAACTTCCACACCGCCAGCATCTATCGGGCAGGCATCTATACCATGAACGAGTCGATTCCGACCCGATCGCACCAGATTATGAGCAGCAGCCGGGTCGAGCACCACGGTTGGTTCCGCGATTTTCTCGACTCCGGGGCCGAGCACGGCTACGTCTATCCGAACACCGCCGACCACTTTACGCCGACAGGTAGAGTTCTCGACGAACGTCCTGTGCTGACCTGGATGCAGCGGATAGACGGGATCGGCGGAGATACGGTCGGTATCGTGACGCTCGACATTCTCGAGAGCGAGATCTTCCTGCCGTTGCAGGAGGCGAGCGGTGCCTATGAACGCTACGAACTCGTCGATGAAAACGGCGAAACCCTCTACGCTCCCGTCTCGGCATCGGTGCGCTTCGGGGAAGAAGCCGTTCGCATCCACGAGCCGTTGCCGGTTCTCGGGCTTTGGGTTCAGGCGTCGTTCCCCGTGGCCGACGCGGCCGGCGAAACTGGTCGCGCAGCGTGGGGAATGGTGGCGAGCGCGGTAATCGGTTTTGTTCTTTCGGTCGCTCTTCTGTACGTGGTGCTGAAGGTCATGCTCCGCAAGCTCCAGAGCATGCTCGGCGTCATGCAGCTGGTGACCGAAGGCGATTTCTCGGTGCGTGTGCCGGAGGGAGGTGCCGGTGAGATCGACGAGCTCGCGAAGGACTTCAACTTCCTCATCGACCGGATCAATCTGCTCGTATCCCGGGTTGCCGATGAGGCGAAGGAGCGGCAGGAGGCTCAGCTGGTCGCACTACAGTCGCAGATAAACCCGCACTTCATTTACAACACAATTGAGCTGTTCCGGATGAAGATGGAGCTCACCGGTGACATCGATACTGCCGACGCGATTATGAGTTTCGGAAAGATGGTGCGCTATAACATGAGCGGCGACTCGCTCTACGCGAGCGTAGACGCCGAGCTCGAGCACGTACGCTGCTTCGTCGGATTGCAGTCGATCCGCTACAAAGATCGCCTTCGGCTCTCCGTCGACTGCGCGGAGGGGCTGTTGCATCACCGAATGGCGAAGCTCATTCTGCAGCCTGTTGTTGAGAACTGTGTGTTGCACGGACTCGCGCCGGCGAATGAATCGGTGCTCGAGATATCGCTATCCGTCCGCACCGAAAACGGGAAAGTCTGCTTCGTCATTCGTGATAACGGACGCGGCATGGGGCCCGAGCGACTCGGAGAGATCCGCCGTGAGCTCGCCGCAGCGGCGGGCACGACTCCCGAACGCCGGCGCTCTACCTCGGGCATTGCGCTGGTCAACGTCGCCGGGCGACTGCGCGTCTTCTACGGCGAGGCCGGCCGGATCGAGATCGAAAGCGAGAGCGGCGGTGGAACGGCGGTACGAATCGAGATTCCCGCGTCCAGGGATACAGATGGGTGAGAAGCTCCGGTTCCTCGTTGTCGACGACGAG
>PXDX01000093.1 GCA_003564915.1 candidate division WWE3 bacterium
GGACAGTCGTGGTTGCTCATTCCCCCGGGTGCTGTTGCGGATGGAAGTGGCGCGGGATTGTGGAGGGTATGAGTTGCGCGACCTCAATCAGGGCAAGTGGGAAAACGATACGCCGAAAGAGTCAAACGTTGACCCCATTGGAATTGGCCCCCTTCGCCTGCCCAGGCATTCGGTTTGCGGTCCAAAAACATCGGCCAAAGTGACCAATCTAATGGCTGTGCCCCCCATGCTGCAAGAGTTGGTGGATTTCTTCAACAAAATGAACGTAATCGACATAAGCCTCGACGAAATGACGTCCCTCCCGCTCGCTTTCGTCCGCGGAGGCTTGGCGTTCGTTGGCCTCCTTGAAAAGCTCCAGAATCTGCTGTCTTACCGCTGTGCTGATGCGTTCGGCCAACGCGTTGGCGGTTCCTGCCTCCAGTGCCTCGTCCGCCAACTGGACAGCGCTGTCTATTTGGCCCGCGGGTTTGAGGCCGGTGTAAGGCGCACCTTCTCCCTCCCGGTGTAGCCGCACCAACGTTTCGAGAAACCAAAGTTCAGCCAAATCCGTTGCAGCTGCTCCCGCTTCGGATGCCGCGAGCGCCTTGTCAAAAGCCAAGCGAATCTCCGCCTCGTGCTCGGGCATTATCCATTTTAATGTCGGCGTCACGTCCTGGGCTCGAAACGCTTCCCGCGCCTCCAAAACCACCGGTCCGTCCCACGCATCGCAGTGCGCGCTCACCGCCGATATGCCGAAAACCCCCGCCAGAAGGAGGAGGGATCCGATTTTGTGGATGTTATTCAATCTGTGTGCATTCATTTTTCTATTCTCCAAGTGCGGTATGCACGCATAATACCCCACCCCTCCCGTCGAAATCTTGATCCAGATCATGATTCACCCCGCAAACCAAGAATTGCGGATATGCTGACCGGAGAAGCCGTTTCTTCCGCCATCGGCAAGGGTCCCAAGCAAAATCATTTCGTTTTTGCGCTGATCAATAGGGATGCAAACTTCGAGATCCCTGTTGAACCTTCCCTATTCGATTCTGATCAGGCGACGGCCTTCATAAACCGCCCACTTATCCTCCGCCCGCACGTCGATGACGTGAAAGCCGGGGGCGAGACCAGACGGTAAATCCGCTCGCCAAAGATGCTCCGATGGCGGCGGATTGCCCAACCGCCGTCCGGGACGCTCCGCCAGTTTCTCCTCGCGGTCGCGAACCGCGAGGTAAACCGGATCGGGCTCGTTCACCCGCTCCATCGGCCGCCACTCTTCCTTTCCACCAGCGCGCATCTGAACCACGGCGTCGGGCAAGGCGTTGAAGACATTGGCAAAAACTCCGGTTCCTTTCGCGTCGCCCGCCACTGTATTCGGAGCGTGGATATGCATTTGAAAACCGGCCGGCCGGCGGGCGGCGCGATAACTAAGTTTCCAGTCGCTTCCGTTCACCGAAAGAAAGGCGTAACCAGTCGGCGTGCCGCAGCGCATCATGGAATGGGGAATGCCATACTCGTCGGGAGCGCCTCCCCACCACGAACCGCAAACCGCTCCAACCACAACCATGTGGTGAGGTGACTCTTTCGGCCAGCCGTGAGCCTCCCCAAGAAATTCGTGATAATGCCGGTGCGTGTGTGAAACCAGCGAGATCGCGTTCGGGTATTCCGCGACAAGCGCAAAAAACTCATCCCGCTCGCTCTCGTCCTCCCAAGGTGTTGATCCGATCCAGGGGATGTGGGCCATGAAAACAATCAACTGATCTTTAGGCAGGCGTTGCAGTTCGTTCCGGATAAAGGCGAGTTGATCGACGCCAAGTCCGGTTCGGTAGCTGCGGGTGTGGTGTTCGCCCTGCCACCGGATATTATCCACCGCAATGAAATGCGCGGAACCGTAGGTGAACGAATAATAGTTCGGCCCATAGACCCTTTGATAAGCGCCGCGAAGAGCGGCGTGGCTCGGGGCGCTGAAGTCGACGTCATGATTTCCGATGACATGCCGCCAGGGGATTCCGACCGTGGCGATGGCGGAATTCAGATCTTCGAAAATGGCGAGGTTATCGAAAACGATGTCGCCGAGCGTGACGCCAAAGGCCGCATCGACGCCGCCCAGCTCTTGAAGACTGTCGTGCGCGAGGTGGTAAATTTCCTCCAGATTGCGAGGCTGGGTATCGCCGAAAACCAGCACATCGAATGCGTCCGCCTCCTCCTGGGGATAAAGGGGAAAGTCAATGGAGGCCGACAAGGGACCGGTCGCCTCCAACCCCGAAAACTTCGTGCCGGTCGCTCCTTCCGGACTGTGAATGTGGAAAAACTGAGGGATTTGATCGTCGTTGACGGGCGTGGTCCAGCCACCGGGTTTGATGACGAACACGATGGTGTGATCGTCGACCGGCAACTCGTAACGTCCCTCCTCGTCCGTCACCACAATGTCGCGACCGTTCGAGACGGCCACACCGGACAGAGGAAAATCGCCCGCGTCAAAGGTTCCGCTTCCACTAACGTCGTGGAAAACGACTCCCCTCGCCTTCTCGGCCTCCGCCGATGCGGGAACGAGAGAAACTACAAACGAAATCACAACCAGCGGAAAAATCCGGAGGATGGAATGCGGGGTGCGGACGTTAATTTGAATCATAACGCGAACAGCGTTTTCGACGACCCCAATCACGGCAAGCCTTCAATTTCCAGGATATGACGTAGCTGCCAGACCTGTGGTCGGCAGTCCCGAACGGAAGGATATGACGTAGCTGCCAGACCTGTGGTCGGCAGTCCCGAACGGAAGGTCCGCAAAGTAGCTGCCGGACCTTTGGTCGGCAGTCCCGGACGGTCGGGCCGTAAAGTGAC
>PXDX01000122.1 GCA_003564915.1 candidate division WWE3 bacterium
ACCGTACATATAGGCGCTTTGTTGATTTTAAGCTTCTAATTTACCCCCCCCCCCTCTTTTCTCTTGGGAGTTTCGCCTTCTACCAAAATAGTACACGGTTCATATACAAGACATGCTTTACTATACGAAGGAAAAAATAGACCCGAATTCTTTAGATGAATCAAAATTTAGAATTTCTTCTTCACCTTAAACCCATCAATTTCATCTTCAACCACAAAGCCTCGCTCCTCGATTTCTTTTCTGATAACGTCCGCTTTATCCCAGATACCATTTCTTCTGTATTGTTCGCGGGTTTTCGCCAAATCCATTATCTCCTGGGGAATTTCATAACCAATGTAACTTTCAAGATCCAGACCCAATACTTCATCAAAATATAACAAAGTAACAATTTTATCCCCTTCCGATACATCGCTTTTGATGAGATCCCAAACAGCAGCTAGTGCTTTGGGCATATTCAGATCCTCCAGCAAGGCCTCCTCAAATCTAAAGACATGATCAGGAGAAAGTTGTCCTCCTTCTTGTTTATAACCGCTAAGAATGTTCCGTAATCTTTCCATTGCTGATTTGGCTGCACCCAAGGCATCCCAAGTGAAATTTAGCGGCGATCTGTAGTGAGCTCCTAAATAAAAATACCTCAAATCCATTGGAGAATACCCTCTTTCTTCTATATCATAAAGTGTATAGGCATTCCCCAAGCTCTTGCTCATTCTACCTTCATCCACCAATAAAAATGCGCCGTGGACCCAATAGTTCACGAATTTCTTCCCTGTAGCGGCTTCGCTCTGGGCTATTTCATTTTGATGGTGGATCATTTTTAGATCCTCTCCACCCACATGGAGGTCAACGGTTTCCCCAAGCTCCGACATACACATTGCCGAACATTCCAAATGCCACCCGGGAAATCCCTTCCCCCAAGGAGAGTTCCATTCCTGCCATCTTTTGGAGTCCCTGGGAGAGAATTTCCAAAGTGCAAAGTCCGTGGGATTCTTTTTTTCGGGGTTCACCTCTACGCGTGCCCCCTCCTTAATCTTCTTATCATCCAATCCGGAGAGCTTACCATAATCCGGAAACTTTCCGGTGTCAAAGTACACTCCATCAGAAGTTTCGTACGTAAAACTTTTAGACTCCAGAACCTTTATGAGGTTTATTTGCTCAGAAATATACTCCGTGGCTCTAGTAAATTTCGTCGGTTTGAGTAAATTTAGTTTCCGAATACCATCCTTAAAATCCCTAATATAGAAACTAGCAATATCCGTTGCGCTCTTACCTTCTCTTTCGGCTGCTTTTTCTATACGATCCTCACCTACATCTGCATCGCCTAAATTATCGCCACTTAAATGCCCGACATCGGTCAGGTTCATTATGTACTTAACGTTGAATTTTTTATATAACAAAGTCCGGTACAGAATGTCCCCCAAAACGTACGTACGATAATTCCCTACGGTAACATAGTCGTAAACAGTGGGACCGCAAACATACATGGTCACCAGGTCAGGGTCCTGGGGAACAAATTCCTCGATTTCCCGAGTAAGAGAGTTGTACAATTTGAGCTCCATACAATTATTTTAGCACAGCGATTGGAGAGTATGTAAGATGTATCTGCTTGAATTCAATCAAAAAGCTTTGATAATAAGAATCCGCCACCGCACTAAATCTCTTTTCTTCCATCCAAAGCTCTGGATAAAGTATTGTCGTCAGCGTATTCAATATCCCCTCCTACAGGTAATCCCCTACCTATACGAGTTATGACTATCTTATCCGAATCATACCTTTCCCTCAAAAGATCTTGAATAAAATGAGCGGTTGATTCCCCTTCCATGCTGGCGTTCGTTGCCAACACAATTTCTACCGGAACGACTTCGTCACGAATTAGCTCTTTGATCCTTTTTAACAAACTTTCAATATAGATATCTTCCGGGCCAATATAACTTAAAGGATCAATTAAGCCGTGTAATACATGATAATGACCGTTATAATCTGTTTTTTCTAGGGCTACTACATCCAAAGGAGAGGCAACAACCAAGATTTGATTTCTAACTCTGGAAGAATCTTTACAGACCGAGCAGAAAGTTTCTTCTGAAATATTCTTACAATTCTCGCACAAACAAGTCCTCTCTTTTAGGCCGGAGATCAAACCACCAAAATTCTTCAACTCTTCGTCCGGAAAACTTAACAAATAAAAAACCAATCTCTGGGCAGTTTTGGGGCCTACTCCGGGGAGCCGCTCAAAATAATCTATTAAATCCTGGACTATATTTGGAAAAGTCACTTTTGAATTCTATCAAAGTGGAAGACCTCCATCAAAAACCTCAAGCAAAGACTCATCCATATCCATTTGAGTGCCTGATTTCCCTGGGACAACTAAATTTAAATCCGTCAGATTGCCAGTTTCTCTCTTTCTTTTATTTGGAGTAGATTCCTCTTTGACACGACAGGAAAAGCCTAAAGAGCAACTGAAGATCTCCGAAAGAACCTTTTCGACGATCTTTCTGTTCTTTGTGCACTCAAGGCGATCTTTGTGAAAAGCAAAATGAACTTCCAGAATTACCAATGAACCCTGCACATCGACCGGGGAAGCGGTTTTCAATAAAGCTCTAACCGAATTGTTATGTTTTGTTGAAGCTTGGAGAACTTTCTTCCAGGAGTTTTTTATTTCGTCAATACTGGGAATTTCCTTACCGTCTTCGGATTTATCGTCACCCAAAACGGTCGTTACTTCCTCATTTTTTTTACTGTTCTTGGTCTTATTTTTTTCCGAAGAATCGGACTTATTTCCGGCACTTTTAGATTTTTTGGTCTTCCCCTTCTCTCTGTTCTTAACACTAATTTCTCCGTTTCCACCGCCATCACCGCCATCACTACTCCGCTCAAAATCATTTCCCCATAAAGAACACATATCAGCAACCACCAATTCCAACGGAAGAACATTAACGCCGGACTTGCCTGTCTGATCATAGGCTTCCAAAAACTTCCCGGTAGCGTGAACCAGATCTGCAACACTTAATGCATCGGCTTGGATCTGCATTTCTGAATGAATATCATCCGTTACCTCATCGGATATACCGTCGGCTCCCGACTTGATAAACAATAAAGATTTTAAATAATCAAGTAAATGAACCAACCAGCTCTGCATATCCGTCCCCTGCGAATACTTCTTTTCCAGATAATTTAGACCGGATGCGGCATCAGCGTCAATCAAAAAATTCACAAATTGTATATATTCATCGTAAGAACTTCCCCCAACAAGACTGTCCGCTTCAAATCCTCCCTGGATGACTTGCTGCAGCATGGTTTCCGCATCGCGATAACCTCCAAAAGAGGCTTTTGCAATTCTCCTTAAAGTACTAGCAGGAACTTCTACTCCCTCCTCTTCAGATATCATCAACAATTTATTCATCAATTGATCAATGGAAGCTCGTTTGAAATTAAAGATCTGGCAACGGGATTTGATCGTGTCTAAAACTTTGGAGGGTTCAGTCGTACATAGAACAAACATTGCGTGGTTCGGAGGTTCCTCTAAAGTCTTTAACAGAGCATTAAAGGCCTCGGTAGTAAGCATGTGAACCTCATCTATAATATATACTTTGGTACTCCCTTGCGAAGGAGCCAAATTGACCCTATCCCTTAAGGAGCGAATATCATCTATTCCTCTGTTACTTGCGGCATCAATCTCTATCAGATCCATATGAGACCCTCCCTTTATGGCAATACAGTTTTGACACTCCCCACAAGGATCGCCGCTCTTATCTAAATTCAGGCAATTAGCCGCTTTGGCCAATATTCTGGCCGCGGTAGTTTTTCCGGTTCCCCGTGATCCTACAAAAAGATATGCATGAGAGATCCTATCATTCTTAACTTGGTTGGCCAACGCCTTTGCAGCGGGATTAGGTTCAATGAACTCGCTAAATTTTTGCGGCCTGTACTTTAGATAAAACATACAAAAGTCTATACAAAGTTTAAGTTATCATCCTAAAAACTTAATATCCACTAATAGGAAGCGGAACATTTTGAAGTTCTTCCAATTCTTGAGACGTAAATTCGGTCAAAACCCAATCTCCCATATCGATTCGAATATTTTTGGGTCTTCCTATACCCACACGGTAACGCCAAAAATCTTTTGATTTCAAAGAAACTATTACATCTTCAACGCCGAGATGACCGGCAGATCCAACATTTTTTTGCAACTTGATCTCCCCAAAAGGTAGATCCAGTTCATCGTGGATTACAATCAAATCCTCTAAAGATAATTTATAATAATTGACCAAGTAAGAAACGGATATTCCTGAACGATTCATGAATGTCTGGGGCTTAACCAGAAGAATATCCCCAAAAGAGGACACTTCGGCTTGAGATCGCTTATCATAACGCCAAGTTAAATCCCTATCCTGGGAAAAATTATCCAAAAGAATAAATCCAACATTGTGGCGAGTTCTTTCATATTTTTTACCGGGATTTCCAAGTCCAACTACAATCTTCATTGAGAACCTTCTCCCCCATCATCCCTATCTTCATCATCATTGGTATGATCAATCCCAAGCAGATGGAGAACACCGTGTTCCACCAATGCAGCGATTTCGTGCTTTACATCATTATCATATTCGGGAGCTTGTCTCTCAGCTTGCTCAACATTAACAACCACATCTCCAAGATGGTATATACTCTCGTCTATCTGCTCGTCAATATTAAATGACAATACATCCGTAGGGTGATCTTTGTCCCGATATTCCAGATTGAGATCGTGAACCTGTTCATCTCCCGTCAAAACAATTGTTATGATAGTTCTACCTCTCCTTGCATTTTTTAGTGGAACACTTTCATCAACCTTTGACATAATATTCCTTACAGGGATTCTACAAAAGACTGGAGTTCCTCCAATACCTCGAGCTCACGGGTTTCCTTATCAACAAGATCCTCTCTATTGCCCTCACGGTAGATCTCAATGGATTCCTTGCGCTGCTTGATCTGTTTTTCAATAACCTTCAACGCATCCTTTTTGGATAGCTCGCGTTCCTCCGTGCGCAATTCTATCTCCTTGTTCTTCAGGCTGGACAATAGATACCGCAATACCGAGACTTTATCTTTCTCTCCTGATTTTTGATATTCTATTAACTTTTCTTGGAAAGCCTTAAAGATCATTATTTGTATTTCCTTCTGTCTCTTTTAATAGCTCTAATCTTCTCTTTTTCTTTCTCTCTCTTAATTTGGCTATCCTTCATATGGCGCTCTCTTCTCCTATATTCCTGGATTGCACCGCTTTTGTTAACAGCTGAAATAAACCTGCTTAAGGCACGTTCAAAAGGCTCTCCCTTTCTAACTTTCACCTTTGTCACGAAATAAAAACACCTCCATGCTTAAAATAAAAAAATCTAATCACTATGCATTCTTGAGTATAAAACGTGGATACCGGTTATGCAAATTAAATCACCTTATAATTAGCTGTTGCATAAGGTATAACGTACTCAAGACTATAAGGCTTAGTTATGGAATATTCTCGTCACGTCCCGGATCGTTACCAAGACCAAGAGTAAAAGTAAAGCCATGATCCCTACCTTATGAACCATGGTCTCGATCCTGGGGTTTATCCTTTTTCCGCGTACAGCTTCTATAACTACAAAAACTATCCTTCCCCCATCAAGTGCCGGAAGCGGAAGAATGTTTAAAAACGCAAGACTTATTGAGATAAGTGCTGTTAAATCTATCAAGGAGAGAGCCGTATCCATTGTAGGAGAAACGACAACGGCATCAACAATGGAATATATGCCTACCGGACCGGCAACGGTTTCGGCTAGAGGTTCGACACTTCCCTCCGTCACTGAAAAACCTATTAAACGGGATAAGGTGTTGATCGAATATGCGAGCACATTATAAGTGTGAAGAAATCCTGATGTTGCTCTTTCTCCCAAGCTTTCATAATTCAACTGAACCGAAGTTCCTAAAAAAACCCCTAATACGGGGGCTCCTCCAGCCTCCTCCACGTAAGGAGTAACTAAAACTTCTCTTGGTTCGGCCCCTCTTGTCTGCAGATCCTGGACCAATACGAAAACCTCTACACCCTCTTTATCTTCAACGGTACTTCTTACGTCCTCGACCGAATTAACGGGGGTAGAATCTATCTCCAAAATGGCATATCCAGGACGAACCGTCAGATCTTCGTCCAAGAGCGGAGACTCTTCGCTAAAACCAAAAATAACAGTATTAATCTCCTCCGTTTGCCCAAACCTAAACTCATAATCAAAAATCAAGGGCATGTGCGAGGATCTAAAACCAGTTACAACCAAGAACAAATAAAAAAGGAGGACTCCAAAGGCCATGTTCATAATAACTCCAGCACTTAAAATCGAGATCCTCTGACCAGGAGTTTTTGAAAGGAAGCTACGCGGATCATTCAATTTTTCCTCGGTTACTTCAACAGCGTCTTCTCCGCGAAGACGGACAAAACCTCCGAACGGAAGCAAGTTCAAAGAGTATTCGGTCTCTCCTATTTTTTTCCCGTAGATCTTGGGAGGAATACCTAAACCAAACTCCTCAACCAAAATTCCTGATCTTTTTGCGGTAATAAAATGACCAAACTCATGAATAAGCACTAAAACCGAAAGTATTAAAATAAATATTATTAGTGACCCCATACTTAATTACTTATTGATGAGAAATTATAACTTTCTGATATCGATTGGATAAAGGATAGCTTGAACACCTTAAAACCTATACCGTCATTATCTCCTTTGTCTTTTTATCCGCTAATTCCTCAACCTTTCTGTTGTATTCCTTTATTATGTCTTCTATATCCTCTCTCATGGAGAACTTCTCATCCTCACTTATTTCTTTTTCCTCAAACATAGTGTCTATGTGTTTCATCGCTTCCTGCCTCAACCTTCTGATTTTTTGACGACTTTCCTCTGCTTTCTCGGAAACCATCTTTGCATATTCTTTTCGGCGTTCCTCCGTTAAGCCCGGAAAAGAGAGACGGATCCTGTCTCCTTCAACAATAGGCTCGATCTGCAGATCGCTCTTTTTTATGGCTGCAGCAATAGATTCAATTGCACTTTTGTCCCATGGAGTTATAACCAAAATAGTGGGTTCAGGAACACTTACGGTCGCCAGTTCTCTGATCGACATTTGGGATTCATACATTTCAACTTTGATGTTTTCCAAAACCGCGGGGGAAATTCTGCCTGTACGTATCTGGTTGAATTCCTGGCGAAGATCTTCAAGTGCACTCTCTAGATTGGTTTTTAGCTCAGTCTTGTTCATATACAGATTTTATCACAGATATGACTATTCAACGGAAAAACGGCAGACCTCGGAGAGGAGTATTTTCTCACCTGTCTTTGCTATAACTTCAGTTATTAGATCTTTGACTTTCTTGGAGGGATCTCGAATATATTCATCTTCAAGAAGCTCTTCGACTCCGGAATAATCCTGTACAGCCGCCTGCATGGCTATCTCATGAGCCAACTCCCTGAACTCCTCGGTCTTGGCCACAAAATCAGTTTCGCAAGATAAAAGAACCAAACTACCGATGTTGCCGGTACTGTGAATATAGCTCTCCACTAGACCTGCCTTCACTTCTCTTTCAGCCGTTTTCTTTGCTGCTATGGCTTGCCCCCTTTTAACCAAGAGCTTTTTGGCCTCTTCATAATCTCCTTTGGCTTCTTCTAAAGCTTTTTTTACATCCAATACGGATGCGGACGTGGTCGTCCTTAGTTTTTTGATATCTTCAATGTTTATATTGCTCATTTATCTACTTTCTTAATTTAATAAATAACTAACAACAATTTAATACTTAAAGTTTATTTTTCTGAGGCTTTACTTTTTTTCTTGGACTTCTTCTTTGATTTTTGCGACCCATTCTCATCTTCCGAAACTTCCTTTTCATCCTGATCTGTATTTTCTACTTTTGCCGAACTTTCTTTGGTTTCTTCAGCTTTAGGCTGATCGGACACCGGTTTTACAGATCCCGACTTTTGACTATCCATATCTTTCTTGGCATTCTTTTCGTTCTTTTCCTCCTCAGAAGCTTTCTCCAGAAAAGCCTTTCTGCCATCTTCCAATGCGCTGGAAAGGGTTTTTATTATCAAGGCAATAGATTTGATCGCATCGTCATTTCCGGGTATGGGGTAATCTATTCCGGTGGGATCAGTGTCCGTATCGATCAAAGCCACTATAGGTACATCTCTCTTCTTTGCCTCCTTAACCGCAGTCTTCTCTCTATGAGCATCTATGATAATCAATGCATTAGGAAGACCTTTTATGCCAACCAAACCGCCCACGGATCTCTCAAGTTTTTCTATTTCCCTGTCCAAAAGTAATCTTTCTTTTTTGGTATATATGTCATACTCTCCTGCTTCACGTTTCTTCCTCATTTGCACCAAAGTATCTATGCGCTCTTTAATAACAGAATAGTTGGTAATTGTACCTCCCAGCCAACGCTCATTAACATAAAGGGCATTTGCTCTTTCTGCCTCTCTTTGGATCATTTCACTAATCTGTCTTTTGGTTCCTACAAAGATCACCTGCCCATCTCTCTTTGCAGTGTCAAAAAGAAATTCTGACGCTTCCTTTAACTTTTTGTGCGTTTTTTCCAGATCGATGATATGTACATTCTTGTGAACATCATATATGAAGGGCTCCATTTTGGGATTCCATCTCCTCACCGGATGACCCAAATGGACATCTGCTTCGAACAACTCTTTTATACTTGGTATCTTAACTGCCATAAAAAAACCTCCTAAAATCAGGAGGTATAATAATATAAGTACGGCCTTACCTCCCTTTTAATTTTGAACCCGTTTTCGCGCTTTATACAAACGAGCTCTCATCTGAACCCCGACCTTATCGGAGAGGGATCGTCAGACGCAACAAGATTAACACAAAAACTTCCCGGTGACAAATATCTGTACTTTCCTGTATTCCTTGCTGTTATACTACAAACTTATCTGATATCATGAGAGGATGAAAAGGCTTAGGAAAGACGGATCGGAAGCATACAGTGAGTTTCACCACAAACTTGAGAAGATGATCGAGGAGAACTGGGGAGTTGCTCCTGAGTACAGTGAGCCTTTCTCTTGGGGATATAACTCTACAGGATTTTATATCCGAGACAGGGAGGGTAAGGAATTCACAGCAATATTGGCCGATGATACCGAGAAAAAAAGGTTCGAGGTAGAAAAAAATATTGCGATCACAAAAGAACTGGATCTATCAGTAGAAACCCCAAAGCACATGGATACAAAGGATGGTGGAAAATTATTGGAAATACCACAAATCAAAATTACAAAAGGCTCCGATGTCAGAAATAAGATCCTTGTTTTTTATCCTTTTCTGCGGGGCATACCTCCATTTGACATGACCTTAGATATAGTCAGACAATCCGCTGATGTTCTTAGAGAGATCCATCTCCTTGACCCTTTAATGTTCGATGTGAAACTTGAAGAAATACCAGCCCAAAAAAAATACTTTCTCCATGGGGACCCTACTCCGTCAAATTTTCTTGTATCTTACGGAGAGATCGCCGCTATAGTAGATTTTGAACTCTCACTCATAGGGCCCGCGGAGTACGATCTGGCCAGAATGGCTGTCTTTTCGTGGTTTCGTATGAAGGACAAACCTTTCCTGAAAATATTAAAAACCATCAAAGAAAGTTATGAGGACAAAACCCAACTTGATCTGTTAAAGGAATTCTCACTTCTACACTGCCAGACACATTTAAGGAATGTGGTTAAGCACGAAAGTGTGCACGAAAATCCCAAAGTGTTCGAGAAAGAGGTCAAGTTCGCCCAAGAGATGCTTGACAAAATGCAGAAGGAAATACAGTAAAAATTCTATAGATCTTGGTCGGGAAATTTTAGAGGCTGATCCTGCTCAAAATGCAGACCGAGTTTGATGGCCGCCTCAGCTTTGGCCAATTGTCTCCCCAAATCACAGGCAGCTCCATTATCACTTACCAAAAGATCTTTTAATATTTCCGCACATAAATCCCTGGCGGATTTGGGCAGAAGTCCGTCTTTTCTGTATGTACCCAATTCGGTTAGGCCATCCGGGGAGTAAAAAGTAACAACAATTTCATCCCCTTCCCTGTTCACAATATAATAGCCCCGCGGATCGTTCTGGCAATTTCTGCTTAAGGTGTCTTCCTTATGGACAATCTTTAATGCATCATCAAAATTCATGTTGTAAATTTCAGCTATATGGGAAATGGTAGTTAGGATTCCCAACCCAAGTCCTGCTTTCTGAGCTATGTTCTTCTGGAATTTTCTGAGCGCAAAAGAGTTCAATGGCCAGGCTCCATATACGTCGTTATTTCTAAATACTGCGGTCATATCAAACTTCCCGTTGCTCACTTGACCTAAGATCATTACCAAACATGGAACCCTCCATTTTTCGGTTTGCTTCATCTTACTTATTTTAATGCCTTCAAGAGGAAAATTATCGGCTTCAGGTTTCCATAACACCGCCATGACTCCCCTATCGTGTTCATAACGTTTAAGTTTTTCAACCATTATCTTTTCCTGATCTATACCGTTCCAGTCGAAAATACGCTCCCCATAAGTGTATACCTCCGATTGATTCTCATTTCTACTGAAAAATCCTTTGTAATAAAGCTTCAACTGTTCTCCATCAAAATTGAAATATGACTCCATCTGGGGATCGTCGGGGTCCTCCTTCTCTATGACGACGGAAAGATTCTGCACCTGACTAACTTCCCCGTACATTCCGGGAATCTTCTGCCCAAATCTGGTTACCGTTTTTAAAATATCTATCCAGGCTTCGCCAATATAATCCCTGCGAATCTTATAGACTGACCGATCGGAAGGAAATACATTTGCAGTAGTTTTTTCCGCCTCAGGGAGGATCACCGGATCGCAAAAGGGTTTGGAATCCATGCTTTTTTCATGGGTTTTTTTCACTTTTGATCCCATTTCTTCCAAAGGAAAGGTTCGATAGTCATAAAGTTTTACTGCCTCTCTGACTTTATTAATTAGCTCCATTGGTATTTGGGGATCCAAAAAGACCTTAGTATCTCCAATGACTTTCCAAGATATTAATTTTCCGGAAGTATCTTTCTCGGGTTCAACTCCATTCTCAAAAAACAATTTAAGAGCCTCTCCGCTACCTTGGCGATCGACTCCACACATGATCAATCGGCAAATCTTGGGATTGGCCAATATATTCCTTACAATATAGTTAATGCCTCCCTTTGTATACAACTGCCCACAGACCGAAAAACTGTCACCGCTTAAATGATCAATAACATTTTCCTTGGGAAGCCAGAGAGTCACCACTCCTACAGGTGAGTTAGGGTTTCTTAAAATTAATCGTTCCTTAAAATATACTGGCCAGTTACCAAAACTTTTTTTGGGCATAGATATGTTCGTAGTATAACATGCACCGACCGGATCAATTATAACGGAATACGCTTTTACAATAGGAAATTTACTTGGATAGAGAGAAAGAAAAATGCAACTTTTTTACACATCAAACATCCTAATGTGTAATGCGGGTAAGTTGCCAACCCGATAAAAACTGCTCTTATCCCGGAGTTCCTCCCGGCTCAAAAACATTTCGATAACCCTCCACCAACTGATTACCAAGCTTCGCCTTATAACGAACTAACAAAGTTCGTTTGCAGTACGGACATTCCTTGGGAAGAGCGGACAATATATACCTCACGCCCTTCTTGCAGAACGGGCACTTCTTAGTGCGAAACCTCACTCTTTTCATTTTTCCCTCCTCGAGATTATTCAAGCTTCGCTTAAACTACGTCACGTCAAGAAAAAAGCATGTACATTGATTCGGGTCTTACGCCTCCCTCTGGAAGTGGGAACTTTGACAGTGCGCACAAGCCTCACTTTGCAATGTGGACATACTAGCGGTGGTTGTACACCGGAATAGGTCACTTTCAAAGCACAAGTGGGGCACTTCCCCTCACGCACGGTTTCCGCCGGATCCTTGATCTCCGCTTGATTTGTCAACTTGAACCTCCTCGATCTAAATTGGACTTAATCCATATCAGATAGGAACTCAACTTGCCGAAATGCTATCATTTTTTCTTTTCCCAAACAAGTTCCTCAGATATTTGATGAACCACAACTCCTGACGATTCAAATAACGGAAAAGCGGCATTGCCGCTAGTAAAGTGATCGGACATATAAAAAACTTGACTTATTCCTTCATCGATTAATATCTGTGAGCATTCTGAACACGGGAAGCGGCTTACATATATAACTGCTTTCATCAGACTTTTTCCTTTTTCTTTTGCTCTCCTGACAGCCATGATCTCCGCGTGTTCCTGATCGTCTCTGTTGTTTGGTTTACTATTCCAACCCTCACCTATGATCTCACCGTTCTTTACCAATACACAGCCTGTACGTACCTCTAAAAGGGAACGGTCACACAAAAGACAAGCTTGCCTC
>PXDX01000020.1 GCA_003564915.1 candidate division WWE3 bacterium
AAACGCATGAAAAGCCCCTCAAGAGTATTGAACTGGATTCAGGAAAATGGTGGTGTAGTCCGGTAGTACATCCCGACAGGCTTGTCGGGAGGGTCGCAGGTTCAAATCCTGTCGCCCCGACAAAAACGAAGCCCAAATATGCGTTTAAAGCGTGTATTTGGGCTTTTTGTTTTTTGGCCTTCTGTCATTTTGGCGTAAAATAGCCCGAAAAATCACTGACTGCTACGCCATTGCTACGCAACCTTTTCTGAGTAAACCCATTGGAGGGCAATTAGATGGCCTCACTTTTAAGACAGGAAAAGTGGTATTACTCACAATTCTATAGCAGTAAAAGAACCCCGAAGAGAAAACGAATACCCCTCAAAACCAAGACCCAGAAGACCGCAGAAAAGCTTCACCGTGAGTTAGAGGATAAGTACGCATCAGGTATTTATGACCCCTGGAGCGGGTTTGACGCTTCACCGAATCCAGAAGGCATCACTAAGGACTCAACCTTGCAAGAAGCCCTAAGCCTTTACATCCGTGTTAAGAGCAGAGAGGATTAGCGGAAAGATACGGCAAAGAACACAGGCTATGTGTTTGGGATTTTAGCCGGTTCGTGGGACTACAGCATCCTATTGCAGCGGTGACCCCAATGGCTGTCAATGAATTTCTTAACCGGCCCAGGTACGCCTATGAAACCTTCCCGCTGCCCTGAGTGTGCCAAAACACACCAAGCTTACCTTTGTTCTCTTTAATTCGTTTTGCAGCTTCTATGGCGTTATTTACACCCAGAAATTGGTGATTCCGGGCCATCAATTTCTTTGGTTTGGAGGCTCCATCCTCAAACAAAAGAAAGTGCTCAAGCAGGTCAAGCAGACGGTTCTTTTCGCAGATACCCCGGATGGCTGTCTCGATCGAGACAATACCGGGCTCCTCTTCATCACTGATCTTTTTCCACTCGGTATAAAACTCCCAGGGTGATGAGATCGTCCCGATTTTAGTATCAACACCATTAGACAGAAATATATATTGGTTGTACCAGAAGAGCTGCGGAATGGTATCTTTATAGTCACTGATGTTGCTGCTGAAAGCCTCACGTACCGGACGCGCCGGTTTCTTCAGCTCAAACAGGATTACCGGCAACCCATTGACAAATGCAACCAGGTCGGGCCGTTTGTTTCCATAGTCTCCGCTAACCCACAACTGTGAAACCAGAAGGTAGCTGTTGTTTTCCGGATTCTTCCAGTCGATCACACGGAGAGTTTCTTGGCGCATTGCTCCGTTTTTGTCCCGGAATTCAACATCCACGCCATCACGCATCAGTTGGTAGATCTCTTTGTTTGCACGAATGGGTTGCATTGAGGAGCGGTCACGGGAAAGTTCTTTGACGGCAACTTCAATCTGTTCGTGGGGAACATCCGGGTTAAATGTGGATAGTTTATCTCTTAGAATAGAGGAGAGAACAACCTCATCACGGGTCTGTCGGCCTAGGGTTCCGGGGCTATGTGGTGTAGCCAGCTCTTCGTGGTAAGCATTTATAAAGTCCCAACCTAATTTTTGAAACTCCTCTATGGCTGGCTGCTCTACAAGTTCGTCTTCTGTGTAACCCGATGACATATTTGACTTATCCGTGATAGTTTATTGGAATATGCTACGGATTTAGTTCGTAGTCAAACTGTTAAACTCTTTGAACATATTTGGTATGGGGGTTTCTAAATCGTGCTTTACATGTAGAACAGACTTGTAAATTGTCATCAATAAACTATTTTAGCGCTTATAGCGTTTATTTATTATAATATCCTTAGCCATTAACCTAACCTCTAAATATGGAACACCGAATAGACTCATCACAATTTGAAGCTTCTGAAATAGAAGCCATATTGGATCTTGTTCGAAGAAAAAAACCTGTACTAATTGATCCGGAGGGTCATCGCACAGAACTTCCTGAGCCTCTCTATAAGATGTTAATTCATATTGTTGAGCAGATGAAGCAGGGACGAGCCATCATTATGATGCCGGAGGACGAAACGTTTACAACCCAGGCAGCTGCCAATTTCCTGGGTGTATCACGTCAGCACCTCGTCGATCTACTGGAAGATGGAGAAATACCCTATCACAAAGTAGGAAGCCATCGCCGGGTCTATTTCAGGGATCTTAAAGAATATGCAGACAAGAGAGATACCGCCCGCAGAAAAACTATGGATGAGTTGTTTGATGAAGTAACAAAAGCCGGTAAATACGAAAGTGATTACACTGGGGATGAACGCTGATTACAAGATTCTTTTAGATGCTAATGTACTGGCAAATTATGCAGTTTGTGATCTCTACTTGAGATTAGCAGAAAAGCCTCGCTTAGTCCTCCCCAAATGGACGGCTCAAATTTTAGACGAGGTCCACAAAACGCATGTTCAGCAATTGAGATGGGACAAATCACTGGCTGATACATTCAGGAAGGCAGTTACTGAGTCATTCCCCGAAGCGTTCATCAGCGGTTATAAAGACCTCATTCCGCTCATGACAAATGATGAAAAAGACAGACATGTTCTGGCTGCTGCTGTTCGGGATAAACTTGATATTATCATCACATTCAATCTCAAAGATTTTAAACCTGAAGATCTGGAGAAGTGGGGCGTCAGGGCTTTACATCCCCAAGATTACCTTCTCACATTATATTCAATGAATCCTCAGGTTGTTATTATGAAGTTGAACCAGATTGCGCGTAAAAAGGGAGAAGAGCTTGAAGACACAATACTTCGATTCGGAAAATCTCTTCCTGCGTTTTCAACCAGGCTGCTTGAAGATATGGGCA
>PXDX01000050.1 GCA_003564915.1 candidate division WWE3 bacterium
CGCTTGTCTTTTTGGGGCTGGGCGGTATAAAATATATCACCTCCGCAGGAGATGCTAAGGCTGCAGAAGAGGCCAGGGGAATGTTAACGAACGCTATCATAGGATTGGTAATAGCTTTAGGTGCCGTAGCCTTGAGAATAATTCTATTTAACGTTATAGGAGTGGGAGATATAAACATTGGAGAACCTTTCGATCCGCTTTTAGAAATGTAGTGAAAGGCGAGCTCTCTTGGTTTGTTGTAGAGATTTAACGGGAGGTGTGTAGGTATGTTGTTTAAGGAACTAGGCTTACAAATAGTACAGGCTCAGGTTATAACGGATCCGGTTGATCCTCTTGGAGATCGTTTTGGTACTCTGGCGGATATATTCGGTTTCGCAATCAACGTTATTATAGGTTTATCTGTAGGTTTGGCGCTTGTCTTTTTGGGGCTGGGCGGTATAAAATATATCACCTCCGCAGGAGACGCTAAAGCGGCCCAAGAGGCCAGGGCCCTGATAGCTAATGCTATTATTGGAATGGTCATTGCTTTAGGAGCAGTTGCGATAATGTCTATTCTATTCAATATATTGGGGGTTCAGGAATTTGATTTAGGGGATGTGCCAATCATGCCCCCGATTAATTTGGGAGGTTAGTTAGATTAGGATTGAGAAAGAAAAGGATAAGAGAATAAGCGAGCGTTGTATGAACACAATTGCTTCGCGAAGTTATTAACATGGATATTTTCAGCGAACTACAATTTGTTCTAGATGTAGCTCCGGATAGACCCGAAATTGAAGGTATCGGAGATATCTTAGGCTTGGTAATGAATTTGTTGATGGGGTTAGGAATAGGCATTTCCGCCATATTTATAGGGTTAGCTGGGATAAAATTTATTACCAGCGGAGGAGATCCTAAAGCCGTTGATCAGTCAAAAAGAGCTCTAACCTATGCAATAGTGGCTGCGATTATAAGTGTGGGAGCCTTAGCTTTCAGAATCATATTGTTACAAGTAATTGGAGTGGAGGGCCAGGATCTTATTGACCCGGTACCCAGCTTTTGATGTAATTTATTTAGTTTAACAAAGGATACTTTATTTAGGTATATACATTTATAAATATGTCTCTTCTAGGACTTGTCGACATAATTGGTCGTATTTTTAACATCATCACTCTTGCAGCTGGAGCAGTTTTTACTATTCTCGTTTTAGTGGCAGGTTATAAATTTGCTACTTCTCAAGGAGATCCAAAAGCTATTGCAGGGGCCAAACAAAGTATCACCTACGCTGTGATTGGTTTGGCGGTGGTTATCGGGATCTTTTTTATACAGATGGCCGTCGTGCTCGTTTTAGGATTTGATTCCGATTTAGGTGTCATGGCCTCTGAAGGAGGCGGAATCTTTCGCCTTATAAGAGAGGGGGTCTGTGATATTTTGACTTTTGCTGCAATTTGCGACCCAGGATGTGCAGAATTTGTGTCAGGAGGCGCTGGGGATAGGTATAATATAATATGTAATATCACTATGTAATATCACTTTCTTTTAATCAAAAGCCCCTTCCCACTCGTGATGCCCTCTCATATATTCCTCTAGTATTTCCGGATCAATATCATCATCCAGTAACCAAGACTCGCCGGCATCATCAACGGGTACAGGATCATAGCGGTATGTGTAGTTAAAAGAGCTTTTTATTGAGGTTTCCTCCGGCCCCTCCAAGTTAAGAATCGTTATTCTGTACGTAAGGGCTTCATTCCAGATTCTGACATTAGGAAATATTGTTAGGATCTTGTTTTCTTCGTCATAGGTTCTGAAGGCAAGTGATATTTCAGGACTTACGCTGTACTCAAGAGACTCTAGATCTATTGGTTTATTAAAATGAATGTTGATTCTATCGTTGAATTTCTTTTCGGTACTTCCGGACACTGGGCTCTCTTTGATAACGCTTATTATATTTTCTTCCTCTTCGGGAGAAACGGGCTCGGTAATCTCAGGCGGCCTGATTATCACGTCCTGGGGAGCACCATATTCGTACACAAACCGCGTTAAGATCATGGAAATGATTCCCAATATTATTATCAGCAGGATAAAAAGAGCTATTTTGTATTTTTTTATCCGTTTTATCAATTCTTTCATGTAATATCTTAAACTTATTTTACCAATAGTTTCGGTTTTCGGTACAGAATACATTGTCGGGCCTTATAATATTGTTATTTATCATGGCCTCTATATGCACATGCGGACCTGATATAGGGTACAGTCTTCCGATATGAGTTCCCGCAGGTAAAGGAGTTCCCTCATGAAAGGCTCTTGTAACCGTAGTGTTCCTGGTAATATGAAGTATGTGCATGTGATAATCGGTTCCATCGCCGCCTCTTCTGTAAACGTTTACCCAATCCCCCGAACTTATTGTTCCTATGGCGATGACACGCCACGTTTGGGGGCTGCCTTCTGGGGCGTCGTAGTCTAGGTCTCCTACTGGCCACTCCGGTAAATAGACCTCAGAGGAATTCCAGGAAGCGAAATCAGCGGCAAAACCAAAGTGCCATTTAGGATCATTAATAGGGCAATGGGAGCATCCCGGAGTTATTACTGAACCACATACCTGGCAGTTTGGATATCCTCCTGACCGGTCGAATTGCCAAGGCACATTGAAGCACCATCTGTACACCCGTGTTCCGTGTCCGTGATGATCATACCCCAAACACCCCGGTTCAAAGTCGGTATTAGGAGGAGCTCTTCTCCCAAAAGAAGGATAACTTAGATACCCTCCACTAGAGAAAAAACATCCGCCGGGATCTATATCAGGTAAAGGTTGTCCAGGAGGACTGGCGCGCGCCTGCTGCCCGTCTATACTTCCAATTTTTGATATATCTACAGATGTAAATGTACCTACGATTGTCAAAAAGGAGAAAACAACCGGAGCCATAAATATTAGAAAAATCGCTATTAGATAAGCAAAGAATTTAACTGCATTATAAAAGGATTTTTCCGTAAATTCAAAGAACTCACTCATATCTGCTTTAAGGATACTTTTGCCTAGTTTTTCCGCCATGTCTATGGCAATCCTACTCAAGATTTGTACGGCTTTTTCCAGAGGTGCAGCGAAGACGCCCCCCACTCCACCGGTTATTGCCGTGATAGCTCCCGTTATCGAGGCTGCCAAAGCATGGGAAACGGTCATTTTCCATCCTATTAGTTTGCCGGCAACTTTACCCAAGGCACCACTAAAAATTTTATTTTGAAGAACGCTTAATTTTTGAGTAAAGTGCTGCATCAGGCCTCTGAATTCTTGGGTTATACCTATACCGAGGTTTTTTACTTTATCAATATCATAAAGATGTAGTGAAGCAATCAGATCAAATATTCTTTCATGGTCTTGAAGCGACTCTATTCCAACCTTATGGCCGTCTTTCTGCAGCCAGCTAGTGAACTTGTCGAATTTCAGCATAAAAGACCTGGCTTTTTCATCATTGTTATCGAACATTTTCATGAATCTGTCAAATTTATTCTTATCACCGTCAAAGAATTTCTTTAAGTTACCTTTTAAATCCTTCCCTTGAGCGAGCTCTGCAAAAATAGACTTACCATCATTTGATGAAGCCTTTGTCAGCATGCCTTTTAGGAGATCTTTTTCTTTTCCATCCTTAATGAAGTTTTCGTAAAGTTTATTGTTTTTAATAATGTCAAAGGATCTGCTTCCTCTTATTTTGAAAGCCTCGCCGCCTACATTAACCTCAAAAATATTATGAAAAGCTTTGTTGTTTTTAATTACGTTGTTAAACCATTTGAATAAGAAGAATTTAGGAACAATTTCATTTCCTGCTGCATCCAGAAGAGTGTCTGTTTCATTTATGGTCAACCCAAAGTAATGCATCTTCTCCATGAAAAGGGTGGTGTAGTACTCAGGAGTGAAAACTCTCAGGCGGGGGGATATCTTTGCCAGCCAGAGGAACTGATCTACAGCCTTACCGCTGTAGAAAACTTCGAGGAAGTCATCGTTTGAGAAGTAAGCCCTGTCCCTCTCCAGAGTCGGGAGCATGGTTCTCATTTTTCTAACGTACTCTCTTCCGGGAGTCTTACTGTTAAAGACTTCTTCAAGCTGGTCAGTGGATAATCTTTCGGCAAGTGTTTTTAGTAAAGACCGTTCAATACTGTCTTCGATAAAGTTTCCCCCGGTAAGGTCTTTTTTAAGAGCGGCTATATCGTTGATCATTTTCATCCTTTGAAGCGTGTCCGTAGGTAGAGGTCTATCAAGAACCTTTTCGATCTTTCCTAATGTTGCATCGAATCTTTGCAAATTCCTTTCCAGTCTTCCCATTTCTGCCATTGGAAGATCTATAAGCTCACCGTCCGTTAGTTTTTCATAAAATTCAAGCCTCTTTCCTATCTTCCCTTCGATCGCGCTTCTTCTGCTGGCACTCAATACAGATGGATCCAGGCCGGTGCGAATTAATTCTATTTGAGCTTTTGATTTATTAACGCTATCTCTTGCATTTTCTATTGAGTTTTTCAGTAAATCTTGTGCGACCGCATCATCCATTACATTGGTATTGATTGCTGACAAAACTCCCTCCAGACCTCTTCCGCCCGTGTAAGGACTCCATGCCCCCAGACTTTTGTTTACACTATCTGTGTCTCTTGCTAAATCTTGGATTGCGGAAAAGGTAGTGATTTTTCGAGCATTAGCGTCGTTGCGGTTAAAGGATATTTCCCCGGCTTCGACTCCTGCCTTTAGAGCGATGTCGGTTCCCTTCGAAGTAGATCTTAATATTTTGTCAAAGTTTCCATCTCTGAAAAAGACGCTTTTAATATCTCCCTGAAAATCCGCAATCTGACGGGCAGTGTCTAACCCGATGTCGATGTCTTTTTCATTATGTTTAACGGAGATGTGGGCTATCTCCAAAGGCCCTCTACCTTGATCATCCAAACCCGGACCAACACCTCTTTCCCCTACAGTAAGGAGGGCTTGTTTTTCACGGAATCTTCTTAGGCCGGTATCTTCCTCACCTCTGGGAATACCGGTTATACCCATCCAAAGGATCTCCCTTTTCTTTAGCTGTATGTCTTCCCAATCCGTAAGCTCTCTCCAGGCTTCTCTCGGTATTCTCCTTAACCACTTACCGGGATCTTTTGCGATTTCTCTTGGATCTAGATTGATTGAAAAACCGGCAACTCCGGCAAGCTCTCCCCTCTCCTCTTTAAGCTCGGATTCCGTATAACCTTGCAACTCCTCGGCCGATAGATGTTGGGAAAAAATATTGGCTTTGAAAGATCTTTTTAATCCCTCGTCAAACCTGTCCCTCACGTATTGGGGAATATCCCCGAAGTTTAGAACCATATCGTCGACGGCATCAGAGAAGATGTTTAGATCATACTCTTTTGGATTGTAAGGGGAACGTCCCCCGCCAGGTCTTCTAGGTATCTTTTCCCCGGGGTAGTATCCCGTGTATCCTGCCGGTCTTGCCATACATAATTATTTTAACCTTAGTATAGGTGTTTTAACAAGGACTTGATTATTATTTTTATTTCCTTGACAATAGTCTCTTTTTACGGATAGAATTTGTCTATGAAATCGAAATCCAATGCTTTGAGAGTTTTAATTTTTTCTTTTATTTTAATTTGCAGTGCCGGTACTTATGCTTTTACTCCCAAAGCGGAAGCATCTTTTCCTTTTCCATGGACGATTGGTCAGCGGATAGGGATGTGGGGAACGAGGCAGATAGCATATAAGATTGAAGGCGCTGTGAATAAAGCCTTGGATCTTGTAAGGACGGTTATAAACATGTCTATAGCTATAGGCATGGATGTGCCCGCCTATATAGCTTTTCAAGCCACCCCCGATCAACTCAGTGCTTGTTATATGATCGCTCCGGATATATACGGATTTCTTAGGGAAGGTGGGGGATTTGTTGAAGGCCCATATAATCTTGGAGACCTGCCCGTCACCCAAGCAAGAGTAGCCGAAGGGTCTTTGGATGGCGAGGTTGTGGAGGATGCTTTAGATACCATTAACGCTTACATCAACGATGGGGGATCCTGTAATTTTAACCAGACGGTGGGAGAGGGCGGAGGCGTTAGTCTTGGAGCGGGGTCACTCGCGAGTGTTACTGCATCGATGCGTGAGGTGACCATAAACGAGCCACTTCCCGTAAACATGGCCTCATTTTTCTATCATTACGCCAACGTTATTCCCGGTGTTCGAAATACTGCTTTTGCACAAGACGGCGTGCGTTATGTAACTCTGATCGGCTCAGGGACGGTGTTTGCTTTATGGCGAATTACCAGGAATATTGCTCTAGGCCTAATGTCCGTGCTGCTTCTTGTTATAGGAATGATGATTATGACCAGAAAGAAGATTAGCCCTCAAGCTGTAGTTACAGTTCAAAACGCACTGCCCAGAGTCGCCCTTGCCATAGTGTTGATATTTTTTAGTTTTCCTATCGGGGCGTTTTTAGCATCTCTAATTCTTCCTTTAACTTTAGCCGGCGCGCAACTGTTAGAGGCCATGATGTTTGAGAGTATAATAGGGGATCTATCGGAGGTTTTTCTGACAGGCAACAATAACCTATTAATGATTATGGGTATGTCCATTGTTTACTCTCTGGGAGTCGGCTTCTTTGCCGCCATAGTAGGCATACTCTCTTTGTTTGCGTATCTTGTTTTCCTGTTGATTATTTATGTAAAAGCCGTTTTTATATATGTTCGTGTTCTTTTCAATATAATCTTTTCTCCTCTGCAGTTTGCATTAGGAGCACTTCCGGGCAAGGAAAGCGCTACATTGGATTGGTTTAAGAATATGGCAGTGGATGTAATTTCGGTACCGGCTATGTTTTTTATGCTTACACTTGGATTTGTGTTTCTGGCTATAGTTACAATCTCTGCCATGACCGCTCCGTTCACAGATGCCCCCACTTTAGATGTAATATATCGTCCCTTCTTTGTATATATGTCTCCGGTTGTAATGCTATTCTGCTTTATGACCGCTCTGAAAATGCCCGGAAAAGTGAAGGGCGCGGTTTGGGGAGATAAGAAACGCTAAGCTCGATTTATTTCGAGAACCATACAACTTCAAAAAATAAAAGAACTGTGCTTCCTGTGGTAAAATCTTACAGTGCAGTTTATTAGCAAGGCAAAACTATCGAATTTCAAACGGGCCTTTGTCAGAGCAGATCTTGATGTTCCAATTTCCCCGGAAGGAGAAGTTCTCGAAACCTTTCGTCTAGATAAATTGAAACCGACGGTTGAACTTCTGCAAGAAAACAACGTTCATCCTGTTTTAGCCGGCCATATAGGCCGCCCAAAGAACGGAGAACAATCCTCGGAATTGAGTACTTCTAATCTAAAGCCACTTTTTGATGAATGGTTTGGGGCTGAACATTACTCGCTGTTGGAAAATCTCCGTTTTAATAGTAAAGAAAAGGAACGCAGTGAGGATTTTGCTGAAGAGCTGGCCTCCCAAGCCGATATATACATAAATGAAAGTTTTGCTACTTCTCACAGAGATTCTACCTCTATGACCTTAGTACCTTCCTTACTACCTGCATATGCAGGTTTGCAGCTTGAGAAGGAGTTGAAGAATTTATCAAAAGTTTCTGATTCCAAAGAGTCTCCAAAGATAGCTGTAGTAGGGGGTGTGAAGGAGTCAAAGAAGGAGGCGATCTATCTTCTGGCTGAGAAGTTCGATCGGGTATTGGTTGTGGGTAAACTACAGAAAGAGGAGGAAGATCCGGAAAAAGATAATGTGGTATACCCCTTGGATTATTCCGGGGATGGGTTTGATATTGGACCAAAAACCTCGGAAAAATACTCCAAAGAGATATTTGATGCAAAAATTGTGATTTGGGCAGGGCCTGCCGGAGCTTATGATAAGGGATTTTTTGAGGGAAGCCGGAAAATTGCAAAAGCCGTACTGTCCTCACAGGCTTTTTCGGTTGTTGGCGGAGGCGATACTATAGCCTGCTTAAATCAACTCAATCTTCTTGATGATTTTGATTTTGTTTCGACCGGAGGAGGGGCAATGTTAGATTTTCTTTCTGGAAAAAATCTTCCCGCTTTGGAATCCCTCGGATATTATGAGTAAAATTTTAAAGGCTAAGTATCCTAAAAAATGCATAGGATGTGAATTGTGCGTGGCTGAAGCGCAGCGTCAGCTGGGGCGTGTTGGTCCCGAAGGCTCTTTGATTCGAATATTTAGGGAATACGGTACTTTTTCCATAGTTTTAGATCCTCAAGTAAATGAACTTGATGTGGGGGCAATAAAAGATATTTGCCCATCCGGCGTTTATGAGGTTTCGGATGTAGAGAGGCATGAATTACTCGAGTAGAAGAATTCTCTTTCTAGATTTGGAGAAAGAGAAATTTGATATTAAATCATACGAGGAATTGCACCCTTTTATTGGAGGAGTTGCTTTGGGGTTGCGTTTAGCCGAGATCCATTATGATTATCACCCTCTCATATTTGCGATAGGACCCTTGAACGGCTTCTATCCTTTTGTAACAAAGACTTGCATCATTGATTGCAAAGGCTCTCCTGAAATAGTTTATATTGGAGGATCTTTATCCCATCGATTGAAATTTGCAGGGTTTGATGCTTTAGTTATACATGGAAAGAGCTTAACCCCTCGTTTTATAAGTATAAATGGAAAAGAAGTCAGGTTTTTATCCAATCCCGAGGAGTTTAAAGGGGCCGGTCTTCCAGGTAAGTGTTCTAGGATATCCTTCCAAGATGGAGTATTTCTTTTGGATGATCATTTTTCAGTTCCTAACAATTTTCTGGAAGAAGCTTTCACTCGTAGGGGACTTGCCGGCTTGGCCGTAAGCTCGGGAGTTTCGGTTCCTTTGGAGAGCTTTTCTCGTTATGAGAAACTTTATCGGGACATACTATCTAGGGAGGATACGTTAAATATTCTTCCCTCCAACAAACCCTCCTGTATTGGGTGCTCTCTTGGATGCGAATCTTCAGCTACAGGAGAGACGGGGGGAAACATACTTCTAAGGTGTTTAGTTGCTTGCGAAAGCGCATCCGCGATCTATTCCGATTTAGGTATTGTCTTTTCCTGCCTGGATGCTTTAGGATATGATTATAGCCACGAGGATATCGAAAGAATACCCGGCGTTGTAGAGGATCTTCTGAGCTCTTTAGAAGACTTAAGTAGAAAAGAGAGTACATAATGAAATATTTGGTTGCTAATTGGAAAATGAAAATGGACTTGCCCAATGTAGATAAATGGTTTGATTATTTTGAAAAAAGGAATTATCTTCCAAGGCAAGTAACTCCTATAGTAGCTCCATCTTTTGTACATATACCTTATGCCTTTCTTCTAAAGGAAAAAATTTCGGGATTCTACCTAGCAGCGCAGGATGTGTCTTCCGAGGGCTTCGGATCCCACACAGGAGATGTAGGGGCCTTTCAATTAAAGGAGTTTTGTGATTACTGCATTATAGGGCACAGTGAGAGGGGAGAGGATATTTCCGTTGTGGGGGAGAAAAGAGACGTTTTATTAAAGGCGGGCTTGACTCCGATAATATGTTTTGTTTCCTTTGATGACGGAAGGAGTTTGTATAAAGAAGGAGTTGTGATGGCTTGGGAAGATCCCGATAATATTTCCAAGGGAAAGGTGTATAATGAGAAACCCATTCAGGATGTAATTAACGGGCTAAACGAGATTAGAACGTTCTTATCGAAGGAGGCGGTTCTGTTGTATGGAGGCTCGGTCAACAAGGAAAATATTGATAAACTATCCTCTATAAAGGACTTGGATGGCGTTTTGGTTGGACAATCCAGTTTGGACGCAGAGCAGTTTTTGGAATTGATGAAAGCCTATGAAGTATCTTGATCTAAAGAACAAAAAGAATATTCGGAAAGCCAAGAAGAAATCCCGTGGAAAAAGTAAGAAAAAGACAAGCGGTAAGGGTAAGTTTTTGCGCTACTTAGCCTTGATCCCGGTTCTTTTAATTTTAGTAACAGTAACTGCTCTTCTACTTAGTGAGAAGGCTCGATCCATACTTGATCCGGTATCCATTGTTGCCTCTTTCAATACCGCTGAGCTAGAAGAAACTGACGGGAGGACGAATGTACTGCTGTTGGGTTCGGATAGACGCGCGGATGATCCCGCAGGTCTTCCTGAGAGAGCAGATACCGTTGTTGTAGCTTCTATAGGCAGATTGGATAAAAATATTGTTCTAATATCTGTTCCTCGCGATCTCTGGGTTGAATCCCCGGTTTGTGGGCGTTGCAAGATAACAGAAGTTTACGCTTACGCCACAATATCAGGAGCAGATTCATCGGAAGAGGCTATGGTCGATGTAGTAGAAGAAGTCTTAGGTATTCCCGTACATTACTACGCAGTCATAAATTTTGACCTTTTTGAAGACATTATTGATACTTTGGGAGGAGTCACGGTAAATGTTGAAAACGCTTTCGATGATTACATGTATCCAATAGAAGGAAAAGAGGACGATCTGTGTGGGCTTACTCAAGAAGAAGTTGACGAGTTGCTAGGTTTGTTACCGGATGTAGACGATCCGGAAGCCGAGTTCGAGGACGAGAGCCTTGATGTCTCGGAGATTCCCGAGGATCCGGCCGTTTTGGAAGAGATCTTGGAGGAGGAAGGCCGCCCATCTCCCTTGGAAGTTGTACCTTGCCGTTATGAGCACATAAGATTTGAGGCAGGGTTGCAGGAGATGGATGGGGCTACGGCTTTAAAATTTGTTAGATCTCGCCACGGCAACAACAATGAAGGATCCGATTTTGCAAGAGCAGCGCGTCAGCAAAGAGTTATTATGGCTGTAAAGGACAAAGCAACTTCTTTGGGTACTTTATTGAATTTCAAGAAAGTACAGGAACTTCATAATTTGTATCAGGACACTGTTATAACCTCTATCGATTTCGGAACACTTCAGGAAATGTATCTGTTATCGCAGCAGGTAGATTTCAGCGAGATTAGAACAATAGTTCTAGATGACAGAAGCGCCGCAAACGAAGGAGGGCTGCTTTACGCTCCCGTAGACACCTCTTTGTACAGAGGATCCTATGTCCTGTTACCAAGAGCGGGTACTTACACTCAAATCCATGCCTACGTTCAAAAATTTCTGTTCGGAAAGTAGTGATTTGAAATCTCAACCCTATAGTTTACATATGGTTATGGTGAAATCGCATTTTTGGCGGAGGGAGGGGGATTCGAACCCCCGTGCCGCTTTCGCAGCGCGTCGCTTTCCAGGCGAGCCGATTTGACCGCTCTCGCATCCCTCCAAAAAGTAATAGATCAGCTAACAGAAGGATTTTAGCATATAAGTGATACAATACTTACATGAAAATACTCATTTTTGCCGGTGGGTCGGGAACACGTCTCTGGCCTCTTTCTCGAAAAAGTCACCCCAAGCAGTTTAAAAAAGAGTTTGATGGAAAATCCACTTTACAGCTTGCTGTTGAAAGAGTTGAAAAAACATTTGGTACAAACAATATTTATATCAGCACCAACGAAGGTTATATTTCCCTTGTTAAAGAACAAGTCCCCCAAATACAGGCCTCTAATATAATTGGAGAACCTTTAAAAAGGGATTTAGCTGCAGCAATAGGATACAATTTTGTAAGATTACGTAAAAGAGGGTATAAAGGCCCCGTTGCGATTTTGTGGGCCGATCAGCTAATGGACAATGTTTCCGGTTTCCTGGATGTCTTGAGAAAAGGAGAGACATTGGTTAGAGAAGAACCTAATAGGCTAATATTCATTGGAGAGACGCCACGCTATGCGGAAAACAATGTAGGTTGGATACACCTGGGAAGTCGTGAGGAAGACGGTACTTATGAGTACAGGAACTGGGTCTATAAACCGGAAATTGAGAAATGCAACGAAATGTTCTCGTCCGGGGAATGGGTTTGGAATACAGGATATTTTGTTGTCGATTTGGATTATACCCTCTCTTTGTATAAAGAACATCAACCATCTTTATATAGGCAGTTGCTGAAAATTGAGGAATCACTGGGGACGTTGGAGGAGGTTGAAGTCATTTCTAAACTATATCCTCAGCTGGAAGCCATGCACTTTGACAGTGCGATCGTAGAGAAAGTTCCGCCCGATCGTGCGGTGGTTCTAAAGACCAATATGGGGTGGTCTGATCCGGGAACACTCTACGCCATGAAAGAGGCAACCGTAGGAAATACCGGGAAGAATCTCTCAAAAGGACTTACCTATGAGATGAATACGTTTGATTCTGTAGTTATCAATGAGGAAGATCGTAAACTTTTAGCTACCGTGGGTTTAAAAAATATGATCGTCGTGAATACGGAAGACGTTATTTTGGTTGTTCACAAAGACAACGTAACGGATATATCGGAACTCGTTAGTGGATTGGCTCGTCAAAAAAAACTCAAGAAA
>PXDX01000018.1 GCA_003564915.1 candidate division WWE3 bacterium
CTGTCAATCCTTTTAGGGTCCTTACATGAAGCCATCCATTTCATTGTTATATATGGGTTATAATCGGATGAATGGCTATCAAACGCCGTAATGTCGCGCTTGTCAATTGATTTCAGAATATCAAATAAACTATCGTTCTTAGACATTACTTTTTCTTGACAGGTCTAATTATTTTATTACAGAATTTACACTCTACGTGTGTTCCCCGGTGTACAAGGTACTCTCTAGGATGGATGCATTCTGCCGACATTTCTTGCCTGAGTTTTGCAATCTTATCCATTATCGGTTGCTTCTTCGCGTAAAGCCCTAATATTTCATCTTCAATTGGTTGGAGTTCTTGTTCCAAAATGGTTTCCATTTTCTTGAGCTTTCTTCTCCAAGCAAGCTTCTCCGCATTCTCCGCAAATCCGGCAACTGAGCTTAGTTCTTTTACTACGTCATCTTCTGTTAATCTCATGTTATACCTCTGATAGCTTTATCATACATCCCGCAAAATTTATCTCAGCATCCAAGTGCATGGAGTGTCGATACAGATAGTCAGAAATAATTACAATTCCTTTATTCCACTTATTGACATCCTTGAACTTTTCTATTTCATGTAGATATGAGTATAAAAATTGATACACCTCGGGTAAGTCTTCTTCTGGGAGGTTTTCTGCAACTAATTCTCTGGCTCCCATCCAATCGTTTTTGTTTAGCAGTTCCAACAGGGAAATACCATATTCCATAACGTCATCATGGATTCTTCCGGGTATTAACTTCCCGTCAATTGCACTCGTTTGCAGACTGGTAACAAACTTTCGTAAATCGTTTTTAAATAAATCCGCATAGGATTTCAGGGTTTCTCGCTCTTCTTTCGTATCTAACGAAACACCCTCGTTCAATAGAATTTCCGCACCATACTTGATGAAGTCTTTAGTAGATAGTTTAGAAAATTTATACTCGTCAAATCTGGAACGAAGTTCGTCGGATAGCTTTTTGACATAATTGCAGGTGAATATAAATCTTGCGTTGTGATCATACTTTTCCATCAACCCGCGTAACATGGCCTGTGCGTCAGACGAGAGGCCGTCTGCTTCATCTACAAAAACTACTTTAAAATCTCCCATAGGGAGACTGGATATATGCGCTTTAACTTCATTACGCATCACATCAATGCCCCTGCTACTAGAACCATTTATTTCTAAAACGTCATGACCCTGATCTTCCTTTGGAATTATGGAGTTTATCAGAATTCTAGCTAACGTTGTTTTGCCGCTCCCACGTAACCCCCAAAAAAGCAACGACGGAAAGGACCCTTCTTCTATGAATTTGCGTACAACTTTTTCCTGCGCGTCGTTTTGGAATATATAAGTGTCAAGTGTTTTAGGTCTATACTTTTGCCACCAAAGTTCTTTCAAGGCCATACAATTCTCCTAATATTAGGACAATTATACGAGCTATGCCCAAAAAAATCAATCTTTTATTAGGCTCTTTTTGAGTTCGCTTCTCTTGTCTGACTGATCCAATTTATCTTTCATATCCCGCATAGTTACCGTAGCCTTTTCGCTATCCTCAGATAGTTTCTTTACTATAGATAGAATTTCATCGTTGGAACTGTCTACGCTTGGGAACTCTTGACGTATTTTTTCTAAGATGGTCTCTTCTGCTTCTTGTACGTCTATCTCTTTAGCAGACTCTTCTAGTAACTCTTTTCTTCGTTCTGCTTCTTTCTTGGCCTTTTTTTCTTGTTTTAACCATATAGCATATTTGTTGGCTTGAATTGTCAAATACACTGCGGCAGGGTCGAATACAAATACAATTAACAATATAAACCACAGAATAGCTCTTTCACCTGTTCCACCCAACAGTTCAATTATTGTAACTATCGGGCCTACTTTTAATTCAACATCCAGCATTTCCGCCTCAGTTTGAATCACTCGTTCTCGTATGGGTTCCCGCTCTTCGAAAATCTGTTCACGCTGGGTAAGCAGGGTGTCTAAGCGTTCTTGCAGTTGTACTCGGTCTTGTCGTATCTCATCTGCTGCCCTCGCTCTGGCAGTAATAAAACCGTCCTCACGAGTGGATATCTCTGTTATGTTTCTGTTCATAACATTTATCTCCCCGCGAACGGATTCTATTTCTATATTAAGATCAGAGAGCCTCTCATCAAACCGATCTAGAGAGGTCTGGGCATCCCTAAGTCGTAATTCTTGTGCCCGTATTTCCGCATCGTTTTGTTGGTAACCCGAAAGAATGTGACCATAAATGCCGAATGATGTAATTACCATCATTCCTACAACGATTAGCCATCCAACCGTTTTCGATATGCGTGACAGTCGTTGTCTAGCTCGATACAAGAAAGACGCTATAACAAGTTTTGATCCTTCAATAGCGGCTCCCCAAAAAAACGCGGTAAACGTAAAAGTCTGGGCCAATCCCCAGACTGAAAAGAATATCACATTACCGGCAAGAGCTAAAACGCCCAATATCATTAAGAGCAAAAATAACATAATTAAAAATACTAATATTACTTAGTATTTATTCGGGGTATTCCTTAGAGATCGCCATAACTGATTTTTCGTCTGTCATCCAAAATTCATCTCCGGAATTATCGAGGTCTAACGCGGTAGTCCATCGAAGCGGTTCTACTAATATAAAGTCCCCGACCTCTATCTCCTGTGCGTCAGGGCCTACCAAGAGGACTTTACCCCAGCGAGCCTTGCCCACTTGGTTCTCTGTTTTCTCTGCTAAGATTATTCCTGATTTTGTCACTGATTTAAAGGTGTTA
>PXDX01000102.1 GCA_003564915.1 candidate division WWE3 bacterium
CAATGTTTTCCTGAATTGGTCGAGAGGCGTCAGCAAGCGTCTTATCAAATTCTTGTATGAACTCTGTAGTTAGTTCAAAGGATGATGCAAAGAAAGCATCGGTAAGAGAGCGCACTGAATCAGCAGCCTGATCAACCATCCTTGCAAAGAACTCCACAATGGCGGCAGCGCGCACTGTTTCAAGATCAAAAGCTGATTGCGCTCTTTCCAGATTAGTGAATCGACCACTGGCATCTTGGATCAGTCCCAAGAATTCCATCAGTGCTGGCATCTGGCCTTCGTATTCGCTGATGACACCAGCAATATGTCCTTCTAGATCAGCCAATGCTTCTTCTATGTCCCCCTCTTGGGCTATCACTTTATCCAGTTGCGCTATCTGCAATTCCCATCTAGTTATGGTTTCTGCACGAAGATCGTTTTCTGCTCCTGTAGCCGCAGCTACGGTATCGCGCAATTCTTCCAGCTCAGCAGGAAGTTCAGCAGTTGCGCCATTTAGGCGAACAAAAAGTGCGATTGTTTCATTGATGTCTCCATAAAGGCTACCTAGCCCAGAAGACATGTCTAACATTTCGCCGATTGTAAGATTTACAACACCAGAAAAGCGAGATACACGTTCATTCGCTTCTTGCAGAGAGTTTCCAAGAACTGGCATCATGCCAGATATAAGTTCAAATCCGTATGCCTCTTCTTGCATTGCCTGCTGCTCTCTTGCTCTAGCAAGTTCTGCAGCAGGATCCCCCGCCATAGCTAGAACGAGGTCTTCAATTGTTCTATTTACTTTAGGGATAAAGTCATCAATTTGGTCCAGGCGAAGATCGCGGAAGCGCCGAGCCAGGGTTCTTGTAGCATCATCCAGATCGGCTAGCGCCTCAACACTTGTCCTTGTGGGAGCAAAGATTTCATCAACTCTCTCCCCAAGGATTGCTGCACCTGCTGCTAACCTTCCTTCAACATCTCCAAAGACTTCTTCAAACCCCAGCAATACCGTATTTACTGCAGCCATGTCTTCATGGAATTTTTTTAGCGCAGGCGCTCCTGTTACCAGTGGTTCAATAAAGTCTTTTACAGCTCTGCCAGCAGCACGTATGATACCGAGAACATCTGCCCCTTCTTCTGTTGGACCTGGACCATAATACATTCTTCCGGGAACCGCTGGGCCGCCCGCTTTCATTCTCTGGCCGCCACGCCATATCCCTGCAATGGTTTTTCGCAGCCAGTCAATTCTCATCATCCAGCGCGGAACCACGAACTCACCAGGTTCGAGCATGGCAGGGATAATGTCGCCGGAGCCAGTACCTGGTACAGCACCTCCTTCTTGTCGTGTCAGCCATCCGCCACCTTGCTTGAAATTAAAGTCCAATAGGTTGGGCATTATGTCCAAAGTAAAAGTCATGCCGCTCAAGGCTGAATCAATAGGAGACCGAAGCAATTCTGCCAAACCGGTACCAATACTAATATTAGATGCTGGGATAACAAGCCTAAATTGCTCGATACCCTTTTGGAAGGTAGCTTCTGTTCTTGCTAACCAGGTCTCATTATCAATAGTCAGACCATCTAATGTTAGACTAGCATCATTTAATGCTTGTTCATAAGCTTCTGCCTGAAGCTCAGCCGCTTTTCTGGCTGCCTCAACATTTTCTTGTTCTTGTTCCCAAATGCGCAATAATTCTTGCCGGGTTTTGTTTTGCCATTGTGGATCTTCTATAAGCGATACCAGGGCATCGATATATTCTCTGGCCATTTCGTCGCCTTTTTCATGTCCAAGTTCGGCAAGTCCCTGGAAAACCACTTCATGCTGATCCATTAAGGCATCAAGCGCTTTATGTATTTCTCCAGCTTCTGCAGCCTGATTAATTGCTTGTGCCCAATCTTGTAGTGTTTCACCAATCCATTTACCCCAGCCCAACTCTAACCATTCATCACCAAAGGCTTTCCAGTCTCGGATAAATAGTTCCCAGTTCTTGGTAATGTTATCTAAACCAGATTTCACTACCGGATCCCATTGACTCAAAGCCTGTTCCAATGCCTGGCTTGCCAGTTCAGCCTCGTCCGGCAATAGTCTAAACCAGCCTCGCCAGGTATCGCTCCACCACTTACTGGATTTTTCTGCCCAGTCATCGGCCCATTGCAAAAAGTCATCAAAAGCATTTTCAGCAATCCTCTGAAAGTCATCTTTGAAGTGGAACGTTATGGCTAATAGCAAAATAATACCCAATTTGATTGCTCCTATGGCGGCAGCCGTCCCCACCGCCCCAGCGGCGGCTGTACCCGCTACTACCCCCCCCAAGGCTGTGGCCATAGCTCCCAAGAGAGCAGCTGATAGACCAAGAAAAATCCCCTTGGCTAGCGTCCACCCAAAGGCCAAGACTAAAATTGCCCCCACCGTACCAAACGTTTCATCCATCCACTTCCAAAAACTCTTGAAGGTGTCCCACAGACCCTTAAGACCTTCTTGCACGTTTAGAATATTCCATCGCCACATGCCATAAAGGGTCACCATGACCAGTAGCGCAATCATAAAGGCGCTGGTCAACATCTTTATAGCAAGCATCGTCATCCCGATAGCTACTGTTACCCCACCAAATTCCAGTCCTATTAGGATGGTTCTGGCTAGAGCTTCCCGGAACTTTTCGTTTTCTCTTAGCAGATTAGAGAAGGAACGCATGGCTGTTGCAACCATGCTGGTAATAGTGGCAAAAGTTTCAGCAAACAGGCTTCCTAGGTCGATCCAGATGTTTTTCAGCTCAGCAGACAAAACCTTACCC
>PXDX01000054.1 GCA_003564915.1 candidate division WWE3 bacterium
CCCCGCCGAGCCCGTCGTTACCACTCGGACATACGTCAGCGGGTTGACCGCCAGCATTCCTTGGATTTCCCACAGCGGCGAATCCGGGGGCAGGTACGGCCCGACGCCCCACTGGAACGAAGCCGCCGACAGCGACTCGCCCGTGGCCAGCGCCAGCCGCGTGCAATGCAATCGCGGCACAGAGATCCACGGCGAGCCCCACGCCAGACGATATGCCACGGCCTGCGAAGCCACGGGTTGCGGCGGCATCGGACGCGGAAAGACGATCGTGCTCATGCCCCCTCCTAGACCGCGCCGATGAAGACGCGCATCCGCTGTTTCGGATCCGGAGCCGGATAAGTGTCGTACTCACCCGCCGTGCCGCCGGTCCCGTACACCCGGAACTGGACATAGTACCAGCCGTCCGGCAGATGGTTGGGCGGCTCCGGGAAATCGTAGGTCACCTGTCCGTCTGCCGCGCTGGTCACCGCCACGCCGACAACCGTTTCGGCGATCACCACCGTCTCGTCCTCGGCTCGGACGATAGCCGACACCACTCGGCCGGTCAGGTTGACCGCGACCAGGCGTCCCGTGGTGTCGCGGCGTTTCAGCGTCGCGCCCAACGGCGTCAAGCTGTCGCCGCTTCCCGCATAATGTACTGGCATCGTCGTGGTCTCCGTCAGGCGATCAGTGTGTAAGAAAACGTACTCGGCCCAGGCAGGACGTACAGCGTCGTACTCGGCCCGATCAGCGTATAGAACCGGCTGATAGGCGGTATAACGATCGCCATCCCCGTCCCCGCCCAGCAGGCCGAAGCATAGGTCCAGCTCGCAAGCGACCAGCTTTGGAATGTATACTTCCCGGCCATGCGAAATCCTACGTGAAGATGATCGTTCGATTCCCGTCCGCGTCGGCCGTCACGGTACCCGTTACGCCGCCATAGGTGAACACTTCGGCTGCCGTCCGGGCGTCCGCCACGTTGCCGATCAGGATACAGGCCATGCGGCCCATTAGCTCGTCCGACAACCGGGCGTCTAGTGCGGCGGTGTCCAATAGGATCGCATCCACCACGCCATCCACCGTATCAATCAGCGTCTTCAATGCCGCGTTGCCGTGCGTGCCGCTGTTGACAATCGCGTAGGAATCCCCGCTTTGCGGTTCGTGCGTACCTGCTGCCAGGGTTCCGGCAATTCGTGTCAACAACGTCGTGGTGCCCGGCGTGTCCGATCCGTCGTAGGTACTCAGTTCCAGGAGTGTCGGAGAGCCGCTCGGGTCTACATTGAAGAACCGCGAAAACACCTCGGCGATTTGCGTGCCGGTGCCGATCAGGTTCCCGCCTGCAATCGCACTCATGTCTGCCGACGCTCCAGTTCCCACTATCGTCCCGCTACCGCCGCCCAGCACTTTGCCGCCCACGTCGCCGGTGACGCTTGCCACCGCCGCGCCGGCCGCGTGTCGGCTGCTGATTGCCACATCGATGAATCCAGCCTTGGCGTCCGTCCACGTGGCGTTGCTCAGTGCTGTGGTGGCCAGAGCGGCATCATTCGTGCCTCGCATGTCCGTATTGGCCGTGGTGGTATCGCACAACACCACGCGACTGATGTGGCCGCTGGCGTTGATTCCCAACGAGGCAAAATTCGTCGGAAAGGCTTGCGTCAGGCTGTAGTTGTCCTTTCCGATGTTCCAGTCACCCTTGCCGTTCAGGGCTGCCGCTTCCACCGCTGCCGCGTTGATCCAGTTTGCGGGTGCATTGACTCCGAGGGTCGTCAGGAATCCCGTCGCCTTGCTCGCATCTCGACTGGCCGTGTCGGTTGTTACCTCGTCGGTCGCCGCGTCGAATCGTGATACTGTCGTCACGCCCTCGTCCGGCGATTGCAGTAGGTGGGCCGTGCTGCCTTCCCCTACGTCCGCCACCGTGCGCGACTGGGCTTTCCGCATGTCGGCGAGTACATGCCCATCGACGGTGATCGCGTTATCGAGATTCTCCACTCGGCTGTTTTCCAGTACGTAACGTGCCCGCATGATGCGGCCTTCAGCGGGTACGTGTAGGTCGCCGGATTCTTTGGCGTACTCGACGTACACATTATCGAAAGTGAACGGAGAGGCTGCCAGTTCTATCGTCCACATGCCATCGGCTTGATGCGTCATGGCGTTTGCCGTCTCGGACACTTGCCAAGACTGGTCGGAGTTTCGCCACCAATTTCCTGCGTTGCCCCCGGTGAGGCACTTCAAATAATAATTGACGGTTCCCGTGGTTATCGGGTCGCCGTCTGCCCGCTTTACCATCCCAGCCTTTCGCCACGTTTCGCCTTGTGCGATTGCGAGAATATCGGCCATGTGTCAACCTCCTGCTCGTCTGCGGGCCACGCGGTAAAGCCAAGGCCGTGCTGTGATTGATGATCGTAACTGTATCGTAAACGTCCCCGTCGCCGTCGCCATCGCGCTGTCGGTGACTCTGACCTCGACTTCATAATCGTCCCCCACTGTCAACTGGCTGGCGTCTCGGATCGTGATTTCGCCCGTGCCTGCGTCGATTTGGAACGGGTCTACTGCGGTCGGGAAAAACCAGTATTTGCGTTGGCGTGTTTCGTAGGCTGTCAAGGGATGGGTGAATTGGCGGATTTCGGCGGGGGAGAGGGCGCGGGAGTAAACAAACAGCGATGATTCGAGGGCTACTGGGGCGGCATCAGTACTGCTTCCGATGGCAAATGGCTGTGCGGTCGTAGGCAAAAGAGCACATCCCAGTGTATTTCTGAGTGCACCATTGTAGAACAG
>PXDX01000073.1 GCA_003564915.1 candidate division WWE3 bacterium
CGTTGCTGCTGTACAACAAGCTCGTTTAGAGTTTGCTGGATTCTTAAACTCATCTCTCTAACGATATTTTCAAGTTTCTTTTTGGATTATACCTTACTCAGTAATCTTTTTAGCAATTTTCGCTAGTTCATCCTGTGGGACAGGTTTTTCAGGCGCTTTTTCAGCGACTCCCGGGTACATGGGCCATAATTTAGCGTGAAGGTGTGATACTTCCAAGCCCTCAAATATCAGTTTGGTCTGTATATTATCCTCCAATTTTTTATCTAGAAGACCCATTACTTCTTGACAGACTTCCATTAGCTCACATACAACATCAAGATCTACTTTTTTAACATAACTGTCGTAGTGCTTTTTAGGAATGACAACCGCAGCACCCGGAACAACAGGGAATATATCCAAAAAGGCCATGAAATCGTCATTCTCCCAGATCACTTCGGCTTGAGCCTCTCCTTTAGCTATTTGGCAAAAGATACAATCGTTCATAAGCGTATTATATCATCGGATCTTTAGATGCTACTGCTATGGCGCCCCAGGAGGGAATCGAACCCCCGGCCTTTTCCTTAGAAGGGAACTGCTCTATCCGCTGAGCTACTGGGGCATGGGCACTTCTAAGCATTTCATATTATAGTGTAAGTGAGGGGAATTTCCAAAGGTAAGGAGGTTGACACCCTTTAAGTCCGTGTTTGCGGACTTTTTGGAAATAACAAAATACTAAGCACACTGCTCAAGGTTTTCTGTACTCAGGAATTGCACAGCAATTCCCTTGGGTATGACAAAAGCTGTACTTTACTCAAATTATTGTTGGTCCATAAAAAAATCGCTTTGCTTATTTTTACGTCGCATTTTGATCAACAAAAAATTCGCTTTGCGAATAGTTTTTGGAGCGAGAGACGGGATTCGAACCCGCGACCCTCTCCTTGGAAGGGAGATGCTCTAGCCAGCTGAGCTACTCTCGCGTGTGTTCTGACAACTTTCTCATGCTATTTTAACACAATTTTAAGCAGGTTCGCGGAATCTGATCTCGGCTTTTCGTGATATACTTTTTTTGTGACGGTTCACGAAAATTCCACCGGCAGAATAAACAAACAAGACGAATACGATGTGGTGATTTTGGGCGGAGGTCCGTCCGGCCTAACTGCGGCCATTTATACTTCACGTGCCTTATTAAAGACCCTTGTTTTAGCCGGCAGCTGTGCGGCAGGCCAATTAGCGACCACAACCGAGGTTGAAAATTATCCGGGGTTTCCTGAAGGAATCCACGGACCGGAGTTAATAGAAAGATTTCGTAAACAGGCCGTAAAGTTTGGCTCGGAGATAGTAGAGCAGCACGTAGAGGAAATAGAGGGCAGCTTCGAAGAAAGGTTCGTTTTGACCACAGAAAAGGGGAAGGAATTTAAATCCAGATCGATAATAATAGCTACGGGAGCTTCCGCTAAATGGCTTGGTCTTGAGAGCGAACAACGACTCCGCGGGAAAGGAGTTTCCGCATGTGCAACTTGTGACGCTTTTTTCTTTAGGGATAAGGAAGTTGCGGTAATTGGAGCCGGCGATGCCGCAATGGAAGAATCAATTTTCCTTACGCGCTTTGCCAGTAAAGTTCATGTGCTGGTTCGCCGGTCAAAGAGCGAAATTAAAGCAAGCAAGATCATGCAGGAACGGGCTCTAAAGAACCCAAAGATCATGTTTCATTTTCACACCGAATTAGAGGAAGTTTTGGGCGAAGATAAAGTTTCCGGAATAAAAGTAATAGACAACCAGACCAATGAAACAACCATCTTTAAGGATGTAGAAGGTGTTTTCCTGGCCATTGGACATCGGCCGAATACGGCTTTTTTGGAAGATTTTATAGATCTTGATGAAAAGGGATACATTAAAGTTACAAACGATACTCACTCGTCTGCCAAAGGCGTTTTTGTATCCGGAGATGTTGCAGATCTGAGGTACCGTCAGGCTATTACAGCCGCAGGATTCGGCTGCATGGCTGCAATTGATCTGGAACACTTTTTGACCATAAACAACTAAACCCACCCGACCCTTCTAAAACTATAGGATTTATGGTATCATTTAGCTATTGAAAATATAGTGAAACCTACCTAAAGGAGGAGGATTGTGGGAAGGACAAAGTGGAAACAAGATCAAGAGAGAGCCGTGGAGGCTCTTTTTGGTACCGGGAGGAAGTACTCCGTTCGGCAGGTCTATTGGATGCTCCTGAAGAGGGGTATTTTACGTAACCTAACCAGCGGAAACATTCGTTCATACCTCGACAGAGAGGAAAAATATGAACGGGTTAAAGGCTCCCGACCCGTCCGCTGGCGCCGAGTGGCGGAGCCCGGTGAATGGCTCCACGTGCAGCACACGGCTAAGAAGTATGATTAAAAGAGAGGAGAGCCCATGAGAGAGGAAGTATTATTATTGTCGCGCTACATCCCCTCCGAAGGGGTAAAGATTACCCGACTGGTGAAGATCCTTCACCAAAAAGGTTATACCGTTTCACAATTTGAACTCGAGCAAATTCTACTCGAAGACGGCTATAACATCGTAAGGGGGCGAGTGAAAGGTCGTATACCTTTCAGGATCATGTCGTAATCGCCCTTGGGGGCAGAGAATTAGTTGTAAATCTCTGCCCCTTTCTTTTTTGTTGATTTACTCCTGGTGTTTTTTCTTTCTTTTCCTCAGAATGATTGCGCCCGCAACAACAGGTACCCAAATTACACTATATACTCCCGCCCAAATCACCAG
>PXDX01000045.1 GCA_003564915.1 candidate division WWE3 bacterium
CCTTTTATATCCAACCTCTCGTGATACGCAAAATTACCGCCCCACCTCTGCTCCTTCCCTCTCCTTGCTTTTTCCACAACATCGCTAGCTCTAAGATGTGGATGATTTTCTTGCACCTTACGTCTTACTCTGCCAATACTTTCCAGCTTTGCCGCCTTCATATAATCATTTTTAGATATTACTCCGTTCCAGATAAGCCCCTGCAACATCCAAATGTGCCACGTCAATTTTTTATCATTATCCCTGCATTCCTCGTCCTGCTCTAAGAGCCTTTTCACGAGGTCGTATAATTTAATACTTTTACCCCCTATCTTCATTTAGTTCCTCCTTTACTAATTTAATATGTCGGCATTCAAAATTCGGGCTTTCCTTTGCACGAGTTACGTAGCCAATACACTCACAACGATAAATAATGGTGTCGGCGATGGTCTTAATTCTTTTTACAATATATCTTTTATGGGGATCGGAGGAGCTTTGGACAGAAAATAGACGTCTTACTTCGGAGTCAGTTTCCACTTCTCTTAGTTGCGGTACTTCGGATTTACTTTTCATATCTTTAATCATTTTTAGCCTCCTTCTAAAAGAGGAAGGGATAAAGCCTGGTACTGCCCAGCCCCAAGCGGTATGAATATATTACCTCCCTTCCTCAAACCTGTAACCCCGCCAAAGCCGAGTTAGAGGTTTCAAAAAACGAGCCTCCTCTTTTTCTAATTGTATTATATAATAATATATTCTAATTGTAAAATCAAATGTCAATTTCAAGCCCCTCCGTCTGTATTACTCCTACATTTGTATCCCTCGTGATCATTCTCCAAGCCATCTCCAAGGCGTCTAAACCGTCTATAAAATCCCCCTGCGGAAACTCCTGCATTTCTTCCCATAAAACATTTCCACCCTTGAACAGAATTTGCCCCGTATTTATAAAAGGCTCTAAACTCTCAATCCTTGCCATTTTGTCTTTTGTCTGCCGTATACCCTCAATAGGAAGATATCTACCTTCTTTTTTACTTTTCTGCTCTACAACTTTAATAAAATATCTTTGAAATTGAACGGATTCAATACCGATTCTCGTGTACTGATGCTGAAGGTTGAAAATCTCTCGGATTGTTTCCTCTGGAGTTAAGTTCTCCACTATACTTTCAACCTCATAAACCTGACCGTTTTCATCTCTTGCTAATGTTACAATCCCTACCCGGCTTCCTTTTTTACTCTCTCCTAAAGCTAAGTCAATTCCTGCATAATATTTTAATCCTCTCGGTAAGACTTCATATCTCTGTGGTTTGAAATAGGTAAATTCATTCGCTTCAGGAAACTCTACTAAGTAATATCTTTTCCAATCCTTGCTGGTGGTCTGACTCTTTTGCGCCTCCAAGCGTTCTTCGTTTATCCTACCCTCTGCTATAGCTTGATCTAACTCTATCCTGACTTTGTAATATAAAGGGTCGTTATAAGCGTCCTCGAATACACTTCCCTCGATACAGTTTCCGCTCATCACCAACTTACCCCAATCTCCCTCCACCATTCGGATAACCTTCGAGAATTGTTCTTTATGCTTTATAAGACCCGCCTCCTCTAATACAACGATATCTCCTCCCTCCCCTACGACCCCCTCCCCCTCTCTACTGACACTTCTCGAATCTACGGAGGTAACATATATCCACCCACCGCTCGCCCACCTTAGGGCGCGTTTAGAAGCCTGAACCTTTAATTTTTGTACCTGTTCTACGGTTTCTAAATCTATTAAGCCCTTATAAAAAGAGGGGTGGTCTCCTACGTGGGATAAAATATACTCCATAATCTTTTGAGCTTTTTCGGTAGTACCCGCTACAATAGGGATTTTTAATTTATGAGCAGTCGCCATATATAAAATGGCCATAGCAAGTAAATTACTCTTGCCGTATCTGGTTGGAGCTGACATCCAAACCCAGGTATATCTGGGATTGGTAACCGCCTCGAACATATCACATTGTCCTTTAGTGGGTATAAACGGTTCACCAGACTCCGTCTTAAAAAGGCTACTTATTAGTTTCTGAATCGCTTGGGTCTTCTTGTTCATATATTTTTTGAAGCGTGTCTGCTATAGCCTCCAAACCTACTGAACCAGAATGTTCTATCTTAGATTTCTTTGAATACTTATCGGGTTCGGTTGCCTCAAAATACCAAGCAATTGAACGCCAATCCCCCCTCTTGTCTATTATTGGTCTTCCTCTTTTGTCTTTAATTAGTTCGTTATCAGGTCCTCTTAGATAAGTAGGCTGTGAAGCCATTAACAAACGATTTAACAAGGTTATCGTTCTTGAAGCCTTAGCCCCCTCTATCTTGTCCTGAAATTCCTGAATCTGTTCTGGGGTTAAGGGGTTTTGTGGGTCGCTTGGGTCAAGCCATCGATAAGCTGTACTCTTACTTATGCCCGAATCAACCATTGCGTCAGTAGTATCTGCCCCGTTCCTTATTCTTAGACATATATTATCTATTAACTCTTCGCTATACTTTGTTTTTCTACCTAACTTAGCCATTTTATACACCTCCTAAATAATCGGCACAGATAAGTTCTAAAGCCCTACTATCAGTCATCTGCCCTTCGTCTGTGTTTTTAATCTTATTCATAGCTTCCATAACTATCTCATATTGTTGCTCTTGAAGTTTAACACTAAAAGTCTTAAAACCAATCTCTTCATCAAACGGGGTTTCCTGATACATATCCCAATCAAAATCAGCGATTTCTGTTAG
>PXDX01000090.1 GCA_003564915.1 candidate division WWE3 bacterium
ACGTCACCCACGGCAACGGCCACTTCGTGGCGGTGGGATCTGGGGGAACGGTCCGGACCTCGCAAGATGGGGTGAACTGGACCAGCGTCAGCTCCGGCACAAGCAATCAGCTTTGGGGAGTCACTTTCGGCAACGGCCGCTTTGTGGCGGCGGGATCCGGGGGCACGATTCTGACCTCCACCGATGGGGCGAGCTGGACCAGCCTGAGCAGCGGCACATTTGGGCCGCTTTTTGGGGTCGCCCACGGCAATGGCAGCTTTGTGGTGGTGGGATCGGGTGGAGTGACTTTTAGCTCCACCGATGGGGTGAGCTGGACCAGCGTCAGTTCCGGCACAACCATCACGCTTCGTGACGTCACCTACGGCAATGACCGCTTTTTGTCAGTGGGAGAGAGTGGTGTGACGCTAACTTCCACCGATGGGGTGAGCTGGATCAACCTCACCCCCCACACAACCCAAAGCCTCTCCGATGTCGCCTACGGCGATGGCGGTTTTGTGGCCGTGGGAAGCAGTGGAACGATCGTGACCTCCTTTGATGGCGTGAGCTGGACCAGTGTCAGCTCCGGCACAACCATCACCCTTCGTGACGTCACCCACGGAAATGGCAGCTTTGTGGCGGTGGGAGGCAACGGCACGATCCTGACTTCCACCGATGGAGAGAACTGGACCAGCCGCACCTCCGGCACATCCCGCGACCTTTCCGGGGTGACCTACGGGGACGGCAGCTTTGTGGCCGTGGGGACCAGTATACCAGGGACCCATTCCGTGATCCTAACCTCCTCCGATGGGGAAACCTGGACCAACCGAAACTCCGGCACCGGTCGGTGGCTTTCGGACGTCGCCCACGGCAACGGCGGCTTTGTGGCGGTGGGCAGTGGCGGCACAATCCTCCAGACCGGAACAACACCGGATGAGACGCTGGGCTTTCAGCCTTGGCTTGCATCCAAAGGCGTGCCGACCGATATGAGAGGGCCTCTCCATGACGCCGCGGGCGACGGGGTGAACAACGCCTTCGCCTACCTCTTCAACATCCATCCAACCGAAGGCCGTCAGGGCGGAGACCGGAATGCCCTGCCGCGGGGAGGCTTCCTTTCGGAGGATGGGCGGGATTACCTCACGCTCACCTATCGGTTGAACCGTCGGTCCACCGGCGTGCAAATCCGTTTCGAAGTCTCCGAAACCCTTGCGGAGCAGCCATGGCCCATTGTGGAGCCCGATCTGGTGGAACAACTGGGCACGGATCCAATCACCGGCGATCCGCTCTATCGGATTCGGATCGATGTAACCGGTGCGGTGAAAAAGTTCATCCGCCTTGCCTCGTTGTTGGATGATTGATCACCATCAGCGTCCGGGCGGGACTGCCCCCTTGCGAAGTGGCCCTGGCCCGCTGCTTGCGCGAACGCCACCTTGCCCCGCCCCGCTGGATCGCCGCGAACCTTCACACGGGTTCCGCGTCCCACGTGAAAAGTCTGGTCAGTCGTCACCGATCCGGCAATGGCTGCATTCACTGGGAGGCCCTCAAAAAACATGAAAAATTGGACTGACCCCCTCCGCTCCCGTTGGACTGACCCCCTCCGCTCCCGACCCCCTCCGCTCTGACGACCCCCTCCGCTCTGACCTTGCGACGAGTTGAGCCGGCTCGACTGAGCTTACCGAAGTCCGAGTCGAGGTCTGGCAGCTACCTTGCGTTACCAACAGTAGCGGCAAGACCTTTGGTCTGCCGCCCCGAAACGCCGGGCGTTTCCGAACAAGGATCCCTCCTTTCCACCCCGCTGTTTTTTCTTCGGTATTGACGGGCCCTCTTTTCAGCATAGGTTTTAGCCTATGCCAAAAACCGGAGAACCTCTAGCATTCCGCCAGCGTCGGGCTCGCCTTTTCCGCAACGGACGGAATCAGGCGATCCGCATTCCCCGCGAATTCGAGTTGCCCGGGGAAGAGGTCATCGTCAGCTGGGAGGATGGCCGTCTGACGATTGAGCCTGTCCGGAAAAGGGGCAATCTACTGGATGTTTTGAAGAAACTTGAACCCCTTGATGAAGACTTTCCCGATGTAGACGAGAATCTTCCTCCGCCGGATGCCGTGAAACTGTGAAGCCATCCTTTCGATTCCTCCTCGATACCAACATCGTTTCCCAACTGATCCGTGATCCTCAAGGAGTCGTGGCTTCACACATTGAAAACGTGGGTGAGGAAAGGGTTTGTATTAGTGTTGTTGTTGCCGCTGAGCTTCGTTTCGGGGCGCGTAAGAAACGCTCAACCAAGCTAACCAGGCAGGTAAGCAAGATTCTGAACGCGTTCGAAATTCTTCCGCTTGAGGCGCCGGTCGAAGAGCACTACGCGGAGATACGTGACTTTTTGGAGAGAAAAGGCGAGCCTATAGGGGCCAACGATCTCTTCATCGCCGCGCACGCTCGCGCTCTCGGTCTGACCTTGGTCACGGCCAATCATCGCGAGTTTTCCCGAGTGCCTCGTTTGAAGGTTAAGGAAGGAATCCTGCCGACTTGAGCATGCGTGGACACTTTCCGCCCGAAAATCGAGAGAGACCTACCCAGCCGTGGAGGTTTTGTTGGTGGAAATCGAAGTGAATCCGCTGCCGCCCCGGCCCGAAACCGGTGTATCGGCGCGAAGCCGGCCGTTGAGCAAGGAGGAAGGAGCCGGGAGCCGGGAGCGGGGGAGCAGGGAGCAGGGAGCCGGGAGCAGCAGGGTGAGGGG
>PXDX01000088.1 GCA_003564915.1 candidate division WWE3 bacterium
ACGAGGGCATCGCGCCGTTCAGGTTATTCGGTTGGTTTCGGAGTGCCCTCGCGGCTACGCTCGACGTTCGGGAAATTATTCATCGCGATCAGGATTTCTCCAAATCAGCCATGTGGTCCATCCGGCCATCAGTAGGGCGGACAGATCATCATATTGAGCAACCCACGCGGCAGCGGCACACGCTCCTATGGTCGCCACGGCACGCCATGCGTTACCGGGAACCCACCCCGAACGAATAAAGTGATGTAGGCCATCCGTAGCGTAGCGGAGGTGGCTTGCATCACTGGGTTGGACTGAGCCGGGGGCCGGGGGGGTGCCGACAAATTCAGGCGCTCTCACCCCTTTGCGGAATAAGCAAGGGCTCACGTTTTGCCAATTGCGTAGATTTCGGAGGTTCGACGGTCCCGAACGGATCGGCATTTCCCTCGATTGCCGGGTTTTTTCTCCAGAGAACCGTGCGGTTGGCTTCCCGACGGGGGGCGGTTTGTCCTTTTTGCCTCCGAAAACGGATGTATTCTGTGTTTGGGTGCAGCATGGCGGGCTCGGAAGCGCTTCGGCTTTCGATTCGGGAGGAAGTCGATTGCTGAAAAGATCGCGCGCATCGCTATGGCGGTTTCTGCCCCGGACGGAATCGTTGGCCGGGGGTCATTGGCTTTTGGCATTTGGGGCAGCAAAAGGGTTTGGGTTCGGTGGGTTCGGGCCGGGTTTTGGCGGTTGCCTCTTCTTCGCGGGGAACGCGCAGGATGCGGCGAACGGTTTCGAGTTTCTTGCGGTTGCCGGGGGCGAAGACGCCGTAGTAACGCACGCGGGTGAAGCCGCGCGGGAGCACGTGTTGGAGGTAGCGGTGAAGGAAGGCGTGCGCGGGGAGGGTCTCGGTTTTTTCGAGTTTGGTTTTCGATTCGGTGTAACGGAAGGTCACGTCGCGGTCGTCGCAGGAGACGATCTTTTTAGCGCCGAGGGCGGTCCGGAAGACGTATCGGGCGAAGTATTTGAGGGTCGGTTCGCCGGAGCCGACGGGAATGATTTTCATTCCCCAGTTTTTTTCCCAGGCTTGCGGGGGGATGTGTCCGTGGTGGGCGGTTTTGCCGAGGATGGCTTTGAAGCGTCCGCGGCAGAAGGCGGCGAGCGCTCTTTCGGGCAAGAGGTAGTCGGGGCGGGAGTGGATCCATTGGTTTTGTTTTCGGCAATAGCCTCCGCCGGTGACCAGGAAGTGAACGTGGGGATGATAGGTGAGTTTGCGCGTCCAGGTGTGCAGGATGGCGATGAGGCCGGGGCGCGCGCCGAGGTGGCGGGGGTCGGCGCAGAGAGCCTGGATGCCTTCGGCGGAGGCTTTCATCAGCAGGCTGTATCCTTTTTTCTGATTCGATTTGAAGCAGGGGCGCAGTTCGGCGGGGACGGTGACGGTGATGAGGAAATGGGGCACGGGCAAAAGCAGCGACTGCTGGCGTTCGAGCCAGTCGCTGGCATCGTCGTTGCCGCACTTCGGGCAATTCCGGTTGTTGCAACTGTGATAACTGTAATGGGTCGTGCCGCAGGGCTCGCACCACCAGGCCTGTCCTCCGAGCGCGGGGGTGCGGCAGGCCATCACGTCGTGGATGGCCCGCCGGTGTCCCGGGAGGATTTTTCCGCCGTATTCGGCGAGGTAGGACGGTGCGTGCCGGCGGAGGACCTCCGCCAGCTCGACGCTCACAGGTCGTTCATCAGGTCATCGAGCCGCTTTTTCGACTGTTCCCGGGCGAGCCGGGTCAGGTGTGTGTAGAGGGCGGTCGTGGTCGGGCTGCTGTGTCCGAGGTTGAGCTGGATCTGGCGCAGGTTCTCCCCTGCTTCGAGCAGATGGGTGGCATAGGAATGGCGCAAGGTATGGATATGGGCCTTCTTTTTGATGCCGCTTTTGCGCAGCGCGTCGCGAAAGGCCAGTTGCAGGGAGTTGCGCGACATCGGCTGGTCGGCGGTGGCCATGGCGTTTTTGGCCCGGCCGCGTCCGCGTTTGGGGAAGAGCCACCGCGGGTTGCGGTGCTGTTTCCACCAGGAGCGCAGCAGTTCGAGGACGCGGGTGGGCAGCGGGACGAGGCGGTCTTTGTTGCGCTTGGCGCCGCGGATGTGGAGGTGTCCGTTGCCCGAGTCGATGTCCTCCACCCGCAGGCCGACGCCTTCGCCCAGTCGCAAACCGCAGCCATAGATGAGCGCCAGGCAGCACGAATGGTGGGGGTCTTTGACCTGGGCAAGAATCCGGCGGACCTCATCGACGGTCAGGACGACGGGGAGCTTGCTGACCTTTGGAGCCCGGGCCAGGCGGACTTCGTGCGGCCACTCGCGTTCGAGGGTCTTTTCGAAGAGGAATTTGAGAGCGCACATCGCCCGGGTGCTGGTTTGCCGGGCGACCTTTTTGTCGTTGCGCAAGTAGAGAAACCATTGCCGCAGGTGCTCGCCGGTGAGTTCATCGGGCTCGACCCCGAAGTGCCGGCAGATATGGAGAGTGGAGTCCACATAGGCCCGCACGGTTCGGGGAGCGAAGCCTTGCAATTGGAGATCTTCGCGCATACGTTTTTGCCAATCATTACGATTTTTCATGGTGATAATCCTTCATTGGATTAGCCGCCTTTTCCGTTCGCCGTGAACGGGGAAGGCGGTAACATCATGATCAGCAAAACCTCACCAATGAACCAGCCCGCTTATCCTGCCAAAA
>PXDX01000048.1 GCA_003564915.1 candidate division WWE3 bacterium
ACAGATATTCTCACCACTAGGCTCGGTACGTTCCTCACGACTGTACAATAATTCCCATTGAGGCCCACAGAACTCAGTCCAACATGACACAAAGACAATTTCTTCATATTCATCCAAATATGCGCGTTGCAATTCCAGACGCTCCGGCAGCATTACATCACCATTATCAATGCGTGCGATATATTTACCAGTCGCGGCAGCACATCCGTCAATCAGCGCACGCGTCAAACCTTCATTAGTCTTGTCAATAATTCGAATTCGTCTGTCGCGAATTGCATATTCAGACAACACATCAGTAACACAGGGGTCCGTCGACCCATCGTTGACTATAATAAACTCAAAGCTCTCATCAGTCTGTCCCAGCACACTATCGATCGTTTCTGGTAACGTATCCGCCCCATTGCATACACCCATTACTACTGATATTGTTAACACGGTTTTGAGCTTCCCCCATGACAGATTGTTTTCTAGCTATCTAGCGAACCGAAATGCTTACGCGAAATAGTAGGTCGCTGCAATTCACGTCACTTGCAGCGGGTGCCGTCGCTACTTCATAAGCCATATCAATATTCATCATGCATGCGATCATGCTAAACATTCAGACACTATGGATAGATCTGATTTTCGAATGGCAAAAAGATTAGAATAACTAAAGAATTCTCCATAAAGATCCCAATTCAACTTGCGTAGTCCCGCTTTTTGAATGAGATACAACTCATAGCCAGCTCTCTCTAAAAAATGGCGGGTGTTCGTTAATGTATAGCCAGCTGCAACCCAACTGCTGTTATATTCAAACTGTAGAAACCGAACCCTTTTCTCCCGCAATAACCCTGTAGCACCATGAATGACTCCAGCATCATGTCCTTCGGCATCAATTTTCAATAAATCCACTTGCTCCCATCCTAATCTATCTGCCTCTTCATCCAGACACACGATATCCACAGAATACGTTTCTACGTTTGATGGCACACTGGGGCTTGTTAGAGCCGATAAAGTTGGACAATCAATGCGCTCATAAAACGGCATCGAGCCAGAACGCTCACCTGCTGCGGCATCACGGATAACAACACGGTCATCCCCAAGAAAACGTTCACGCAAACATTTCAGGGCAAAACGCGCAGGCTCGTACTGATATACTTTTATCTCCGGTGACGTTGTTTCCTGTAATAATGCGGCGGACCAATCCCCGATATTCGCTCCCACATCAACCACCAAGCGGCAATGGTGACGTAAGACCGTCAAAAGTTCCTTTTCTCCACTGCAAATTGTTCTGGTTCCATCACCCACACTGCACGCAATAATACGCTGCATTTGATTTCTCACTTTAAGGGCAAAACCCACACACAGCTTAGATTGCGCCATAACACGATGAAGCTTATCCATGTACCTTTGCAGCATATCAGCCTCCTGCGACACCATCGCTTTGTTTTCTCCTCAAGCGCTTAGCAAAATATTCAAAGACACTGCACAAATGTCCCGTCACACGCCAGCCAAACAATTCTTTACATGCATACATCATAGACATCCCCAAGGTCCGCCGCCCCCCGGCTTTCGCGGCAAGATCAAGCAACTCAGCAGCTTGACGAATGAACCCCAAAGCGGCAACCCGACGCGATAAGGAAAATGACCAACGCACAAATTGTTGCATCTCCGATGAAGCAGTCGAAACCCCCGCTGCCACGGCACAAGCATGCAGCCGTGGCAAAAACCATGCCTCTTGCGGCAAATACTGCAAATAGGGGCGTTTGGTTACGCGGTCGGCATCATGATTCCTGTGACAGGAAACAACAGCATCACAAAATGCCAATCGTGTTCCTAACGCACCAGCCCGCGCGTCATAATCCCAATCTTCCGGCTGATATTTCGGCCAAGAGCCAATCTGATCACAAAGACTCCGGCGATAAAGCGGCGTGTGCGTGTGCCACCAACGACACAGCAGCAGTGCGGGAAAAAGGGCTTCATATTTGCACCCTGTCCATTTACTGATTTCACGCAATATATTTCCTTCATTATCAATTAGCCGACTCTTACCATATGCGATCCCACATTCGGGATGTTCGCGCAACGCCGCCACCTGTAATTCAAATTTTTGCGGTAACAGTAAATCATCACTATCCAGATACTGGATAAACTCCCCTTTGGCCAACAGCCTCCCCGTTTCGCGCGCCAGCCCGGGGCCACCATTCTCGCGATGCGCCACGCGTATGACGTCGGGATGCGCCGCAGCCAAACGCTCTAACTCTACCAAGGTATCATCCGTTGAACCATCATCCACCAGAATGATCTCAATTGGTCGATAAGTTTGGTCCAATACACTCTGCACAGATGCGCCAATCATACCAGCCCGGTTATAAACGGGAATGATCGTAGATACCAAGCCTCGCTCAATCAGGGAAGAATCATTATGCCCGCATGCTATCCGCCCCTTACACTGCCCCCCACAACTATATAGCTCATTAATATGGTCCAGTCGGGCTGCTATGCGTTCATCAACGGATATTTCTTGTTTTTGATTAAGTAAGGCTGCTGTATGTAGCCCCAAGCCATTGACCGCACGTTTATCCGCCTGTGCTGCATGCCATAAATGAAGCATTGGCAAATTGGCATATTCCCAGACCTTGCGAGTCTGGCATCGCTCCCAGAATTCGACATCTTCACCTCCCCAACCTACAAACTCTTCGTCGAA
>PXDX01000067.1 GCA_003564915.1 candidate division WWE3 bacterium
GTAGGGCCGGTAACGACCACAAGTCCTCGGCGCTTGGTGGCAAGCTGCTTGCATATCTGGGGGAGCGCAAGCTCGTCTATGGTCGGTATCTTCGGCGCCAGCAGTCTCACGGCAAGGCTGATCGACCCGCGCTGCTGATCGGCATTGCATCGCAGGCGGCCCACGCCGGTCATAGAGTAGCCGAAATCAAGCTCCAGGTGGCGGTGGAAATCCTCCCTCTCCTCAGGGGTCGTCAACTGGAGAAAGGCCTCGTTCACATCCTCGGCGGTTAGCGGAACCACTCCGTTGGCCGGCTCCAGTTGGCCGTCGATACGGAACGTGGCCGGATTGCCGACACCCATATGCAGGTCTGTCGCCCGCCTTAGAACTGCCGTCCGAAGCAACGAAAAAACGTCCATCATGTACTCACTCAGGAAGCCATTAAGTCAACCATAAAACTGGCAACGTGTCAACCCCGACCTCTCCACGTTTCCCCTTACCGGTTGCCGAGAAGAGCTTGCCTCCTTCTTTTATTATCGCTTAAATCATACAGTAGCTATGCACAGCAGTCAATCACCCATAGGTACTGGTGCTGGGGTACCAGGGGCCGGGGGCCGGGGGCCAGGGGCCAGTGAACAGTAATGAGTGACGAGTGATGAGTGATGAGTAGAGAGTAAATGGTGAATAGTGAATGGTGAAGAGCAACGGGAGTAAAGAGTGAGGAGTAAAGAGTGAGGAGTAAAGAGGGAAGAGTAAAGAGTAAAGAGTAAAGAGTAAGGGGGGCACCCCTTCCACCTCCCCCTTAAGATAAGGGGGACTGAGGGGGTTATGACGGAGCTATGAGCAGTCAGCGATCAGCTTTCAGCTGTAAGCAATCAGCTGTCAGCAGTCAGTTTTCCCACCTCCCCCTTGAGATAAGGGGGACTATGGGGGTTACCAACGTCCAGCTTTCAGCTTTCAGCCACCACATCTCCCCCTTGAGATAAGGGGGACTATGGGGGTTACCACAGATCGAGCATTCAGCGCTCAGCATTCAGCGGTCAGTCTTCCCATCTCCCCCTTAGAGTAAGGGGGACTATGGGGGTTATGAGCACACCGGCAGGGCTGCCTTGCACGATTCGTAACTCCCCCTAACCCCCTCTTATCCTAAGAGGGGGGACCCCATCCCCAATCCAATACGTAGGGGCGGGGCTTGTCCCCGCCCGCATCGGAGAACCCCGACGAGATTGCTTCGGGGCCCCCATACGATCGGGACTCCTCGCAATGACGGTGGTATGTAGTGCGACCCTTCAGGGTCGCGCCCCTCGCCGGGCGAGGCTAAAGCCTCGCACTACATTGCCTGACTGTAAGGCAACTACGCAGGCGGCACGTGGCGATCTCGTACTTCAGAGACGGGATTGCTTCATCCCGATTTCATCGGGATTCGCAAAGACTAATGAGGGGTCATTGCGAGCGGAGCGCGGCAATCCGGTTGCATTTGAACCACCAGATTGCTTCGGGGCTGACGCCCCTCGCAAAGACGAATGAGGGCGTCATTCTGAGTCCCGACCTTCTAATCTCCCCCTTGAGATAAGGGGGACTATGGGGGTTACCAACGTCCAGCTTTCAGCTTTCAGCCACCACATCTCCCCCTTAGAGTAAGGGGGACTTAAGGGGGTTATGACCGACCTATCAGCATTCAGCGATCGGCAGGCAGGCTTCAGTCATCCGAGCTCCGGACTTCCTCTGCTGGAATTGCCCTGCCGGGCACGATCTGCTAACATCATCCACGGGACACTGAACAGCATTGCTGACCTGTTCAGTGCCACCAAAGAGGGCACTAGAAGCGATGAAGGTCAAGGAACTCACGGTCGACCAGCTCAAGACTCTGATTCAGGAGGCGGTTGAGGAGAAACTGGAGGAGATGATCGGGGATCCCGATCCAGGGCTTGAACTCACAGATGAGGTCAAGGACAGGCTTCGTGCTTCGCTGGCTGCCATGCAACAGGGTGAGAAGGTCATACCTGTCGAGGAGGTAGCCAGACAGGCCGGACTGGACTGGTGACAGACTACGCCCTGGCGTTTATGCCTGAGGCCAGCCGTGACTTGAGACTGCTTGACAGGCCGGTTGCCCAGCGCATACTCAACAAGCTCAGATGGCTGTCACAGAACTTCGATGACCTTGCACCCAAGACACTCACAGGCGCGTTCAAGGGATTCCACAAGCTGAGGGTCGGGAGCTACCGTGTGATCTACACAGCCCACCGGCAGGATCGTGTACTCACGGTACATCTCATAGGTCACCGCCGGTCCATCTATGACCGCCTGTGAGGGCCGGTCAGCGTTCAGCGATCAGCAGTCAGCGATCAGCATTCAGCGGTCAGCAGTCAGCGGTCAGCGGTCAGCGATCAGCTTTCAGCCTTCCCATTTCCCCCGGACACCCCCTTGTCATTCTTCGTGCCGATTCATCGGCGCGAAGAATCTCCTCACCCCCTCCCCATTCACCTCCCCCTTAAGATAAGGGGGACTTAAAGGGGTTATGACGGAGCTATCAGCCATAGGCGACCACCTCGTGCGTGGCTGTGCCCGATAACTGCGCGCGGCCGGTGAATCCGAGTCAACTTGGCAGGAAACCGGAAAACGTATATGATGGGTGAGGAAAGCTGAAGGTCATGCAAATTGGACAAGAGGATTGACTTCCATCCTTACGCATTGTACA
>PXDX01000017.1 GCA_003564915.1 candidate division WWE3 bacterium
GGCAACATTGAAGTTTCGCCCGGCGGCGCCTACGCCATCAGCTACCGCTCGATCATTCCTAAACGCGGCGAGGTGGAAAACCTGCTGGTTCCGGTTGCGGTCTCGTCATCCCACATCGCCTTTGGTTCGATTCGCATGGAACCGGTGTTCATGATCCTCGGGCAATCCGCCGCCACCGCCGCGGTTTTCGCCATCGAAGACCAAGTGCCGGTGCAGGACGTGGATTACGCCAAACTTCGCCGCCGCCTGCTCGACGACGGTCAAATCCTGGACGATCCGAACGTGGTCAGCGGCCTGCGCCCGGACAGCCTGGAGGGGGTAATCATCGACAACACCGCCGCGCGGATTTCGGGAGCCTGGATTGCCTCGACCCACACGGGACCGTTTGTGGGGGCAAACTACCTGCACGATGAAAACGCGGACAAAGGCAGCCGCTCCGTGACCTACCGCGCGATCCTGCCGGAACCCGGCCGCTACGAGGTCCGGATCAGTTACAGCGCCCACCACAACCGGGCCGCTAACGTGCCGGTAACCGTTCACCATGCCAACGGAAAGGAAACCGTGCGGGTGAACCAGCGCCAAACGCCGCCGATCCAGGACGCGTTCCAGTCCCTCGGCACCTTTACGTTTGGCGGGCAGGCCACGGTTGTGATCGGCAACGAAGACACGGAAGGTTACGTCATCGCCGACGCCGTCCAGTTTTTGCCCGTCGAATAACCCGGAGCTCGATTAGTCGTTGAAAGCGATTGATACTTCGGTCAGCTTACTTGTCTCCTTCGCGGTTGCCGGGTTTTCGACTCTCTGCCGAGCACGTTTGGACAATCAACGAGGGAGCCGATTTTCTGCGCGTTCGCGTTGAATGGTGACTTGCATCCATCTACACAGCGTCCACGCCGGGCACATGCCACCATGAAACCCATCAAGGTCGTGCTGCACGCACTGATCGATTGGCAAAGACACTGTTCCGTGCTCGCCCTCTCCAAGCTCCCCCCGCAATCCAAACTCCAAAATTCTTCACCCCCTCCCAAACCGCCACCCTTCCGCTTTTGCGGCAGCCGGGAGACCAAAATGCGGACTGTCGTAAGAAGGTCTTGACTATTTTACGATACTACTTGTAATGGTCGGAAATGAAAGATCGTCTTTATCAGAGTGTGCTGAAGCGGCACCTGGCGGTGGAGCGGCAAATGGCACTCGTTGCGGGTCCGCGGCAGGTGGGTAAAACGACGCTTTGCCGGGGCCTTTCCACGCATTATCTGAATTGGGACAACATCGACCACAGGCGCTTGCTTCTAAAGGGTCCGGTGGCGGTGGCGGATTATCTGGGGATCGATCAGCTTTCCCAGCAACGCCCGGTGGCGGTCTTCGACGAGCTCCATAAGCACGCGCGATGGAAGACGTTTATCAAGGGACTCTTCGACACATACGAAGAGCGAATCCAAATTATGGTGACAGGGAGCGCGCGCCTCGATGTTTTCCGGCGCGGGGGAGACAGTCTGATGGGCCGCTATTTTCTCTATCGGATGCACCCGCTGAGCGTGGCGGAATGCGTCCATACCGAGCCGCCCGGTGATTCTGTCGTCCGGCCCCCGCAGGCGCTGGCCGAGTCGGAGTGGAACGCATTATGGGAACATGGCGGCTTCCCCGAACCGTTTCTTCGCCGGGAGAAGAGATTCTCCAGGCGCTGGCGTGCCTTGAGGCAGGAGCTTCTCATGAAAGAGGACACGCGGGATGTCGCCCGGGTTGAGGATTTGGGTGCGCTCGAAGTTTTCGGCGCCATCCTGGCGGAACATTCGGGGCAGCAACTTGTGTACGCCAACCTTGCGAGGGAAGTCGGCGTCTCGGTGGACACCATCCGCCGATGGCTCGATCTGCTTGAGCGCCTCTACTACGGTTTTCGGCTGCGCCCCTGGTTTCGAAACGTCAGCCGCTCTCTGCGAAAGGAACCCAAGTGGTACCTGCGGGATTGGTCAGGCCTCGTTGACGAGGGCCCGCGTGTTGAGACGTTTATTGCCTGCCATCTTCTTAAAGCGGTCGAAGGGTGGACAGACCTGGGACTGGGTGTATTCGAATTGCGTTACATCCGTGACAAGGAGAAGCGGGAGGTTGATTTCGTGGTGATCCGCGATCGCAAGCCGTGGTTTCTGGTGGAGGTAAAAACCAGCGACGAGAACCTTTCTTCGACCCTGTCGCGAATGCAGCAACAGATTAAAGCGGAGCACGCCTTCCAATGTGTGTTCGATGGTTCTTACGTCGAGGCCGACTGTTTCCGTGAAAGGCGTCCCATCGTGGTGCCGGCGCGGACCCTGCTGAGTCAGTTGTTGTAGGCGAATCGTCTTCCTTGTGGTGCTCCGCGAAACAAAAGCAGTTGAGGCACTGGTTTCTCGATTGGAGTGTGAATTTTCCAACCAACTCGAAAATATACACGCATAAATTCGAGTGAACTCGAATCATGTTCCAAATGGTGGCCTCCAAAACATCCCGAGCCGTAGGAAAATCCGAAAACGGCTTCACCTTTCCTTGCGCAGCACCACCACGCGGTTGGTGTTGGTGCCTTTCACTTGGTTGTCCACGCCCCAGCAGTTGGCGGTTTTGGTGAATTTTTGGTCGTTGATCAGCACCAGGGCCGGTTCAAGGTCCGCCCGGCGGGCGCAGGAGATGACCGATTCCTCCAACCGCA
>PXDX01000010.1 GCA_003564915.1 candidate division WWE3 bacterium
ACAAGATAAGGCATGCGCTCGAGCACACCGAACTGGTGCGCGCCCCCCGGCAGGAACTGTCCACCTTCGGCAGTTCCGTGCTCGACTATTACGTCGTCACCGAGCTGGTGGGCAACCTCAGTGTGGTCAGGGACGGAAAGGTGATTGCCGAGAGGCCCAAGATCGTCACCCCTACCTACCTGGTCAACATAGACGGGTTCAGCGATCAGGCGAAGAAGTATATAGCTCTGATAGCCCGGGACCGCCCGCATGAATCCGGCATCTTCTACCGGTACAAGAACGAACCGAAGGACATGAACGTAGTCTCCGAGCCGGCACGGGAGGTGATAGACAAGCTCAACAGCCGGATAGATGAACAGCGAAACCCTCTCAGCACCATCATCAAGGGCGTCGAGGAGGTCTGGGATGTGTCCCTGCTGATGTTCATCTACGAGCTGACCAACAGGTCGCTGCGAACCAATATGGCGGACCTCGATCGGAGGGGTCTCCTCGACACCGACTCAAGCGGAGTGCCCGGGGGTGCCCGGGAGTACATCGAAGAGCTCTTCGAACACGTGAGCAGCAACCTCTCCAGAGCGCCGGAACTGGTGGTCGAACTCCACCGCTGGGGTCTGTTCTCGGAGTACCAGGACCGTTTCTTCAGTCTATTCAGGAAGAGTTAGGTCGGCTCAGGAGACTCCCATCAGCCCCATATACCACGCCAGAAAGTCGCTTCCCCAGATCAAAGTTATCATGGTGGCGACCGCCAGGAAGGGACCGAAGGGCAGTGTCTCTCTGAACCTCCTTCTCCTGGCTATCATCAAGGCCACCGCGACAATGCTGCCGATGATAGCGGCAAGCACTATCGCGAACAGGACCAGGGGAAAGCCGGTGGCGAGGCCTATCAAGGCCACAAGCTTAACATCCCCCCAGCCCATGCCACCGCGCGAGACTACGGCAATCAGGAAGAATATGGCGAAGCCGATCGCTCCGCCCAGGGCGGCATTGGCAATGCCGATGGTAACCACCGAAAGCAGCAGTGCCACGATCAGGGCCGGATACACCACCTTGTTAAGGATCAGTTGATGTTCGATGTCGATCACGAATACCACGATGAAGAGGCAGGCGTAGAAGCCGAATATGCCCAGTTCGGCACTAAACCCGTACTGCCAGTACAAAAGGGCGAAGATGAGTCCGGTAGCAAGCTCCACCCATATCAGCTTTCCCGATATCCCCGCCTGGCAGTACCGGCAACGACCGCGCAGCACGATGTAGCTGACTAAAGGGAGCAGATCCCTCACGCCCAGCCTGTGTCCGCAGGCTTCACAATGGGAGGGCGGGCTGACAACCGACCGGTCTCGAGGCAGACGGTCGATGCAGACATTGAGGAAGCTGCCCACCAGCAGGCCCAGTATGCCGAACAGGATTGCAAGCGCGATCTCCACGAAGCGTATTGTGGGCACATCGCCGGCCCGAAGTCAATAGGCGGTGAGTACTACTGCGACTGATGGTGGTCGCCCAGGTAATCCTTGATTCTCCGCGCCAGCGCGGGGGTCATGCCCTCGGTGTCGCTCAACTCTTCCAGCGAGGCCTGCCGGACTGCCTCCACAGAGCCGAATCTGTTCAGCAAGGCCTTCTTGCGCTTCGGACCGATGCCGGAAATGCCGTTGACGGCCGATCCGACGGCCTCCCTGGTACGCAATTTCCGGTGATAGGTCACAGCGAAGCGGTGGGCTTCGTCTCTCGCCCTCTGCAGTATGTGGAGAGCAGGGGAGTCTCTATCCATGCGAATCGGCTCCCGGTGACCCGACACGAATACCTCCTCATCTCCCTTGGCAAGGCTTGCCACGGGAACAGAATCCAGTCCCAGTTGCCCCCTCACCTCCAGGGCAGCGTTGAGCTGTCCCCGGCCTCCGTCTATCAGGACAAGGTCGGGCATGATGGCCCAGTTGCCCTTTCCATTCAGCCCCCTCCCGAATCTACGCCTCAGCGTCTCCCTGATCATGGCACAATCGTCGGCACCGTCGACTGTCCTGATGCGAAAACGACGATAACACTCCGGCCTGGGCACCCCCTTCTCCAGTACTACCATGCTCCCTGTAGCTGCCTTTCCCTGGATGTTGGATACATCGTAGCACTCTATTCGCAACGGCATGGCCGATAGGCACAGTCTGTCCTTGAGTTCCCTCAGGCCGGCCTTCACCACCTCCGCCCTCGTTCGCTTTGCCCGGGCGATCTCAAAACCCCGTGCTGCGTTCTCTGCGACGTTCTCCATCAACCTCTTCCTCGGCCCCCGCTTGGGCACACGGATCCTCACCCTGCCCCCTCTTTGCTGCGTGAGCCACTCGGAGAGCACCGCCTCATCATCCACCGAATGCTGAAGGAGTATCTGCGACGGTATGTACGACGCGGAGGAGTAATACTGCTTGACGAATCCGGCCATGATCTCCCCCGGAGCCTCATCATGAACGCCTTCCATCACGAAATGGTCGCGGCCGATCAGCTTGTCGTTGCGCACGAAGAAGATCTCCACATACGCCTGTTCCTCGTCCTGTGCCAGAGCGATGACGTCCTGATCACCCCGCAGAGCAGCCGCTATCCTCTGTCCCTCCATGACCTCCTCGATTGCTGCGATCTGGTCTCGAAGCTGAGCCGCCCTCTCGAA
>PXDX01000064.1 GCA_003564915.1 candidate division WWE3 bacterium
AGTTTATTACAGCGACAACGGCACGGGAAAGTATAACAGGCTGGTTTTAGCGGTTGACCCCACCAATGTCAGTATTAATGCCCCGGCTGCTACAGCCGATGCTGGTGGGCAAGTACCTGTTGTTACGGGTGTCATAGCCGCGCACGTTGAAATTGAACGCCGAATTGGTGTAGGTGGAGAGTGGACGCTGATCGCTAAAGTGGACGATCCTGATACCTTGAATCCGGCGGATTATTTAGATGAGTATGAGTTTGTGGTCAGCACGGAGTACTTTTATAGAGCAAGACGCTATGAAGACGGCAACTATAGTGATTGGTCGAATATAGATAGTGTAGTAGTAACTTCAGACATCCCCACCTCCGGCCTTGTCCTCCATCTTGACGCTGACGCGATCACGGGTCTAAGCGATAATGATCCTGTTGAAACATGGAATGATCTATCTGGGAACAATTATCATGCGACGCAAGCAACGTTAGCAGTCAGACCAACATACAGAACCAATATATTAGATGGCAAACCAATAGTTCGTTTCGATGGTATAGATAATTATTTGGGGTTGCCTTCTGGCGCGATGGGCTTGTTAAGAGCAGTGGAAGGCACTACGATTATAACATTGGTTAGGTTTGCGAATTTAACATCCGACAGGAAGCAGATATTCTTTGCTAATACTGAGACAGGTGAGGCAATGACCCGGTTTTCCTCTACCTATAATCAGAGCAATTTTGAGGTTTCAGGTAGGCGATTAGATAATGATACCTTTAAACAATTATTTGGTAATGTCACACCCGCAATAGACACGTGGTACATCAAAGCCTGCATAGTAAATCATAATAACGACACCGCTGCAATTTATCTTGATGGAAACAGTATCGGCAGTAGTGATTTTCAGGGTATAGGAGTAACCTCCGATACAGATTCCGTAAATATAAATATAAGTAGAGCGCCGGGGTATCCCATAACAACAGTAGATGGCGACATAGCCGAAATCCTCGTCTACAACCGCGCCTTGTCCACTGAAGAACGGGAGCAGGTAGAGCAGTACCTTGGTGAGAAATGGCTCGGTTGGTCGTTAGTGCAAAACGTTACAATAACTGCCCCTTCAGGATTGATCGAGGCCGCAGGGAACGCGCCCAGCTTAACTGTTTTAAGCCCATTGTATTACGAAGACTTAGACGTATCCGCGGGCAACACGTATCACTATCGGGCAAAGAAAGTTGAAAATGAGGTTGAGGCAACCGAGTGGTCCGCGATAGAGACAGTTAATTATCCTGCCGTTGGTGCTGTTCTGGTTGAAGCACCACAAGCGATGGCCGCTGCTGATGCGGGAAGTGTTGTGGTTACCGCCGCAATCAGTGCACGTATTGAAACGATCAGTGCTACAGCAACCTCTGAGGCATCACCATTAACTTTATTAACGACAGTTAATGCTACGACGATCCCGCCTCCGAGTTTAAGTGAAGCAGCCGCAACAGTTCCGAGTGTGGCGGCGACAAAGAACGTTAGTGTTTTAGTCTCTGTTGGTCTTAGTGTTGCGGATAGTGTCGTGCCGGTAATTGGTTCAACAAAAACTGTAAGTGTTGATTCTCCTGTTGCTGAGGTAGCTACTGACGCAGTAATTCCAGAAATTTCTACAATTCAATCTGTAAACATAAGTTCTCCAGTAGCATTAACTTCCGCTAATGCTATTGTATCGGATATATCAACAACGAAGTTTATTGTAGTTGATGTTCCTTTAGCAGATAGTGAAGCAAAGGGAACTTCCCCAAGTGTTAGTACAACAGGATCAATCAGCTTAAGTGTTGTTTCTGCTGAAGTTAATGCTGAAGGTATACTTTCATTAACTTCAACAGCTAAATTTGTAAGTGTAATGTCTGCTATTGGAGAAGTTGATGCTCAAGCAATAGTTCCTGATGTTAGTGCTATTAAGAATGTGAGTATTAATGTTGATACAGGATTAATAGAATCACAAGCTATTGCTGCAAGTATTACAACAGTTCAAGCTGTAATGGTTAATAGCCCAATTGCAATAGCAATGAGTGTTGCGATTACTCCAAGTATTTCTGCTATTCAGAATATTAGTATAGAGAACCCAACAGCTGAGACAGATAGTGAAGCAGTTCCACCTGTAGTGCAAGCAACTAAGACGGTTGAAATTAATGCTTCAATAGCGACATCTATAGCGGAAGCAATAGCTGCAACTGTGTCATCTATTAAGAATATTACTATTGATGTTTTAGATGCAAAAGTAATAGCAGACACAGCTGTACCTGAAATATCTACAACAGAAACTGTTTCTATTGATATTCCAGTTGCAACGGCAGAAGCAGACGGGCTTATCCCCTCTGTTAGCATCACGCGGCATATTTCTGTTGATGTTCCCGTTGCAGAGGCCGAAGCGCAGGGGTTGGTTCCGGTTATCGTTACCGACCTGAACCCGTATGTCACCACGCAGGACGCTGTTAATATTACAGAATCGACCGCGACCATCCGCTGGTATGTCACAGTGCCGGGGGGTGGGGAATAATGGCATGGGTTAGCCCTAGTTCGACAACTGGAAATGGCTGGAGCAATCCAGATAATGCTATAAACCAGGATACTGGCGATTATGCAGAAATATCATTGGCTTCTGGCG
>PXDX01000120.1 GCA_003564915.1 candidate division WWE3 bacterium
GCAGCCGTTTCACCTTGGTCATTCCGGCCCGTTACATCGGGGAACTGGCACCCGATGATTCAGAACAGATCGACAGCCCCGATGTCCATCCATCGGCATCAACGCTCTCTCAACCAGTCAGGAATGAGAAGCACCCAGTCAGGCCCGAAAACCGATTGGGCACCCTCCTGATCGTCGAAGACAACCGCGACCTGCGCCGCCACCTCAAGGGCCTGCTCCAGGAGCAGTGGAAAATCATCACCGCCAGCGACGGCCAGCAGGCCCTGGGCCGCCTGGCCGCCCACGACATCGACGTAGTCTTAAGCGACATCATGATGCCCAACATGGACGGCCTGGCCCTGCTCAAGCGCATCCGCAATGACCTGGCCACCAGCGACATCCCCTTCCTCATCCTCACCGCCCGCCGCGACACCGAAACCCGCATGGCCGGCCTCAAACTCGCCGCCGACACCATCCTCACCAAACCCTTCAATGATGAGGAACTGCGCCTGACCCTGGCCAACACCGCCCGCGCCATTCAGGCCCGCCGCCAGCACGACCGGCAAGCAGTCGGCGAGCAACTGGAAGTCAGCCCCAGGGACCAGGCCTTCATCAACCAGGTCAACCGTTGGTTGGAACAGAACTATTCCGATTTCGAAATCCGCATTACCGATCTCGCCGAGCACCTGGCCCTGGACGAGCGTAGCTTGCAGCGCAAGACTAACGCTTTGTTTGGCAAGACGCCCAAGAGGGTGTTGACCGAGTATCGACTGGGTCGGGCGGCGGAGCTTTTGCGGTCGACCGAGCGAAAAGTCAGCGAGATTGCCGCAGAGTGCGGGATTTCATCCTCGTCGCATTTCAGTGCGCAGTTTGCGCGGCGGTTTGGGGTTAATCCGGGGGTTTGGAGGGAGGGCTCTGGGTGAGATTTAGGGGAATGACAGTTTTCCGGCGGGGATTTGTCGGGTATTTTGTAGACAAAAGCGGAGGCCAAAGCTAGGTTGATTTGAACAAGTGTGAATAAGCACGTCTTGTGGGGGATCCCAAAGATATGCAATTTGTTTTGGATCAGTGTCGACGGCTGTCGATTGCCGGTTTGGTGGGGCGAGCCCAATACTGCTTTTGGTTAACTCACTTGCTAATGCTGACCCGAGGAGCCTGCGGTGCGTCGGATTGATGCGGCGGCTTGGATGCGGGACCTGTGGATGAGCGATGATGCCAGGCTTGCGCGAATCGTATTTGTAGTTTTAGGCGTTGAATTTCCTGTCCGCAAATTAGAAGGGGAGCAAAATGAACAGTAGTACATATAGCCGTTTAGTAAAGTTGGTTACCGTTGCCTTGCTCCTCTTCTGGATTGCACCCGTTTTTGCAAGTAATCCATCACCACAGATAACGAACTTCTCCGTCAATCCAACCTCTGATATTGATCTTGGGAGTTCCTTTTCCGTTTCCGTATCAGCAACGAATAATGGCGCGTCCTCAAATGAAGGGGCGATCAATATATCTTTCCCTCATCTAAATTCATCTGGAGATCAATGGCAGATATCGTCAATTTCCTGTCCCAGCGGTTTTACCGCCGTAAGGAGGGGGCGCGGAGATAGCATCTGGCATAGAAATAACTACCAGATCTCTGCTAACTATGCGCTCGCGGAGTGCTATGGCTACTGGGCTGGAGGATCGTCCAAGACGATGACATTGTGGGTGCAGCCAACATCCACAGGAACATTTACAGTCCAGGCTCGCTCAACGATGCTAAGGAATACGGATAGTTCCTATGTCAGCTGGCCTGGCTCAGGATCGACTGACCAGCAAGGGTGGCCGGTCAATCAAATTTCCAGGAATGTTGTCGAGCCGACTGGAGATATCTGGGTCAGGGTTCGCGATCACAACGGCAATACCCGCTCCGGGGTGATTGTTGTAGCCATGGGCCCTGGTGGCACTACGCAAGCCACAACCAGTTCACAGGGGTGGGTGCACTTCACCGGCCTTGAAACGGGTACTTACGACTTCGAAGCCTACTTCGAAGGCAGTAATCCATTCGACAATCTGGGAGAATTGTGGGCAGAGGCCAGGCGCACGATTGGCTCTGGTTCCAATCAGGATCTGCTCTTGGATCGCAACTGGCCATTTGCTACGTACCTGATCGTGCGGGACAGTTCAGGCAGTGAGATCTCGCCGGGCAGCACGATTCCGGTGGACTCTCAGGTGACGCTGGAAGCGAGGGTCAGGAACTTGACCAGCGGTGACAAGAGTGTTCAGGTTCATTTTCGCCTGGGCGGCCCGACAACGTTGAATGAAACGACGGGTTCGCAGTCTGTGCCGCGTAATGGCGGTGAGCGGACGTTTCAGCGAACGTTCACGGTGAACACGGAAGGGACGTATCAGAAGGCGGTCAAGACCGAGACCCGGTCGAACAACAACTGGATCAAGACGGATGCCTGGGATTGGTCGAGTGCATTCAAAGTGGCTGAACAGACCAGTGACATCGCCATCCGGATACGGGACCAGAATGGCGTGAACCGTCAGGGTGCGATTGTGGTGGCGATACAGTCGGGCAGCAAGGTCGGAGAAGAAGTCACCAATTCGCAGGGCCTGGCCTTTTTCAATGGCCTGGCAGC
>PXDX01000111.1 GCA_003564915.1 candidate division WWE3 bacterium
CAGAACGTGTAGGGCTGCTCTTCATGCACGATCTCGTGGAAGCGATGAAAGAGGGCGCGTCGCTCATCGGGGTCGAAGGTGCGTCGCGACTCTTCGATGAGCTCGTCGGCCTCGGGGTGACGAAAGCCGACGCGGTTCGACCCGCGCGACGCATCGGCCTGACTGGAGTGCCAGATTTGGAAGAGGTCGATTGGCCAAGAGAGTCCCCAGCCGCCGGTGAACGCGTCGAAGTTCTTTTCCTCCATCCGGTTCTGCATCAGTGGCCAGTCTACGAAGTCCGCCCGCATGTCGATACCAAGTTGGCGGAGGTCTTCGCGATAAATGGCCACCCAGCTTCGCACAGCGTCCTGGTTGTAGGCCACCAGGGTGAAGCGGAAGGGAACCACCTCGCCATCGATGGTCTGGTTTCGGATCCCATCACCGGTGGTGTCCACCCAGCCGGCCTCGTCGAGGAGTTCGGCGGCCCGATCGAGGTCAAAGGGCAGCGGTTCGATTTCCGGGTTGTTGGCGGGGTGGTCATGGTAGTAGGGCCCCGGCTGGACTCGGCCGAGTCCCTGGAACACGTTGTCGATGATCCCCTGCTTGTTCAGCGCCAGGCTCATGGCTTTTCGCACGCGGCGATCCGAGAAATGATCTTTGTCAGCATTCCAGCCGATATAGAAGTAGGAGAAGCTATCGATGATCCCATGTTCGAGGGATCCGTTGTGGAAGGGGCTCTGCGGGCCACCCTCCTGGATTTCACTGCGATAGCGCGGCCCCGAGACCCCATCGACAAAGTCCAATGCCCCGCTCAAGAGACGTGCAAACTGCTGCTCCGGGTCGCGGATGATCTGGTACTCGATGCTTTCGATGGCGGGCTCTTGTCCCCAGTAATCGTCGTTGCGCTCGAGGTGGAGGAAGTTGGTTGCCTCGAAAGCGATGAATCGGTAGGGACCCGTCCCGATCGGTGTTTCGATAGACCAGTGATTGTTGAACTGTGCAGGGATGTTCTCAGGGTCATACTCCTCGCCATCACGGTCTCGGGAGAAGAGCCACTTCGGCATCGGGTAGGCCTCCATCACGGTGCTCAAAGAGTGATAGAGCGATCGGTTCCAGGTAATGCGCACGGTGTAGTCGTCGAGTGCCTCCACAGTGTCGATGTCCTGCACATAGTTGGCGATGTGGGCCGCTTCGACTTCCGGGTGGCGAGCCATTTCGAAGAAGAAGACCAAGTCCTCAGCAGTCATCTCGTGGCGCTCTTGCAGCCACTCGTACCGAGGGTTGCTGAGGTCCACATTCGGGCGCTGCCAGTAGACTCCTTGGCGAAGATGCACGACATACTCCGTTCGGTCTTCATTGGCTGTGACCTTGTGGGCCAGGAGCGGTGTGTAGTTATCGGGGTTTGAGAAGTCGCGGCGGGCCACGGTTTCATGCACATAGTACTGAATGTCGCGGACATCGACGGAGTTCTCAGTGAGCCAGTTGAATCCTGCGGGGTCGCTGCCCATCGCTCGACGCAGGCGTCCGCCCATGACCGCCTCGGGATGGTGTAGCTGGTCTTGAGCCCGCACAAGGAGATTGTCAGGATGGTCCAGGGAGTCTGCGTACCTGTCCCCGGCCCCCCCTTGTACGTGGCCCGCCACGGCGACACCACGTTCTAGTTGCGTCTGAATCCGGGACATGGAGGTGTTTACTGCCTGCATGTCTCGCTGCATTTGATGCAGCGTCTTCTGGTTTTGATGGGTCATGGCGATGCTGATGATAGCCATGAGGGCCACGAGACCCAGAACCGTGATGAGTGCGACCGTTGCTTTAAATGTTCTCGGCATTGATTCCACGCTCCGATAATCGAAACCAGGCTTTGTCCCCGGGCCTCGTGTGGCCCATGGCGTTCGGCGCCTCCTCGCGGGGAGCCGGTAAGCTACTGTGATGGGTCAAGAAGTGTCAACACCGCGTCGAGGTGCTCCTCAAGCGGTGTCGAAACCACGGCTGGGTCGGCGTTAGTCCGAAAAAGTGTCAAAAAACAATGGCTTATGAATCCGTCTCTTCGCCGGCGGGGGCTGTGGAGGTCAGGTGAAGCTCCCGAAGCTGGTCTTCGTCGACGATGTTCGGGGCGTCGGCCATCATGTCGGCGGCCCGGGTGGTCTTGGGGAAGGCGATGACCTGGCGGATGCTGTCGGCCTTGGCCAGGAGCATGACCAGACGGTCCATCCCGAAGGCGATGCCGCCGTGGGGTGGGGTGCCGTACTTCAAGGCTTCCAGAAAGAACCCGAACTTATTCTCCGCCTCTTCTGCAGAGAGGCCCAGGAGCTCGAAGATCCGGGCCTGCACGTCCTGGCGGTGGATCCGGATCGACCCGCCGCCGATCTCGTTGCCGTTGAGAACGAGATCGTAGGCGTTGGTGCGAAGGGCCAGGGGATCGCCGTCGAGGTTCTGGAGGTCCTCGTCGGTGGGGCTGGTGAAGGGGTGGTGCATGGCCTGGAGGCGGTCCTCTTCTTCGTCGTACTCGAACATGGGGAAGTCCGTGATCCAGCAGAACCGGAAGTCCGAGGGGTCGGTCAACTCCAGGCGCTTGCCGAGCTCCTTTCGGAGGTTGCCGAGAGAGGCGCAGACCA
>PXDX01000051.1 GCA_003564915.1 candidate division WWE3 bacterium
ACAGCACCTTTTCAGGGAATTCGGGAAACAGTGGCGGTGGAATGCACAATATTGATGCCTCCCCCGTGATAACGAACAGCACATTTTCGGGGAATTCAGCAGTCAGAGGCGGTGGTATGTTCAATACTATAAATTCCTCCCCCACGGTAACGAGCAGTATTATTTGGAGTAATTCAGCCGATGGAAGTACTACTACAGCTTCTGCTTCGGTGTTCAATTCCAGTTCTAATCCTGAATTCAGTTACAGCCTCATCGCCAACTCCGGTGGCAGTGGGGACTGGGACAGTGCAATAGGCACCGACCGCGGCAACAACATCGACGCCGATCCACTGTTTGTGGAGACCCCAATCCCCGGAGACGTTCCCCATACAGACGGCGACCTGCGACTGACTGAGTTCAGCCCGGCCATTAATATGGGCAGCAATCAAGCCTACACCGATGCCGGCGGCGATCTTGAAAATGATCTTGACCTTGCCGGCAATCCGCGTCTGTTTGCTGGAATGGTGGAGCGCATCGACATGGGCGCTTACGAATTCCAGGGTAATCCATTTGGCACCATCATACCCGGCGACGGCAACATTGTGTATGTCGACCAAAATGTAGATACTGGAGCAGCAGGATACAGCGCCAGCGGCAATTCCTGGGATGATGCCATCCCCGAACTCCGCGATGCCCTAACGTGGGCACAGGATTGGAATGCATCAGAAGACGGTGAACTGCAAATCTGGGTGGCTGCAGGTACTTATCTGCCTGTGGCGGTTGCTGATCCGAGTGCGGTAACTGAAGCAGAGCGAGAAGCAACCTTTCAGCTAAAAAACGGCGTTGCTATTTACGGCGGGTTTGCCGGAACGGAACCTTCAACATTTGACCATGATACGCGCGACATTGGAGCTAATCCCACCATTCTCAGCGGAGATATTAACGGGAGCGGTAATCTGACCGGCAACTCCTACACTGTAATAACCGGCTCCGGTACCAGCAACACGGCGGTGATCGATGGCTTTACCATTACTATGGGGAATGCAAATGGTACTTCTCCAAATAACCGAGGTGGCGGTATGTACAACATCAACGGCTCCCCCACGGTAGCCAACTGCATCTTTTCGGGGAATATGGCAACTAATAATGGAGGCGGGATGTTCAATTTTTCTTCCTCGCCCACGGTAACGAACAGCACCTTTACGGGGAATTCAGCTGATTCTGACGGCGGCGGGATGGCCAATAGAGCCAATTCCTCCCCCACAATAACGAACAGTACCTTTATGGGGAATTCGACTTCTGTATGGGGCGGTGGGATGTTCAATACAAATTCCTCCCCCACGGTAACGAACAGCACCTTTTCGGGGAATTCGGCTTCTGAAGGCGGCGGGATGTACAATGAATTTTCTTCCTCGCCCACGGTAACTAACAGCACTTTTTCGGGGAATTCGGCTGCTAGTCGCGGCGGCGGGATGAACAATTTTGATTCTTCCCCCGTAGTAACGAACAGCACCTTTTCGGGAAATTCGGCTGGACAATCTGGCGGCGGGATGCGAAATACTAATTCTTCCTCCCCCGTGGTAACGAACAGCATTATCTGGAACAATATGGCCGGTGGAAGTACTACCTCAGCTTCTGCTTCCGTGTTTAATGAAGATGATTCCACCATTGAATTCAGTTTCAGCCTTATCGCCAACTCCGGCGGCAGTGGGGACTGGGTCAGTGCAATAGGTGCAGACGGCGGCAACAACATCGATGCCAACCCGATATTTGCCGATCCGGATGCGGGTGGTTTTCGTCTTACTGAGTTCAGCCCTGCCATTAACGCGGGCAGCAATGCCCCGTTTGAGACCGGAGGCGTGGCCGAGGGAATTACCACTGATCTTGCTGGGAACGCACGAATCTTTGGAGACACCGTAGATATGGGCGCCTATGAGTTCCAGAGTGAGCCCGGCGTGGTACCCGGCGGGGAAGACCGCCGCATGCTGGTGAACAACGATGTTGCAAGCTACACCTTTTCTCCGGCACACTTCTCGGTGGACGAGGCGGTATCAGCCATTAAAATCGAAACCATCACCGGCGGCGGAGAGCTGCTGCTGGATGGGGCAACGGTGAATGAGGAGGATGTGATTACCTCCGGGCAGCTTACCGATGGAGACCTCACCTGGACCCCGGATGCGGGCGAGCACAGCTACGGCTACTCCTCGTTCATGTTCCGGCTGATCAACGAATTTGATGTGGAAAGCACCGAAGAGGCTACCCTTTATATCGACCTGGCCGCCACCTCGGTTACCCTTTCCGAAGGCAAAGGGTGGAGGTTCTTAACCGGCCCCTCACAAGGCGATACCTTTGGCGGGTTGCTGAACCCCATTCATGTGCAGGGCGTACCCGGCTCAACCAACCCCGGCGCGCAGGATGCCAGCCTCTATATCCTCAACCAGGAGGAATACCGGTGGGAACTGCCCGCCGCCATGAGCGATGAGATTGATCCCGGCAAAGGCTTTATCGTCTTCGGTTTTGAGGACGACATGCCACAAACACTCACCTCCGGGCAAAACTGGCTGCCGCTGGACGGAGAGTATGGTTACGAAGGCCTGTTCTACGATCCG
>PXDX01000077.1 GCA_003564915.1 candidate division WWE3 bacterium
CGGCGATCCACCCGCCACTGCGTCCAGTCGGCCCCCAGCTCACGCGCTTGGGTGCGGGCGTGGTCGATGTTGGGAATCAGCGGAACCCCGATCACCGTGAAGCCACGGGCCCGATAGCGGTCGCGGGTTTGGCGCAGCGCGGGCAGGTTGCGTTGCCAGGTGACGAAATGGGGGACCCAAAAATCCACCAGCACCACTTGACCCCGGTAATCTGACAAACGTACGGGTTGGCCGCGTTCGTTCTGTCCGGCGATATCCAGCATGGGCCGTCCGGGCGCGAACTGGGCGGCCACACGATGCCGTTCCATGGTGGAGAGGGTAATAGAATCCCGGCCCGTTGCGCTTGGCCGGGTGACCACCAGCGGGTCGTCCGGTCCGGTACCGCCGCGCCAGGGGTATTGCACCGGATCATAGTGGGGGCTGGTCCGAAAGGCTTGCATCAGGTCGGTGATGGCTTGTTCGTTACCTTGGCGGGCGTGGAGTTCCGCCATCAATACGTAGATGCGGCGCAAGTTCTGGACGGGCTGATCCTGAAACCGCGCGCGGGTATTTTCCAGCAAGTCCAATGCGGTTTCCCATTCGCCGCGCATCAGGCCGCGCACCGACGCTTCCAGGTGTACGGCGTCGATCAGGTCGGTCCACCGTCGTTCCCGCGCGGCCGCTTCACGTACCGTCGCCAGTTCCGTAAACACGGCGGCCCACTGCGCCTCCGAATGGTATTCGTGCGCCATCATCTGCACCCGGCTCAACAACGGCCGCAATTCCGACGCCGTCGCGGTGACCGTCATGGCCATGCAAGCCGCTAGCGCCACCAGCCATGCGTGACGGGTGAGCATTTTACGGAAAGTGATGAAACCGAAAAGCGTGCATAACTGTAGCCGGGCACGCTGGGCCCGGCAGCCGCCCCCAACGTGGGCGGCTACAGTTTCTATTGCCGATGAAATCCGGGTTGGGCTCGCGCAGAACCCGCCGTGTAGACGGGAAATACAGGGCCCGCCCCTCCGGAACCTGGTGGAACAGACTCGTGTGGTGCCCCGGCTGTCTTGAAATAGTTTCCCATTACCATGTGTCATGCTTTTCATCCTTAACCATCCCGTTGATGTGCTTACTGTGTACCCAAACCATGCGGAAGTATACCACAAAAAAGAAAACCCGGGCCGCGTAAACAGCCCGGGTTCCCTAAAGGAAAACAATGACCTAAACGTCAGCCCTTGCGCGTCTTCATGAAACGCCGGGCACCCAACACCCCAATCCCAAACAACACGAACGCAATCGTGCCGGGTTCGGGAATCATCATCATAGTTTGCACAGGAGCATCCACGTTGAACTCCTGCGGCGAGGCTGTGGTGCCCGTATCCGAATCAAACAGGTTTGCTATCGGTGAAGATGACAAACCTACAGCTGTGTACCATGTGCTCATTGGAATAGATGCAACATCAACATAGTCGTCTATATCCATGTCCAGTACAATCGCCCATGCATAATCCCCTATAATACTGGGATCGGTCCCAGAAGTAGTCCCGGTAGTAAAACGACCAAACAATGGAACATTTTTCGGGGTGGACATCGCGCTCAGCGGGTTCCCAAGAGTGCTTGCAACGTCTGCCCAACTAGTCCAGTTGCTGGGATCCATGATGGAAAGGGGATCCGCAGTGGCGTCATCGGTCGAGAATGATAATACTGTGGCGAAGATGGGGTCTCCCTCACTATTCAACATCGAATCCGCGCTGGGTGAAGCTGACCACTGGAACCCCGTCTCCGTCTGGGCATATGACATAATACTCACGAAGACCATGGTGATGACGATAAACGGGCACAAATAATTCTTTTTCATTTCTTTTACTCCTCCTGACTGCATGTGTTAGTTCTGAGGCCAATCATAGCCTGGCTCATTCGTCCAAGATATTGGAACGTCTGCCCCACTGCGATACCAAACTGCCTGTCCTGGCGCGATTGTTATTGTCGACGGCTCAAAGTCATTATCGGGATCGAACCAACCAGCACCTTCAAAGTATCTGGCGGCTATATAGGATCCTCCTTCAGCATTCCATTTAAAGATCATATCCAGGTCGGTAGACTCCAACTGCTCGGTCAATTTCTCAAGATCGATCTCTACTGGGTAGGCAACTGTAATCATGTTGAGACCCGGGAAGATTGTGATGTTTTCTTCAGGGAATGCTGTGACCCCCGGTACTTCTCCCATAATAAAGTTCACGAAGTCAGTCGCTGCTGCGTTTCTGAACCATACACCCTGCCCTCGAGGGATAACTACGTCGTCGGCGGGGGCGAAATCGTCGTCGGGATCAAACCAGCCTGCACCCTCAAAAAATCTGTAGCCCTTATATTGCTGAGTATCTTCCGCGTCATAGACGAAAACCAATGATAAATCCGGTACGTCCGGGAATATTTCTCCAAGCGTCTGGTCAGTGCCGTCAATGTTGAGAAATGGGGTTGAAACCATATCCAAACCTCCCGCCGGCACCTCAATCCTCACATAGCCCACTGCATTTTGGCTGTAGACCTCGGCCCACACCGCGCCGCTTACCAGCGCTGCCATCATTGCACATGCGATTAATTTCTTCATC
>PXDX01000053.1 GCA_003564915.1 candidate division WWE3 bacterium
AATCCTTTATACCTTGAAACATCATCATGAAAATATCCTAATGTCCTTTTCGTGTCTAGAAATATGGGTTTCCGTGCCCCATTTTTCGCATAATATTTATAGCTGCTCCACTCAAATTCTTCAGGTAATTTAGCCATATTTGCCCTGATAGGGTTCAAATGTATATATCTTGATAATTTGAGCAAATATGCTTCTTCTTCCACGAGAATGCCGACATATCGTCCCTGAAACAAATGTCCGGCCCTCTTTCTCTTTCTGTTGAAATATGTTGTATACGATGAATTAATATATTGCATACATTTACTTAAATTAGCTTTTGGCGTTTCTATAAGAAAATGGTAATGGTTTGTCAGCAAACAATAGGCATGAATGATGATCTTGAACCGCTTATATGCCGATTCCATAATTTCCCGGAATACATCGTTATCTCTGCTTGTATAATAAATATTTTTTCTCTCATTCCCCCGGGATGTAACATGATATAAAGCCCCTTCATATTCTATCCTTAGTGGCCTCGCCATAAAAACCTCCTTGATCTAATTTATTCCCTACTATTAGAGACACATTTTTGGAGGTTTTTCGTTCAATTTAATTTGTTTTTGTGCTATGGGGAGGTCTGATAGTATGTGAGATGATAAAAACATGGTGGCCCCTCAGAAAGGCGTTACAATAAGGTAATGTAGATTAACGCAAACCGTAACCCTTTAGAAAAAGGAGGCAACCACCATGTATTATGTAGGATCAGATCTTCACAAAGAACTAACTTGGTTTTATATTATGGATCAAAACGGCACTAAAATATCCTGTAAAAGTATAACAAATTCCCCCGATTCGTTACAGAAATTTTTTAGAACCCCAACTCCTACTTGTTGTAGACTAAAGTGTGGGCTTTCTAACAAAAGGAAGAATTAGTAGTAGCAGCTTTTCTTTCTTTTGGGCACTTTTCTTTCTTTGTGGATAGTGTGGATATGTTAACAAGTTGACATACCCATAAAAAACATGGTACGAGTTACTCCAAAAACTGTCAGCAAACAGAGGGAGGCCCGTACCATGAAAATCTATGAAACCCCTAAAGAACTGGATTTCAATGGCAATTATACTTCAAGATGGCTTGAAGTCAAAAGACAATTTCAAGATATTTTTTGGGAGGATCTAAAAGCCAACATATTGACCGACGTCAAGGCTGCCATTCAGGATCAGATATACGAAGAATTCGATGAGCAGATAGGAGCTAAGAGATACGAACGAGCTCCCGGGATAAGAAGTGGTGAAAGGTCCGGACAGAGGTTCAGGAATTTTGAAACAGAATATGGGCTGATACAGGATATAGCAATACCCCGAGCTCGCAATGTTGATATAAGATTCTCGCTATTTGACAAGTGGCAAAGAATACAGCCTAAGGTTCTTAGTGCGATGTTGTATGCATACTTGCTAGCCAGGAGCTCCAACTCGGCCAGCAAAATAGTCCAAAAGTTTGGCAATAGCAGATATTCCAGGAGCTTTTACCAGAAACTTGCAAAAAAACTGGAACAGAGCATGGACAAGTGGCTAAACCGGCCTATCGAGAAAAAATATCCATATGTGTTCATAGACGGAAAAGGTGTAAAGGTGTATGACAGCTACTTGAAGGATAAAGTCATAATATGGGCTATAGGAATGGATGAAAATATGAAATCTGAACTATTGGGATATGTCGTTGCTAACCGTGAGAGCGAACATGCCGTTAGAAGCCTGCTAATAGACCTCCAGAAACGTGGGCTCAAAAAGCCTAAGCTGTTCATATCGGACGATTCCAGAGGCATATGTTCGGCTGTAGGATTAGAATATCCGCATGTAGCTCATCAGATATGCGCGTTCCATAAGATGCAAAATATTCAGCAAAACCTCGAAAGCATGGACAACCGAAAAGACATCCTTGCTGACGCATCAAAGATCTATGCTGAATCTACCAGTGAAACAATGGCATTAGAAATGCTCAAAGATTTTAAAACAAAATGGAAAAAGAAAGAGCCTGAAGCGGCAAGGCTCTTTGCAAAGGGCTTTGAAAGAACAATCCGGTACCTCAAATGCCCTAAAGACCATTGGATGTCTATCTACACAAACAATCCGGCAGAGAGCTTTATAAGCAGAATGTCTGATTGGACAAGAAAATTTAAGTATTTTGAAGGAAAAAGAAATCTCGATCTCGCGATATTTACATATTTTTACAGTATCTTCGGAGAATTCGTACTGGAAATGAATTCAGAAAAAAAAGGAAGTGTCTTATGAAAAGTGCACACTTTTTATTGCATGTTCAGTGTCAAGAATTACCAAATTCCGAATGAAGATCAATGAATGGATCTTAAATCGTAAGCACGGGAGCAAGATGTCAAAGAAAGGGAACTTCAGGCCACCATACATCTTAAACCCTTTCCGTTGTAGCAGATCACTCTTTCAAAAGATCGATCTAATAACAACCTATCTATCCCTACTTACCGGCTTATATAAAAGAGGACTTCTCTCTACGCTCAACGCCAACCTTTTAAGGGCCCGGACTTTTCCGAAAAACCTTATACCTCTGGGAAATCCGACCGGGGTATTAA
>PXDX01000019.1 GCA_003564915.1 candidate division WWE3 bacterium
AGCTGGTAAAAGTAGCTCGCAAGTTCTCAGGTTGGCAACGACAACAGTATTTGTTAGAATTCAGGCGGTTGTGCGGGAATAGCTCAGTTGGTCAGAGCGCCTCCTTGCCAAGGAGGAGGTCGCGGGTTCAAGTCCCGTTTCCCGCTCCATAAAATTTTTGTTACATAATTACTGATGTCCTTTTTCTTATGAGCTCTTTTAAGGTACACGGTTTTCTTTATGTCAAATATTTCCCTCTGTGGATACGATGATACTTACCAAAATTTTTCAACTCCTGATATGATTAAGTCTGGGAGAGAAAATATACTTATATGAATAGTAAAATAAAAAGGTTTCATATATACATCTTGCTGATACTTTTTTTGGGGTTGCTTTTGGGAGGTCAGGTAAGGGCTGAGACCGTCAGGGATGATTTTGATATTAGGGAAGCCGTAGTGGAAAAAATCTCTACTGAAGTACTAGAGGATGGATCAAAGCAAATAATCGCCGAACTTACTCTAGATACAGGAGAATCCATTACAGTAACTGATCGCACACAGTTAAGTGCCGACAGATCCTACAAAGAAGGTGATCGGGTTTTAGTTCAAGCAACGGATGATATGGGAGGATTTGTTATTGTGGACCATAAGAGAACCGGATTCCTGACCGTTTTGGGATTGATCTTTGTAGCATTGACGGTTTTGATAGTAGGAAAAAGAGGTGCCCTATCGCTTGCTAGTACCGGATTTTCCTTTGTATTAATCTACTTTTTCGTTTTACCCCAGATCATCAACGGAAGAAATCCGGTCTTAATGGCTTTAGCAGTTTCGGTCGTCATTATCCCGATATCCTTTTATTTAGCTCACGGTTTTAGCCGAAAAACTCATATTGCAATTTTCAGCACCTTTCTTACACTGATCCTAGCGGTTTCAATGTCTGCTCTATCTGTTAGAATGGCCAATCTTACCGGATTTTCTTCCGACGAGGCCATGTTTCTGCAAATTTCCAAAGGAAGCATAAACATGTCGGGACTTTTACTTGCCGGGATAATAATAGGGTTTCTAGGGATTTTAGATGATATTACCATCTCGCAATCCGCAATAATTGAACAACTTAAGAAAGCCAATCCTAATTTAAGCTCTTTAGAACTTTACAATAAGGGCATGAGCGTTGGACGGGATCATATTACATCAATGATCAATACACTGGTTTTGGTATATACCGGAGCTTCATTACCGCTGTTACTGCTTTTATCCTATTCAGGACAGCCTTTCGGATATGCTATGAACACTGAAATGATAGCGGAAGAGGTAGTTCGAACTCTCTTGGGAAGTATAGGGTTGGTTCTGGCGGTTCCTCTTACAACATTTCTGGCAGCAACCTTCGCTGAATCCAACGGTAGAATAAGACCCAAATAATCTTGGCGTAACCCTCTATCGAATTTTAGAAGGTAAAAAAATGATAAAATAGTGCGGGATGTGGCGCAGTGGCGAAGTGGTAACGCAGCGGTCTGCAAAACCGCTATACATGGGTTCGATTCCCATCTGCGCCTCCAAATAAACAATGAATAAACCTCTAAACTTTATTGAAATCAATAAATCCAACCTACTACATAATTTTAATACTTTTAGAAAAAAGGTCGAACCCGCTAAAAAAATCTGTGCTGTGGTTAAAGCCAATGCTTATGGACATGGATGCAGAGAGATCGTAAGAGTTTTGAACCGTAAGGCTGACTATTTTCAAGTTGATGATTATGAAGAGTTTCTGGAGATCTCAAATATTACAGATAAGCCGATTTTGATCTCAGGATACGTCTCCGAAAAGAATCTTAAAGAAGTCGCCATTAAACAGGGGATAATGTTCATCTGTGATCGAAGAACACTTAATATTATGGAAGAAATTGGTAAAAATCTGGCGGCAAAAATACCCATTCATTTGAAATTGGATGCTCTTCTAGGGAGACAGGGAGTTCTCATTGATAAGCTACCGGAATTTGTGAGTTATCTTAAGCAGCTGGAACATATTGAACTTCAAGGTGTATGTTCACATCTTTCTGATGCCGATGATCCTAAATCCAAACACACTTTAAATCAGCTTAAAGAATTTAGAGCAGGTCTGGAAATTATCAGAAGCGCCGGATTTAACAATGTAATTTCCCATATATCGGCCACATCAGGAACTTTGGTGCTTGGCTCCAAGAACAATGGTTTTGATATGGTAAGAGTTGGAATAGGTCTTTATGGTCTTTGGCCTTCCCAAAAACTAAAAGAAGAGTGTAAGGAATTGGATTTAAAACCCGTTTTAAGATGGATATCCCATGTCTCCCAGGTCAAAACCCTACCTAAAAATTACCCTGTAGGCTATAACCTTAGTTTTATCACCAAGAAGAAAACCCGAGTAGGATTGATTCCTCAAGGCTATAGCGACGGTTATGACAGAAAATTGAGCAACAGAGGGGCAGTACTAATTAAAGGGCTCAGATGCCCTGTTTTGGGTAGGGTGGCGATGAATTTGTTTGTTGTCGATGTTTCCCATGTAGGCGAAATCGATCGTGAAGAGGAAGTAGTCCTTTTAGGAAAACAGCT
>PXDX01000009.1 GCA_003564915.1 candidate division WWE3 bacterium
AAGAAAAACTGAAGCATCTTCATCCAGTTTTTGGAACTGACCAAGAACTCTAAATACCTTTGTTTCTGAAGGTCGATTAAGTCTGATCGCCTATGGATGGGAATGATCGAAGTTGAACAGTTTGCTAAGACTGGTGATGTACAGCGGTTCAGGGGGTTACAAGAAACGTTGGTCAAACAAGCCAAAGAATTGACATCTCTTGATTTAAGATACATTCAATTTACGTCAACTGGTATAAGAATAATGCGTTGACAACTCCCCGACATCCTCAAAAAAAACGTTGCCTATAGTTCCGATATAATAATAATAATCTTTGCTATTTCTCTATAACGTTCGCGCTCACCGGACGCAGACCACCTCTGCAACTCAATCAATCAACTTGAAACGTTCCGGTGCAGCGCGGTTGTTAGATCGCTTGGGCATAAAGCATGAAATCAGTTATGATTCTCCAATTAAGTTATCAGAGGAAAAAGCTTTGTTGACAATCTCCAAAGAAATGTAAAAAGAGCCAATCCAAGCGGAGGTAGAACAATCAAAGTAAAAATTGCGCTATATGAAAGAGGTAAGCGAGGAAAATAAAATTCAGGTCGTTTCCCAAAGAACCATCCAAAACGCCCACCCAGGTTCACAAACTCAATCATAATCATCCGAAAAGAACCAATTTGGAAATCTGCACGATATAGATAACCATCATGTAACTTCTCTATCTCTGATTTGTGAAGCTTATGAAGCTGTTTAAGTTCATGAGCAGTTTGACTCATCTTTTTGCTGAGAGGGTTACTGGTCTCTGGCACTCTCATATTTTGAGTTAATTCAACAAAGTTTTCTGTAAATGGTTGATGATAAAAAACTTTTTCTTCTGCATCCTCTACTAGCTCAGGTGTAGGAATGTTCGGATAACTAACTAAAGGCATTAGCCTTTGCCATTGAGTATTAAGAACCTGAGTCTTCTCTAATCGCCCACTACCGCCACACGTGCTACAAGTTTCATACTCTGTGCGAGTTCTCGTATTCCCTTTTGAATCGGTTTCCGTCACGGTCTTCATGACTTGTCCAGTTCCTCCACATCTCCAACACGTTTCTACAACATCCCACCTACTAGGAAGCCAAAGTGGGTCAATCCAATTAACATAACCCTTGGGAGGATGAAGAGGAAATAAGCCAAAATCCCACATCGGTACGCTAGGACGTTGAAGAGGTCTATATGTACCAGATCCACCAGACAAAGTGACGTATCGCCTCACGGTGAGATAGCGCAGCATCGCAACCGAGAATTCTTCATATTGAACTTCGACTAAGTTAAGAAATCTCGCGAAGTTCCGAATAACAAAAATGCCACGTTCTTCTACATTTTTACATCCTCTGCTGATACGTTCAGATAATTTACTTTGATGTAGCGCACCGAGTTGCAATTGAGGGTGGAGAGAAATCTGGTCTAGATATGGCGCGTGGTACTTTATTTTGTCAGCAATAGGGTTATATACCCGTTTAGTTCTTGCATAAGATGACTCCGAAACCAAATCGGCAATCATTCTCAATCCATAAAAAGACAAAACTATTGCCAATATTAATACCTTAGTATAAAAATTGAATCCTAGAAGAGTGAGGCAAAATGCACTCAGAAAGAGGATTCCGAATTTAACAATTAGAACTTGATTAAAAGTTAGAAATGTATAGTCTCGGTTATTGAAAAGAAGCAATAGAATCAATGTCGGCATGGCTATAGATACAGCTAAGATTAGCGACTCTTCTATAGAACTTTCTCGTGCTAAAACCTCTTGAATTGGACTAATAAAGTCGATTTTGAAATCATATTCGGCGTTTTTAAAGAGAATAAAAAATGACAATACTGTGGTCGATATACCTAATAAAGAGAGCAAGTATCTAAATACTCGCTCCTGAGAATTTTTAGGTGAATTTTCATTGGGAAAACGTTCAAAACCTAAGTCCTTTAAAAATCGAGCATGGATTCCATGACGAACTAATACACTATCTGTTTTGACAGGTATAGGATTATGGTTAGGTATTTTCAGTAGAAAATCATTTAAGAGTTTGAGGGCGATTCCAAATAAGAATGCTAGTCCTGAACTTAGCAATAACTTCCATATCGTTTCGGATGAGCGTGTTTCATCAAAAAACAAATGATAAATATTTACTAAGACAGCACATAAAGCAAAAGCTAGACCATATCCAAAAGTAAAAAATGCAACCCAGAACACACTACGAATTGGCAAGACCTCATAAAATCTTGTTTCAATTAAATGCCCAAATTTTGCACCAACCCTGAATCGGTTAAAAAGGCTGAATATGAGGGTTGACAGAAAGATTGTGGTGAGAATCCATAGCATCCCTTCAATCATAGGATTAGCTCCCAAGTCTATGAATGGTGTCTGCGACGTATTTTGATGGGTGTTTGTTCCGCATCTGCGATCTAACTATTTATCCTAATGAAACTTTCTTTCTATGTCAACCCCATGGGACAGAAAAACGAAATTTTCTATATATCCACCCTACATACCATAAAAGCAAGAAACTTTAGGTATATTCTCTGATAATAG
>PXDX01000066.1 GCA_003564915.1 candidate division WWE3 bacterium
AGAAACCTCCCAATTCAATCTAGATTGATACTCATTGAATGAAGAAAAAGCTAACTCCTTATATTCTCTGAAATTGAAGATGAGATTGAAAATATAAGTACAATATTCTGAGACTTCTGCAGTTCTAGCAAAGGTCTTGCCATTTATATTGTCTTTAATAATTGTTCCTATACCACCAACATCCGATGCTAAACAAGGTACTCCAAAAGAATTTGCTTCTGAAAATACTACTGGAGTACAATCTGCAACTGATGGTAAAATTAAAAAATGTGACTCTGCTAAAAGCCGACCTATTGCATCAACACCCTGCTGACTAGATTTATCGATAAACTTTATGATTTCAACGAAGTTAGAAACATCGCGATCAATATCTGGTTCACAACCAACTATTGTTAGCTTTGTAGGTAAACCCGCTTGATTTAGCTGCTCTGCAACTTCTAAAGCAATATTGCCACCTTTTCTCTGCCAGTCCACTCCTATGAATAAGAGGTTACATTGTTGCTCAGATCTTGTATTGATTAATGATTTGATAGCACTAAGATCTTGCCTAGAATCTAGATTTGCCCCATATGGAACAACTTTTACTTTTGATGGATCTGCCTTATATAAATCAATAGCGGTTCTTGCTGCCCACTCAGACGAATAAATGGCTAGTTGGCACCTATTCAAAATAGTCTGTTCTATTAAATTTCCCTGTCTAATTGATTCTCCGCACAGATTAGTAAATTCAGGATAAAAGTCTATCATTCCACCAAAAGTTGCATCGGTCCAAAAAACAAGAGGTTGGTCACATTCAAGTAATGCTATGGGAATTGTCCCAGGACTGAAAACTATGTCTGTTTTCAAACTACGTAGTTGCTCATGAATCTGTCTAGCATAGTTCTTAAGGACGAGGGAATCTCTATCTAAAGAGTATCTCCTTCCTCTAAGAAAATAACTGTATGATTTGCGCTTGAGTCTGAGAAATAATGGCAATTCTTGTCGTAATGAGCCGATGAAATCAATGGACACCCCAGACTTCTCAAGTGCTTGGGCTTTGTAGTATCCCAAGCCAGACCAGTTTCTAACATTAGCTGCATCGTAAGTGGTTACATATCCTAGATTCATAGTGTTGTGCCTTTCCTAGAATGGAGAGCCTTTGTCTAAAACTTAAACTAATCTAACTTGCAATTTATTTTGCTCATGTTTTCATCATTCTAAGGTTCAATTTCCTGATTCCGAAAGAGCTTCTATCGCCAATTCTTTTCCTCTTTTCATTGATTCTGTAATACGACGAGTTCTAGGATCCATTTTCAGCAAACGTAAATGTGCATAGAGTTTTTTTATCCAGCTTTCTTTAGAAGTTTTTACTGTTGATCCACGTAAAGAATTGAGGATCACATCAGAATATTCTAATCCTTCCATTAATCTAATAAAGTAATCCTCTTCTAGGCGATTTGCAGGGATCAAATGAGTTAGTTTTAGGGCAACAAATTGCCCGGTGCCAAATCCAAGATCACAGGCTGTGAATGCTAAATCTGTATCGCCTCCGCTAGAAAGCATTTGACCTCTGCGATCTAGATTTAAGCGCCTTAAATCAGTGCAAGTCAGTTCAGCATATTTTTCAGCAATGAATTTGCGAATACACAATCCAGCACCGCAGGGAGTGGTTTGATGCTGATGCAACAGGTTAGACCACTGATCGCAATCAAACTCGCGAATGGCTAACTTGGGCAAATAAGGTTTCGTCCATTCTGGTGGTGGAACTTCAAATTCACCTCGAACTTGCCCTCCCCATGCGCCCAAAAATGGATACTCTTGGCCAATCTTATAGGCGACTTTTAAATAATCTGGGTCTAAAACATTATCATCGTCCACAAAAACTAAAATCTCTGATCGAGCTTCGCGAATTCCGCGTAGCCGAGCGGGGGTCAGACCTAGCTGATCTTCTCGAATATGGCGTGCTTGCGGATGCCAGGTCAAATCAATTTCACCAGACAATAGTTCCTGACTAGCATTATCAATGAGCAGCAGTTCCCAGCGCTCGATCTCCAAAAATTGGGCTTTAAGTGCTGTAAGCACTTTATCAAAGGAATCACGTTTCGGATTGTGTGTGCAGATGAGAACGCTTAGATATGGTTGCATGATCACCTAACTCCTATCAAATGCTGGTTACAGATTGTTTGGGGCGAACGCTTGCTTTTAGTTGTTGATACATGATCCGTGCAGCCAGGTGGATAGCAGAACGAGTAATCGCAAATGATGGATAACACTTCAAAGCTTCTTTGGTCTGGTTTATTGCTGCACTATGATCGCCGTGGTTAATAAAGCTGTGAGCAGTATTTAGAGCATAAGAGGCATAACGCTGAAGTGCTGCCTGAGTAAGTGACTCTACACATTCAGGTGGCAAGTAGTCTCTAAAAATCTGAATCGTTTGACGCATATCTTGAATATTTTCTCCCGTGCAGACAAAGCGATCTGTCTGAGAGCCTGGGCGAGCAAGACGATAAAGTGCTAAAGGTTCTGTTTCATACCATACCGGATAGTTAGCAGCAATACGTACCCACATTTCCCAGTC
>PXDX01000022.1 GCA_003564915.1 candidate division WWE3 bacterium
AGGGGTATTTGCCCAAGAGAAAGGTATTATCAATACAGCACAGGTGGTAGACCGAATTAATGCTAGATATGCCGATGAACCCTGGAAGAAAAGTACTATTACCGCTCACTTAATGGGGTTAAGTGTGAATCATCCTTCTAGTATTCACTATCCATGGGCCAGGAAACAAGCTTTTCTCTTTAGTTTAGGTAATGGGCGTTATCGCAAATGGGAGCCTGAACAAGATGGAACCTGGATAGTAACGGCTGACGGTGTAAAGTTAGCAGATGACACTGAAGAAAACAATGAGGACGATATGCCATTATTCATAGCACCTCAATATACAGCTGTATCTCTTGAACGAGACTTGGAACGTAGCTTAATCGCAAACCTTGAACTTCTGGAGTCAGACTTAGAGCTTTATCAAAAGGACGGATTATTTGGCCATCAACTCGATACAGGTGTTGTGGGGCGAATTGATATTCTGGCTAAAGATAAGCAGGGAAATCTGGTTGTTATTGAGCTAAAGGCTGGAGAAGTCGACGACAGAGTATGTGGTCAGTTGCTAAGGTACATGGGTTGGGTAAAGAAAGAATTAGCAGATACCAACCAGATAGTACGGGGTATTATTGTAGGAAATTCATTTAAGGAACGCATTAAATATGCTATAGAATCATTGCCAACAGTATCGCTAAAGAGGTATGAGGTTAGTTTTAATTACTATGATGAAACATTTTAATATGTCTTGATAAAAGGGGTAATGTGTTATGGATAAACTTGAAGCATTATTTCATAAAGAGATGTTGTCATTACATGAAAAATGGAGAAGTGAATGCAGCTATACCGCAACTGTATTTATCAAAATAGTCAAACAACACGGTGGAGTCAAGGCAGCGCAAATACTCTTAAGAGGACAGGGGTTATCAAGAGGGTTTTTAAAGTTAATGACGCTTCAAAGGCTAGATTTATCCATGGAAAACCTTGTCATACAGCCTAAATGGGCCACCCTCTTTACAGAGGCTGAGCGAGAAATTGCCAAAAACAGGCTTGAAGAAGCAGGTTCCCTAAAGTCTTCAGGTTCAACTATGGATACGTTTAGGCCAAAGAAACAAAAACCCATTACTGGCAACATAGGGAGTTGTCCCAAGTGCAATAGTGCTATGGTTTTAAGAACCTCTAGGGCAGGAAAGAAATTCTATGGATGTTCAAATTACCCAAGATGTAATGGGACAAAAAGTTATCTCCAGTAGGCAGCGGCGCAGCCTTATGAATAAGGTTAAACCAGATTAATTAAGGGGGCTAATAAAATGCCTAAGACTTACAATGATGGTTACGGGGACGGCAGAGAAAAGGGCTATAAAAGTGGCTATGATGATGGATATCAAGAGGGCTACGATGTGGGACATCAAGAGGGACATGAAACAGGTCGTATCAAGGGCTTTGAGGAAGGGTTTGAACGCGGCTTTGACAATGGGTTTAATAAGGCCCAGCGTATAGCAAACACAATATCCGATACCGATGATGTTCCCTTTTAAACAGATTACGATATGAGAAGTATAGGAGGAGATTAAGTGGAAATTCAAAAACTAGAGTACGTTAATGTAAGAGACCTGTGGAAAAATGAGGCAAGTATTTTACGGTATGGCTTTCCGAAAACATTGAATACTTAACAGAAAAACTAGGCTTTAAACTGAATGTTATAGAGCGAGAGCGCAAAATAGGTTCATTTAGTGTTGATATTTATTGTGAAGACGAACAAGGTAATTCCGTCATCATAGAGAATCAACTCGAAAAAACCAACCATGAACATTTAGGGCAAATAATTACATATACAGTTGGTTCAGCTGCCAAAATTGTTATATGGATAAGCCCTGAGCCTAGACCAGAGCATGTTGCTGTTATCGAGTGGTTAAACGAAAACACTCCAGTTGATATGCACTGGTATCTTTTCAAGGTTGAAGTTGTAAGAATCGGTCAGTCACCGGTCTCCCCGCTTTTCACTGAGGTGGTGGGACCTAGTAAAGAGATTAAAGCTCTCGGTTCTGAGAAACGAGAACTGGCCGAAAGGCACGAGAAAAGATTGCAGTTCTGGAACGGGCTAATTCAGGTAATGAATAATTATACCAGCCATTATAGAAATGTTAGCCCGACAAAAGATAACTGGTTAACTGCAGCAACTGGGATAGGAGGAGTATATTATCTAATAATTATTAGAATGGATAATGCATCAATCCAGTTAGTAATTGAAAGAGGGAAGAACGCAGAAACCAATAAAGGAATATTTGATTTCTTGCATTCGCACAAGGACAAAATAGAAAGCGACTTTGGGGATAAAATCATTTGGAGAAGAATGGATGATAATATATCCAGCAGAATACAGTACGATACAGCTGAATGCTGCTTAAAAGACGAAGCCACATGGGAAAAAGGTTATGAAATTATTGCGAAGAAATTTGTTGCGTGGGATAAAGCTTTCAGTAAATACTTTAAAGATATTAAGAAAATATCTGTCGAACATAATAGTGTAGATTCTAAATAGTTCCATGAAACTATTAATATCCAGTAATGGAGAT
>PXDX01000040.1 GCA_003564915.1 candidate division WWE3 bacterium
ATTGCCGAACATGAAGGTATTCGAAGAACACATGATGCCATACGGCGTGCTGATCTCAATCTTGTCATTCATGATGTTACGTCTCCTGATTCTTTCAACATGCTCGAAAAGGCCACAGCACCATGCATACACATAATGAACAAGACAGATCTCGTCGATCAATCTTTGAAATATGACAAAAAGTATATTTATCTTTCTGCATTGACTGGAGAAGGTGTCGAAGCATTGAAGCAGCTTCTGTGCGATCGGTATGATTGTTATCTCCAGCAGAACGTTTTTCATGATTTCACCATCGTATCGGAGCGTCAGCGTTCTCTGTTGACTTATGTCGGTATGAGAATTGAACGTGCTCGCGAGTGCATACGTGTTCATACGATGGAAGATCTCATTGCTCAAGAACTAAAATTGGCACGTGATGGTCTTCAGGAATTCATTGGCGAGGTTTCTTCTGAGACAGTTCTTTCGGAAGTTTTTCGTACGTTTTGCATTGGCAAATGATCTGCCTTAATCATCTAAAATGAAGCCCGAAGGGATTGCTCATGATACGACATAGAGGTTTCAACCTCGTCGAAATACTGATCACACTTTCGATCGTAGCTCTTTTGACCACGCTCATTCTAAGTGCAGTTTCTGATTATCGAGATAAACTGCGTATAGTTCGGGTTCGAAACGATTTGGCTGTACTCGCCCAAGTATGTAAATACATCGAGTCTACCGATTCCTCTGTTGTTTTGACAACAGTTGCTGAACCTGGATCGGTCATTACGAGTATTGTTGCCGGTTATCTACTGAGTCTTCCCACTGAAGATCCTTGGGGAAGGATGTATTGGATTCATCCAGAAACCGGGATGGTTGAAACGACGAATAGTGATGGCTTTGCGTATATCGTCGACGCCGGTATGGGGAGAATCATCAGCCCGGGACCCGACGGGGTTTGCCATACCACTATAGGCCATGGTGTGGCTGATCATCATCGAGACATAGTTATCCAATATCGTCGGACTCCATGGCTATTCTACGCGGTTAATGATGGAATCTTTCTCGCTCAAAGTGACGGTTCAAGTGATCCCATTGAGGTCTTTTCTGGAAGAAACGTTGCATTGAACGCAACACGGGATCGTTTCGTCTGCCTTGATACCAATGGACGGGTCGTGTGGGGTAATGTAGAGGCCAATGCGGTAACGACGGCATCACAAGCTTCTGCTTTAGAGCATGGTGACTTTGGTTTACGTCCATTCTGGGCTCCAGATGGTGTTCATGTCATTGTAGCCTGTCGTCTTGGTGCCATTTGGGTTATCAATACGGCAACCCAATCTGAACGTCGAGTAACTCCTGTTGGTGTGATCAGTGGTGGGAGCGGGAATGCATGGCAACAGGATACCAGTACGGCGATGCGGTCAATTCATACGGATGAAAACGTTGCATGGTTTCATCATTATGGCCTTGAAGAGGGAAATGCAACATACATTACCGTCTCGTCAGATGGAAAAATCGCATATTACGATGCTCGACCGTGGCATCAGGGGATTTCGATGGTTCTCTTGGATGGTTCAGGTAGGCGTACGATCATCCGTGATCCAGATTCTCCGAATACGCCAGTACCAGGTGAGGATGAACCTGTACGTCGTTATCGCCCATTGTTTTGGCACGATACGGAAAACATCGTGTACATCGATAGACATCACCATTTTGTCTCACGCGTAAAGTTGGACGGTAGCTTTAACATCAATCTTCATGGAGATAGTACCGGAGGGCAAATCCTAGGGGTCATGCCATCGCCGGATCGTTCAATGATGGTGTTTCGCAGAGTAGATGGCTCTCGAGCTTACACTCTTCGTCTCGATGGCTCAGGTTTTCTCCATGCCTACGGAGACGAGGCACAATCGCACTACAGTACTTTTTTTGACGCTTCCTTGACGCGTGCTGCTCCCTTATGGCGACAGGCGCAAGATAGGGTGTTTTTTCCTGCTTACCGCGATGATGAGGCGATTATGCGGAAACGGTATGATAGTTTTCAACAGGGCTATGGTTTTGCCCTCATTGATTTTGCACCAGATAATGAAAAAACCGGTTTGCGGCCTAGCTCATGGGATATCGATCAAAGCGGCCATTTGATCGCAGTCATATCCGAAGGCGGAGATGAAGATGATGGTGTGTTCGTTTATTCAATCAATGGACCACATGGGGCTATCACACGTATTGGAGACGAAATCTCTATCAGTGGTTCTCATAGCATCTTCTGGCTCGATTAGTTTTCACGTTACCCCCCAACTTGACGATATCGTCAAAAATGGTCGGATAGGAGTCGAATAGACACCTTCCTCCGTCATCGAATGAGACATTGAAACCTTTTGAGACGCGTATCATCGAACTTGCCAACGCAAGTCGATGATCGTTTTGGGTCATAATTGGTCGATTGATTCTCATGCTGCGTCCCGTTCCACGAACCCTGAGAGTATCCTGATCGATTGCGACTTCAGCACCTAGATTGATGAGCTCGTTTCGTAAGCCATCCAGG
>PXDX01000026.1 GCA_003564915.1 candidate division WWE3 bacterium
TAGATATTCCCACGGCGTAATCACCAAACCTTCAACCAAACACGTTTGCTATCTGAACTCTCCCGGCAGAATGTTTTGGGATTCAAATGATTATTTTAGACAAGAAAGATTTTTCGTCAGGTTTCTGAAAATATTCATCAATCCGTTTTTAAGTCATGTACGTAATTGGGATCATACAGCTTCTCAAAGAGTAGACGGATTTATTGCAAATTCTAATGAAGTAAGATCAAGGATCAAAAAATATTACAATAGGGATTCAACCGTAATTCATCCTTTTGCGGATTTTCCTGTGGAATTGGATCTTCCGAAAAGAATCTCTCATAAAGATAGGGAAAAGTGTAAAAAAGAAGGATATTTTGTGGTTTTGACCAGACTGCTTCCCTGGAAAAGAGTTGATTTAGCAATAGAAGCCTGCGTTAAAAAGGGTTACGGTTTAAAGATCGTCGGAGAAGGTCCCGCTAGAATGGATCTGCAAAAGAGAGCCTCTGATTATAGAAACATTGATATATTAGGACATGTATCAGAAGACATTAAGTGGAGGCTGCTGAAGAAAAGTAACGGCTTGATAATGACTCAGAAGGAGGATTTTGGTATAGCTCCCTTAGAGGCGATGTATGCCGGTAGGCCGGTCATAGCTTTTTCTTGCGGCGGTGTTCTTGATACCGTGGTTTCGGGAGTTACCGGGGAGTTCTTTTCTGAGCAGACGGCCGCGTCCTTAGGCGATCTACTAGGCAGCTTTGATCCCGCTAATTATGATCCCAAAGAATGTCAGGAACAGGCTAAGAAATTTTCACGTGAAAGATTCGTTCGGGAACTAAAAAACTATTTGGATAATGTATAATCAAATCTAATTATGTCTTTTTACGAGATAGGGAAAAGGATTTTGGATGTGGTTGGCTCTATCATAGCAATTATTCTCTTTTGGCCAATCATGTTAGCTACCGCTATTTACATAAAAAGAGTTTCTCCCGAAGGCCCAATTTTAGCTGATATACCTAAGCGAGTGGGTAGAGACGGGGAACTTTTTTCTTTCTACAAGTTCAGATCCATGATACCTAACGCACATAATTGGCTCCGCGAACATCCCGAGATCTTTGAGAAATACAAGAGTAACAATTACAAACTGGATGCGGAGGAGGATCCCCGTCTTATTCCGGGAGGCATATTTATTCGCAAATTCAGCATTGATGAGTTTCCTCAATTCTTTAATGTCCTTAAAGGGGAAATGAGCATTGTAGGACCCAGAGCCTACTATCCGGATGAGCTTGTGGAACAGTCAAAAAGATATCCTGAGGCTGTGAAATACATCGAACTATTAAAGACCGTCAAACCCGGAATAACCGGTACCTGGCAGATAAGCGGCCGATCAGACATTGATTTCATTCAGAGAGTCGCAATGGATGCGGAATATGCAAGTAATTCTTCTTTGTTGTATGATATTTGGGTGATTCTAAGAACGCCCTACGCAGTAATTACTAAAAAGGGAGCAAAATAAGATGGCTTCTTTGGAGATGTGGTCTCCTAAAGAAAAAGAAAAGGGAAATAATTTACTATCGAATATAATGTCAAAGTTTAAAGGTTTTAAGATATCGGCGAAGGCTCGCAAAAGACTAGGGATCATTATCGGTGTGCTGTTGCTTTTCGCCGCTCTATTTTATGTGTTGATCGGACGCCACGCCGTAAGAGCCTACTCTATATCAAAGGATCTTAGAGATAACGTTTCGATGGTGAGAGCGGGATTTACTAATAGGGATCTAATCGAAATAAATCATGGTATTGACGGTATTGAGGCCAATATTCAGGATACTAGGGAGCTCCACTCATCCGGGCTAAGGATTTTCGGCGGTATATGGTTTATAAGACCCTACTATGAGGATTTTTCGCATTTTCTGGATGCGGGGGATCATTTGATTTTTTCCGCGCGGGAACTGATGGTTCTAGTGGAGCCTTTTGCCGATGCTATGGGCCTAAGAGTTTCCGAAGATCAAGAAGTGGTAGAAGCTAGCTTTATGCAGGCTTTTTCACATTGGGTTTCAATAATGCCGGAGATAGCTGATGATACCGATGAGTTGATACAGGGTTTGGCTCTCGCCGGAGAAGCGTTATCTCAAGTTGATCCTGAAAGATACCCCGAAAGTATTAGGAATCATGAAATAAGATCCAATCTCATAAGAGCTCAGACTTCTTTAGTTTCTTTGGGGGAAGCAGCTCCGGACATTAAAAGAGCTCTACATGTGATACCGGGATTGGTTGGGGCCGATGGTAATGAAAAAAGATATATGATCCTAATGCAGAATGATAAGGAAATTCGGCCGACAGGAGGTTTTTGGACTAATTTTGCTACATTTAGAATGCTGGATGCGGCCCTAAGCTCCAATTTCAGCTCTTATGATATGTATAGTATAGATTTCGCATTGGAGGTAATTGACTCCTTTCACACCTTTCCAAGAGCTCCGGTACCTTATCAAACATACTTAGAGGTGCAAAGATTATACGCAAGAGACGCCAATACGTCGCCCGATTTTCCCACTTCATTGGAAAATTTCATGGAATTCTATGAGCTGGGAATGAACGTTGCACCTGATTTTTTAAAACCAGTCGATGGTTTTATTGCCATTGACACTTTTGTTTTGGAGGAGTTGCTCGATGTAACAGGTCCCGTTGAAGTTAACGGTATGGTGTATGATAGCGAAAACGTTGTTCTGGAAATAGAGAAGTTGGCCAGTTTGACCTTGCGCGAACAGGCCGGACGTAAAGATGTTCTGGGGCACTTAATGGAAGCCATGCTTGTGAAAATTCTTGAATCGGAAAGTAATCTATGGCCTGAATTCATTGAAAAGGGCGTGGATCTTTCTATCCGTAAACACATTTTGTTCAACATGTTCGATCAGGAAGCGCAAGAATTGTTAGAGGAGTATCGCTTGGCGGGTAGAATATTGGATCCCGTTGAAGGTGATTATGCTTATGTGGTTTCCACAAATTTGGGGGGAGACAAAACCAACTGGTTTGTAGAAAAAGAAGTTTACCACGAATTGGAGGAAGTAGATGATCGCTGGAAGAGAACAGTAACGGTAGTGTATGATTATCCCAGACCTCCTGCCGAATATAATCCCTTTATTAAAGCCTATCAAGATTGGTTGCGGCTTTACGTTCCGCTTGGAAGTGAGTTGATAAATATTACGGGTGTTCAGGCCGGTTTTGGGGGTGGGGAGGAAAGGAACAAAGAATATTTTGACGGTTTCATTAGATTGAATCCTGACGAACAACATGAGGTTATTTTCGAATATTATTTGCCGGATGAGATCATCGGATCTGACGGGGATTACAAAATCACGATTCAGAAGCAGCCGGGTATTTATGAAGAAGTCCATTACGTGCTGGGAGAGTCTCATATTCTTAAGAACGATATCGATCTTTCATTTTCTTTGTAGGTTGATCTAAATTTTATCTAACTCTTGGGAGGTTGAAGTATAATATCACCATGTCCCACACATCTGTAGAATGTTTTGTTCTCAAATCAATAAATTATCGGGATGCGGATAAGATATTCACCCTTTATTCCAGGGAGGAGGGAAAGATTAGCGCTGCAGCAAGAGGAGTCAGAAAATTGACATCAAGAAAATCGGGAAGTTTGGACACCTTTAACTTGGTGCGCTTGAACTATTATGAAAGCTCTTTGGGATACAAAACCATAACCGACACCGTTGCTCTAAGGTCATTTCGAAATTTTAAGAATGTCCCCAATAAAGTCTCGATAGCTTACAAAATAACCGAACTACTTATAAAAAACACCAAAGAAGGACTCTCGGATCTCGATCTTTTCGATTCCCTTTATAGAACGCTCTCTCTGTTGGATGACGGATCCGTTTTAGGGACAGCTGTTTTTGCACATTTTTTGATTAACTTTATGAATTCTTTGGGGTATTCTGTTAACTTGGAAAAATGTTCATTTTGCGGTGAACATTTGTCTAGAAAATGGGAGGGAGTTTGGTTTAACCCGGATCGTGGGGGAGTAGTTTGCAGATCATGTAAATCATTTGAACGGGAAATGTCACTGAAAGAAATAGCACTTGCCAGAGAGATCCGTAAAATGGAAGAAAAATCCTATAGATTTCTTCAAAAAGATTCTCCGGAGCTTATGAGAGTACGCGATCTTTTTGACGATTATACATCCTATAAACTATCACTATAAGGATAGACTTACTCCTTGTGATATACTTCTTTTATGCCTAGAAGGAAGAAACCATCGGTTGACCTAAACAAGATCGTAAGTTTGTGCAAACGCAGAGGATTTATCTTTCCCGGATCCGAAATATATGGTGGTCTGGCTAATACATATGATCTAGGGCCTTTAGGTGTTGAAATGGTACGCAATATATCAGATTCCTGGTGGAATTATTTTGTACATTCAAAAGAAGAAATCTACGGTTTGGATACCAGCATACTTATGTCCCCAAAGGTTTGGGAGGCATCAGGACACATTCAAAGTTTTACCGATGTTTTGGTGGATTGCAAGAATTGTCAGTATAGAACGCGTGCTGATCATCTGGTTGAAGATGCGCTGTTAAAAAAAGGTGTTGTGGAGAAGGTTGAAGGAAGACCTCCTAAAGATCTTGATGAGCTAATCTCCAAATACGAGATCGAATGTCCTGAATGTGATTCTAAGAGTTGGACAAACGCCAGAGAATTTAATCTTCTTTTTGAAACTACTATAGGTACAGTTACTGATGGTGCCAGAACGATTTATTTAAGAGGTGAGATCGCGCAAGGAATGTTTGTAAATTTCAAGAACATTTTGGACACTTTCCACCCAAAACTTCCTTTTGGCTTAGCTCAATATGGTAAAGCATTCAGAAATGAAGTAACCCTGGGTAATTTTATCTTTAGAACTTTAGAATTTAATTTAGCCGAATTTGAGTATTTTTTTGATCCGAACGAGAAAGATTGGCAGGAATATTTTTCGAGTTGGAAAGAAGAAATGGTCGATTGGATAACATCCATAGGAGTATCAGCAGACCGCTTACGTTGGAGAGTACACACCGATGAAGAACGCTCTCATTATTCGGAGCGCACCGAGGATTTGGATTTTGAGTTCCCAATGGGTTACAAAGAGCTGTTCGGGCTTGCTTACAGGACTGACTATGATTTACGAAATCATATGGATCAATCCGGAGTAGACCTTTCCTATACCGACTATAAAAGCGGAAAAAAAATCATACCTCATGTAATTGAGCCGACTTTTGGGATCAACAGAGTTTTACTTGCCCTTCTAACCGACGCTTACCGGGAGGAAGAGGATAGAATCTTATTGAAGCTTTCGCCCGAGGTGGCCCCCTATAAGTTTGCGGTCTTCCCTCTTGTCAGAAATAAGCCGGATATAGTGAAGAAGGCTAGAGAGGTATACGACCACCTTAGCGGGAAATACCACGTTTCTTGGGATGACAGAGGTAATATTGGGAAACGCTATTTAAGTCAGGACGAAATTGGTACGCCTTATTGCGTGACCATTGACTACGATTCCCTTAAAGATGATACGGTAACCGTGAGGGATAGAGATACTACTAAACAAAAAAGAGTTCACTTCAAAGAAATTTCTTTATAGATTCTAAGTTTTCTTTTAGATTTTTTCAGACAAAAATACAATATTCTTTTTAAAGTCATATTGTTGTATCGGCCGTTAACCCGATCTTCGGGTTATTTTTGTATTGACAGTGGATAGTATTTGGCACAAAATGGTTACAAATTGGTGATACATGGTGAATATGAAAATGTTTCTCGGGGAGTACAGTCCCAACGTTACAACAGGAAATAGAATAGCACTGCCCAAGAAGCATCGCGAGCAGTTCGATGGAGATACCGTAGTTTTAGCTAGGGGATTTGAGAAATGTATCTTAGTCTATGACTTTGGAAGTTGGTCCGCCAGGGTTGAAAGGCAGGTTGACAATCTTGCGGGAACGGCTAAAAGGAGTGATCTTGAGCGTTACATTTACACATCGGCGGTGGAAACCTCGATCGATGCGCAAGGCAGAATAGTCATACCGTCGGAGCTCAAGGAGTACGCAGGAGTGGAAGGAAAAACCGCGGTGATTGGAGTAGGGGACCACATTGAGATTTGGGATAAAGAGATCTGGAAAGAGCACGTTGAAAAAATATCGGAAAAAATTTCGGAGTAAGTATGGAATACCACACTCCGGTAATGGTTGAAGAGGTAATAAAATATCTTCATCCGGATCGGGGAAAAAACTACATTGACGCTACATTAGGTGATGGGGGACACACGATAAACCTATTGGAAAAAGGCGCGGCAGTTTTAGGTATTGATTACAATGAAGAATCATTGAATCGGGCAAGTCAAAGAATACAAGAATTAGGATTAGCCAAAAATTTCACTGCTGTTTTAGGTAATTTTAAGAATATTGAAAATTTGGCAAAAGAAGCCGATTTTGATGAAGTTAACGGGATCGTTTTTGATCTCGGTTTTTCATCTACGGAGCTAGCCGGTGATCTTGGCCTTTCGTTCAGTCAAGACCAACCTTTGGATATGAGAATTGACGAAAATCTGGGAGTTACTGCTGCAGATCTTGTAAACACACTTCCGGAGAAAAGTCTAACGAGAATATTCCGTGAATATGCAAACGAGCGTTATGCCAGAAGATTTGCAAACGCCATAATAAAGGCTCGTAATTTGCAGAAGCTGCAGACAACGAAGCAACTCGCTGAGCTGCTTGAGTCCGCAGCACCTCCAGATTATGAGAGGGGTAGAATTCACCCCGCAACTAGAGTCTTTCAGGCTCTACGTATAGTTGTAAATGACGAAATTGAAAATTTGAGAACAGCACTGCCCCGGGCTGCGCGATTATTACTGCCTGGCGGGCGATTGGTTGTCATAAGCTTCCACTCGCTCGAAGATAAAATTGTCAAAAATATTGACGATTACGCGCAGCCCGTGCTGAAAGATATTTCGGGTGGGGCGTTAACTCCTTCTGAGACTGAGATCAAAAAAAATCCGAGGTCCAGAAGTGCTAAGTTACGTGCCTTCAAGAAAGTAGAAAATGAAAAAAGATAAGTCACAATCAGATCTTAGAACATATAAAATCATAGCAAAAGCAAGCTGCCTATTTTTTGTGGCATGCTTTCTTGGTCAATTCATTATGGGAAATAGGTACGCAGTTAAGAATGAGGTCTTACAAGAATCACTGGAAAAAAAGATGCGTTTGGAACGTGAAATTGCGTTGTTAGAGCATCGTAATTCCTTGATCTCCTCATTGAGCGCGGTTGAAGAAAGAGCTTTGGAAATGGGTTTCGTTAGTATGGAAGCTAGCGTGATGAGGATAGGTCCTGTTGTTGTAGCAGCTCTTCCTGACAATTAATCCAATCGTATGAAGAAATCTATTCACTCTTCATCCAATCACAGAATCAAGATCCTGTGTATAGTTTTTATAATGATTTCTCTTTTATTGGTCGGAAGATTAGCCCACGTTCAGTTATTTCAACATTCTTATTACAGCGCTCTCGCGGAAGATCAGCATTGGATAGTTCAGGATTTACCATCCGCTAGGGGGAGGATACTTTCTTCCGATGGAGCAATACTGGCATCCAACCAGTTACATTATCTTTTATATGCAGAACCTGTAAGGATCCAATCAAAACACCTTTTAGCAAATGAATTGGCGGCGATTCTATCTTCATTAGGATTTGGTGAAGAAGTTGAGTTAAGAGATAAATACTATGAACTGATCGACAATGATTTGTGGTGGATTGCTTTAGAAAAAGAAATCGATCCTCGTACAAAAGAGATCCTACAAAAAAGCAATCTTGAAGGTATTGGTTTTGAACCCTCGCCCGTGAGATATTATCCGGAAGGTGCCTTAGCGGGACATGTATTGGGTTTTTTGGCATATAACGAGAAGGGAGATCGTGTAGGTTACTTTGGAGTGGAAGGAGGCCTTGACGGAGAATTGAGAGGCCGGCCCGGTAAAGTGATCCAGGAGAGAGACGCTCGAGGACGCCCCATACTTATGGGAGGTCATTCCCAGATCGACCCAATACAGGGCTGGGATGTAACTTTAACCATTGATCGTTCAGTACAGTATTTGGTTGAGAGAGGTCTTAAAGAGGGCGTGGAACGTTACGGTGCGGCATCAGGGACCATAATAGTAATGGATCCGCATACCGCCGCGATAATCGCTATGGCTAATTATCCGGAGTTCAACCCTTCTGACTTTAAATCCGAACTAGATGCCAAGAATATAGCTATTGCAGATATTTATGAGCCCGGATCAGTGATGAAGCCTTTTACCGTGGCAGCAGCGCTAGATGTTGGCAGCATCACTCCTTCGACCACATTTGAAGATTACGGTCCCGTAACTTATTCAGGTCATATAGTAGATAATTGGGATGGGAGGCATTATGGGATACAGGACATGGGAGAACTTCTTAGGATATCCAATAATATTGGAGCCGCGTGGGTCGGACATCGTATTGGAAGTGAAAAACTTTATGATTATCTTGTTTCTTTTGGTTTCGGATCCAAATATGATTTAACTTTAGAGGGTGAGGATACAGGGACTCTACGGCATCACTCATCCTGGATAGATATTGATTTGGCAAATATTTCGTTTGGGCAAGGAATGTCGGCTTCAGCATTACAGGTTCTAAACGGGTTTAATGCTTTTGCAAATGGTGGTTTTATTCATCGTCCAAGGATAGTTTCGCAAATATCAACTGACAGAGGTACGATAGAAATTTCTGATCTAAGCACAGAATCGATTTTATCGGAAGAGACCCTTCAAGACATGCACAACCTTTTAATTGCCGGAGTAAGTCAGGAAGAATACGGACATCCAAATCTTAAAGGTTACAAAATAGCAGGAAAATCCGGAACAGCCCAAGTTCCTATTGAGGGCGGCTATGATCCCTCGATTACGAACGCCACTTTTATAGGGTATTTGGCCGAATCCAAAGTATTCACTATGCTTGTCAGGTTGGAAAATCCTCAATCGAGTCCTTATGCTGCGGAAACCTCCTATCCTTTATGGGTGGATATGGCCAAACAATTGGTCAACTACTATGGAATCCCCCCGGATTTTTAAGTACTCTAATTAGCTTGGGAATCAAAGCCTTTATTTTCCATTAAAGATGACTACTATCTTTATGTGGGTAAGGTCTCTTCTGATCACGGAAAAAAGGCTGAGCTTTTAGCCAGAAATTATTTAAAAAGGACTGGGTATGAAATAATAAATGTCAATTGGAGATGCAAACATGGAGAATTGGACATAGTCGCTGTGAAAGAAGAAACCTTGGTGTTCTTCGAAGTCAAGTACAGAACAGATATTTCCTGTGGTTACCCTATAGAATATATTGGGAGCAAAAAAATAGCTTGCTTAGAAAAGGCGATAAACAAATACCTAAGTGTTCACAACACGAAGTTTCCCTTCTACAGAGTGGATGCTTTATCCCTTTATCTACATAAGGGGAGAATAAGATTAAGGGTTGACAGAAATGTGCTCGATTTCTTATCCGGATCAAAGAAAAATATACCATATCCCGATTAGTAGGTTAGTTTACAACTATGTTGAAATTGACTATCATATTTACATGAAGAAAATTTTAATCATAGAAGACGATCAATCCCTTTATAATGTTTATTCAGCAGAACTCAAGCTTAGAGGATATGAAGTTTCTTCTTGTATCGATGGGGATACAGCCATGGATGCCATTGAGGAAAATTCTCCTGACTTGATTCTTTTGGACATAATCCTTCCCGGAAGAAATGGTCTTGAGATTTTGGAAGAAATTAAGAGCCGCGATGAATATGAAGATATAAAAATTATCATGGTCACAAACTACGGCAACAACGAGAATGTAAGAAAAGCGCTGGAGTTAGGTGCCGAAGATTATGTCTTGAAATACAATATTGTACCCTCGGAGCTTTCCAAGAAAGTAGCCGCAATTTTCGGCGAGGAAACCGAGTCCCCCGTGTCAATTTCTGGTTAATATGGATGTTTCTGCCCTTCCCAGCAGCTTAGGATGGATCCATTTTCTGTTGATCGGATTGGCTGTCTTACTACCTTTTCTTGTTGTAGGTGGTTATTACTTCTATCGCTATCTCAAAGTTAAAAGGTCACTTGAACGAGCAAAACATGTGACCCTGAATCCCGAAGGAGTCAGGGATATCATTTCCACAATATCTGAAGAATATACTGCAAAAATGGAACTTAAGGATGCGATGGCCTCTCTTTTCGATGATCTGCGAGAGATAATCTCTTTGACTTCCGCCTCTTTTTTAATACCCACTTCGGATGTTGGTTTAGATTATTACTACCATATCAACTTATATTATGAAGTATCGGAAGATTTTGTTGAGAGCGATCTGACCAATCTAAGGGGATTTTTGGAAGAGGATATTCAGAAAAGCATAGATTCAGTTAATAAGAACATAGTTGGAGGGCCGCTTAATTCCTCCAGTTCAGTGAAATCGAGCTCACGTTTTATTTTTCCTTTTGAGGTTGGAGAAAGAAAAGGAGCCATTTGCCTGAGCTCCAGAAAAAAAGATCATTTTTCCGAAAAACTAAGAGAAGATTTGGCGAAACTTTTTGAAGAATGCATTGAGTATCTTGATTTGTTCTGGAAGGTAGCTGCTCGTGAACACAGGAAATTTCAATCAATGGTTGATAGTATGCGGGATGGGGTTTTTATGGTCGATGAGGAATTCAGGTTTTTGATTATAAACCCGGCTCTTCGGAGTATTTTAGATCTCACTGATACTGAAACCGTTAACATTGTGAGAGTATCAACTTTTTTTGCAACAAATTTCTCCGTTGAAGATGTTATTGCCGAAGTTTTTGCACTAGGA
>PXDX01000058.1 GCA_003564915.1 candidate division WWE3 bacterium
AATAATAACCTAGCACATAAGCAATGACCCAATATCCGCAAAAAGTAAAAAATGATAATCCCCCCGCGAGACCATCCAATCCATCAGTAAATGCCACAAAATTTAGGACTGCAACAAAAAGAAAAAAGATAAAAATCGGATAGGCAAATCCCAAGGTGACATTACCTAAAAGGGGAAACCAAACGTAATCCCAACCTAACTTAAAATAAGTCCAATACGCAACAAAACCACCAATAAGAAATTGAGAAAGAACTTTTTGATAAGATCTTAACCCCCCGTCATCAGCACTTCCCATAACATACCAGAACTCCTTGAGAGGGTCTGATAGAGGTCCTAAAATATTTCCTATCCGCAAGAGAGGTTTCTTAAAAGTACGCTTTAGTTCATGTGATTCAGCAACAAAAAAAGCATCGCTGAAGACTTTGGTGAAATCCTCAATAATCCCGAAAAGACCCGCTAAAGAAGCAACAAACAAGGGAAAGAGGGTTTGAGTACGAGAGCGATTAAACAAAAAAGTCATTAAAGCTACGGAGATAATGAACACCAAACCTCCCATTGTAGGGGTCCCCTGCTTCTTTTTGTGGGTGGGAGGACCATCTTCACGCACGGACTCCCCCATTTGGAAAGCATAAACAAATTTTATCCATAGAGGATACAAAATGGCGGAAATAATAAGTGCCCCAAAAAGATGCAGTAAATCAAGAAAAAAATTCATGGCTCAATTATAGCACCGTCAACTAGTTGTTTGTGGTGATTCGAGCCCCTAATCGTTTCAGATTTTCCATGAAACTTTGGGAAATGTCTTCAACAATATCAATTCCGCGTATTTCGGTTACACCATCCGCAAAAAGAGCTGAGAGAACTAACGCTATTCCGGTCCTAAAATCCAACACATCCACTGTAGATGATCGTAAATTCGAAGGTCCTTGAATCTTAACAACGTTCAAGGGCTCTCCAAATCTTTCAACATCATAAGAATCGTCCCTTATTACCAAAGGGAGGTTTGCTTCCGTAGGAGTAAGCATTTTGATACCGGCTCCCATACTGTTCAAATCCCGAACGTATCTCCAAGGATTGACATAAACGTTGTCGTACAAAGTACTTTCTCCGGTACAATTCATAGCCAAAACACATAAGGCGGGCATCCAATCCGTCAGGACTGCCGGCGCGGGACCTGAGGTTACGTTCATGGGACTGTATTCTTTTCCGCTGTGCCAAACTGCGAGATCATCTCCCTGAAAATCATAATTCATACCTACTTTATTAAGTATGTTTAAGAAAGGGGCTATAGCGATCTTCTCCACATTCCTAATCGTGATGGATCCTTTGGACACTATGCTTGCTGCGGCAAGGTTTACCACCTCATTTTTATCGGCTTGAACTTCGTAGGATGCTTCTTTAAAAACCGTTCTACCAGTTACTTCAATACGCCGCGGCTCTGTTCTTTCAATTTTGGCTCCCATGCTATTGAGAAAATTTATTAAGTCTTCTATCTCGGGTTCCTCAGCTGCATTATTTATATAAGTAACACCGGGTACAAAAAGAGAGGTGAGTATAGCGTTCTCGGTTCCGGTATGAGTGCTATGTTTAAAATTGATCGTTGCCGGTTGTAAAGTAGGCGCTTCCAGACTTACCCATTCCTTATCCTGCTGTACGCTTATTCCCAAGGACTCCCAAGTCTCAATAAATCGATTTATCGGCCCTCCTTTGCGAACCGTGTTTATAGGCTTAGGTATAATTGCTTTTCCAAAACGAAAGAGCAGCGGCCCGGCCAAAAGCTGGGTAGTACGATATTTTGAACCAACATCAAAGGGAACACGATGAGTGTTTACTCCCGTAGTATCAATCTTTAATTTGTCATTACCCACCCATTCGTAAGTTGCTCCCAAGGAACTGATCAGTGAGAGCTCATCCTCAACAAATCGGATCCTCGGAACATTGGAAAGAGAAGTTCCAAAAGAGCTGAACAAAGAGGCCAGAACCAGTTTGGAAGCTGATATCGGTGATCCGGAAGGAGTAACGGTTCCTCCTAAAGCAATACCACCTTCTATCTTGGTAGATTCCATAACAAGCTCAATCGGTTAAATAAAGCATCCAAATTGAATTTAGAGAGAATAGAATTCCTAGAACAATGGTCATGAAAAATATTATCTTCTCCAAACCTCTCTTAGAGCGATATCCCGCGCCCAAGCTAACCGCACTGCTCAAACCACCTTCTCTTGACTGTACAAGCACTAGTCCTGTCAATATTACCGCCATCACTATTTGAATTATTTTCGAAAATCTAATCATACTATCGTGTATTATCGCATAACCAACCTAATAACCCAAATACTATACTATAAGTAAGAGCAGATGCTCCCAAAGACATCGCCGGATTTAGCTCTTTAGCCGGAAGTACTATATCAATGATCCTAATTCCGGGAAGAACGGTGGATGTAACGGAAAATCCTGCAATGATTGCAGTGCAAATATACATAACCAATCCGCTAAGTACGGCTCGCATCAATAATCCCCCTAAGCCCTTTCTTGGTAACGCAAGAATCCTTAATAGAGGAAATATAAAGAATTCGGTCAAGCTCAATCCCAGAACAAAGATAATGAAAGGGCTGTCAATGAAACCGGTATGTTCAAATCCGGAAACTAAAATCTGAGTGGCAAAAGCGGAAAAGAAAGAGAAGAAATACGTCCTAATAAAAGCTTTCATGTTTTTATTATATCAAGTAGATAAAAAGCGGTTATCGGATCAAATAAAGGGATCAGGTCTGATCCAACAGATTCCTTAATCTAATTTTATGGTGGTATGATCTCGCAAATCGGTGCGCCTCATCTCTGAGCTCTTTTAAGTGATTTAGACCTTCGTTATCAGGGTATAAGCAGATCTCTTTGTACCTGTTTCCATCGAAATAGATCAAAATTTCATCCTTTTTTGCTAAACCCATTAAAAACACGTCTTTAATATCTTTTTCTTTGAAAACCTTTCTTATTGCTGTTAATTGAGGTTTACCTCCATCCAATAATATCAAGTCAGGCTTTTCCCAGCCTGCAGATCCTATCTTATCCAATCTTCTTGAAATCATTTCCGCCAGCCGCTGTGAGTCATCCCGTTTTCCTTCCTGTAAATTGAACCTCCTATAAAAAGATTTATCTATTTTACCTTTCATTGAAACCACCATTCCTCCAACGGAGTCCGAACCTGCTAAATCGGAAACATCGTAGCACTCTATTCTGGAAGGGATCTTTTCCATCTCGGGTACTATATCAACTAACGATTCTAAAGCTTCCTTGGCCAAATCCTCCAAAAGATCGGGCTTATTAGCGTAATACTCGGCCGGAACTCTTCTTTCCCTCACATAGTTGAATTTGTTTAATAGGTCTCTGTAGTACTTTGCCTTCTCATAATCCTTGACATTAGAAGCATTAACCATTTTATTTTCAATTTCGGAAATTATCTGTGACGATTTTCCGCTAAGAAAAAGCGATATTTCATCCAAGTTTTCCTTGTATCCATCGGGTGAAATACCTTCTATACAAGGAAATGGGCACAACCCGATATCACCGTAAAGACAGGGACGTCCTATCCTTTTATGTTTTTGAAACTTCCCTTTAGTACAATCTCTGTAAGGGATGAACTTTCTTAGTGTCCGCATTACATATCGAGCTGCGGAAGAGCTGGGAAAAGGTCCGAATTTTGTTGATTCCGATAACAGATCCGATTTTCTGGAAACCTTTACCCGTGGGAAATTACTACTTTCTGAATCGGGTCCTCCATCCCTGCTCTCCAGGATCTCAATATATAAAAACGATTTGTCATCTTTAAGATTAATATTATAACGAGGTAGAAATTCTTTAATGAGATACGCTTCCAATATTACAGCTTCTATTTCAGAACCTACTTCAATATAATCTATATCTTTTACGGTATTTACCATAAGTGCGGTCTTAGGTCCCAGCGTATCTTGGTTAACAAAATAGGATCCCGCTCTATTTCTTAAATTCTTGGCCTTTCCTATGTAAATAACATCGCCAGCTCCATCCAAAAATTTATACACCCCGGGAGTTCTGGGTAAATCTTTAATTTTATCTTTGATCGTATTCTTTCTCATATATTTTTGGGCAGGGTAAATTGATTACGCTCAACTGATTTTATCAAATACGATATAATTATACGGTCATGCCTTCAAGAACAAAGTTGTTTTCACTGCTAACAATGACTGCCGTAATGGGAATTGTATGTACCTTGATATTATCGAGCGGCCCCCTGAAATACCGAGCGCAAGAACAATTTGACACTTCTTATATCACAACTTACACGGTCAATGAGAACGGGGAAACCTTTGTCTCACAAGAAATTGAAATTACTAACCTAGCGCAAGATGTTCTAGCCACAACTTTCTCTTTAACGATAAGACAGATTTCTATTTACGATATTAGTGGATCCGATACGGCGGGTCCTCTTGATATCGAGGTTAAAAGAGACGCGTCGGAGGGAGGTAAAACCACATTAAATCTACACCTAAATGAAAAGGTTATCGGAGAGGGAAGGAGCAATAAGATCCGATTGGAATATAAAACAGAAGATCTAGCAAATAAAGTCGGCCAAGTTTGGAACATAAATCTACCAAAGACACCCTCTCCCGAAAGCTTATCATCGTATGAAGTAATTCTTACAACCCCAAAGTCTCTGGGACCCTTAATATTTATGTCCCCAAGTCCTGCTTCTAAGGAAGAAACCGATGGATTAACAACATATTTCTTTGATCAGTCTTCATTGGATAAAAGCATCAGCGCAACTTTTGGAATTAATCAAATATTAAATTTTGAACTGTACTACGAACTGATGAACACCCGTTTTATTCCAGTAAGACAAGAAATAGCTCTTCCCCCTGATATTGCTGAACAGCAGCAGGTTTTCTATGAAAGTATTGATCCCGCCCCGGGTAAGATCTATCGTGATCTCGACGGTAATTTATTGGCTCAATACTGGTTAAGACCTTATCAAAAAATTGAAATTCAGGTTAAAGGTTGGACAAAATTATTCGGGAGACAGATCAATCCCGAAATGGGCGGACCTATGCATGAAATTCCGGATGCTTTGATAACAAGATACACCGGGGAGGATAAATATTGGGAAGTGAATAATCCTAGAATAAGAAATCTCGCCAACGAGCTATTCGATCCTAAAAAGAACGTCACCGAAAATGCGTATGAAGTATATAAATACGTGGTAGAAAATTTGGAATATGATATTGACGGAATAGATTCTGAACATTTTGACAGACACGGCGCTCTCAAAGCTCTTACTCAGGATCTGCCCTGGGCATGTATGGAATTCTCGGATCTATTCATTGCTCTTACAAGAGCTATGGGAATACCCGCTAGAGAATTGAACGGATTTGCTATTCCACAATCCGAAGTTTTAACTCCTGTGCCTGTGGGAATGGATAATAGTGATATTCTACATTCCTGGGCGGAATTTTATGATCCAAACTTTGCTTGGGTACCGGTTGATCCTGCCTGGGGCAGTACTTCGGGTATGGATTATTTCACAAAACTGGATACCAATCACTTGGCTTTTGTCAGAAAAGGGTTGAGTTCGGAAAGACCTTACCCTGCCGGAACTTATAGATTGGATATTGATGGAAAGCAGGTAAATGTGGATTTCGCGCAGGACCAAAAAGATTTTGATCCTAAAATAAATATCCAAAAAACATTTACTTGGAACCCAATTCAGTTGCTAAGAGGAAATAGAGCCTATATTGTTGAACATTTATCCGGACCGGTTTTGTATAGAATAAACGGAGGAACTACGCTGCTACCTTTTGATAAGAAGACAATTTATCTACCCGCGGATACAAATACGCTCATTTATGAAAATTTTAGAGGTGTTGCAGAGGAGCTAAAAATTGATAAAAATTGAAAAGTCTAATTGACTGAGACTTTCCTTAAAGAATCTCCGGTATAGGATTCCTTGTAATCTTTTAGATCCTCAACGGAACCTGCAAAAACTATTTCTCCTCCCCCCTCTCCCCCATCAGGACCCAAATCTACAATCCAATCCGCATTTGATACAACATCCAAATTATGCTCTATTACCAATACGGTGTTCCCTTTATTTACAAGACGCTTCAAAACAACGATAAGTTTTTTTAGATCAGCAAAATGTAACCCCGTTGTCGGCTCGTCCAATATATACAGAGTGTTCCCTGAAGATCTTTTGGAAAGCTCCAATGCCAATTTGATTCGTTGTGCTTCACCGCCGGATAGGGTTGGAGCCGGCTGTCCCAATCGAATATAACCTAAACCAACATCTTGCAGTACTTTCAATCTCCTTTGTATCTTGGGGATGTTCTTAAAGAACGCCAAAGCCTCATCAACTGACATATTTAAAACATCACTGATATTTTTATCCTTGTAAAGAATTTCCAAAGCCTCAGTGTTATACCTCTTACCTTCACATACTTCACACTTAACGTAAACATCGGGCATGAATTGCATCTCTATTTTGATCTCCCCCTGTCCTCCACAAGCCTCGCACCTTCCTCCTTTTACGTTAAAGCTGAATCTTCCGGGCTTATAACCACGCATTCTGGCCTGCTGTGTTTTTGAAAAAAGCTCTCTTATATAATCAAAAACTTTGGTATATGTTGCGGGATTAGATCTGGGTGTCCTTCCTATAGGAGTCTGGTCTATTGAAACTATTTTGTCTAGGTTTGAAACTCCGCGAAGTTCGTCGAACGGAAGCGGTCTTTCCTCAACTTTAAGATCAAAATGCTCACGGACTGCTCTGACCAACGTATCCATAATCAACGATGACTTACCCGATCCGGAAACACCTGTTATACATATAAATTTACCTAAGGGAATTGTTAGATCAATCTTCTTTAAATTTCTTCCCGAAGCGCCTTCCAGAACTAATTTTCGACCGCTAGTGTAATCATTGTGATTCTTTGCTTTAGGGTTGTTCTTTACCAAGTCCTTGAGATTGTCATTCACTTTTTTCTTCCCGGATAGATATTGCCCGGTTAGAGAATTGGGATCCTTTTTAATTTCCGAGGGCTTGCCGGAAGAGACGATCTCACCGCCTTTATCCCCGGCACCGGGTCCAAAATCAAAAATGTAATCACTTTGCAATATTGTATCCCTATCGTGCTCGACAACAATAACCGTATTCCCCAGATCTCGTAAATGCTGTAATGTGCTAATGAGTCTACGCTGGTCTTTTTGATGCAAACCAATAGAAGGTTCATCCAACACATAAAGAACTCCCGACAGACCGGTTCCTATCTGGGATGCCAGCCGAATTCTCTGCGCCTCCCCGCCTGACAATTGAGCCGATGGCCTTGATAGACTCAAATATGCCAATCCAACATCAAGTAAAAATTTCAATCTATAACTTACTTCTCTAAGAATTACTCTTGCTACAAACTCTTCCTGCTCCGATAATTTACCGCTCAAATTCTTTAGCCACTTATCGATTTCTTCCAAAGACATTTCGGTCACTTCAAAAATATTTTTTCCTTCTATTGTAACGTTCAAATACTCATCTTTTAATCTGGCGCCTTTGCATTTCGGGCATGGTTCCTTAATCATGTACGATTGGATCTGTCTTCTAACATAATCCGATTTGGTTTCCTGATGTCTTCTTGTCAAGTTAGGTATGACTCCCTCAAATCGAGTCATATGAAATGAACGCGTGTTGTTCTTATAATAAGGCACCTTATATTTTCTACTCCCGGTACCGTAAAGAAGAAGTTTTAGGTCATCGCCGGATAGCGACTCGATCTTTTTTTCCAGATCTATTTCGTGCTGAGACGCTACTTCGCGAATAACTTGATAGGTCCAGGTTGTTCCTCGTGTAAGCTTGTTCCAGGGCAATATACCTCCATCCTTAACCGAAAGGCGCGGATTTACCACTAATTCCGGATCTATTACAAGAAGGCTTCCCAAACCGCTACATTCTTCGCAAGCTCCCTGAGGAGAGTTGAAGGAAAAATCACGCGGCTCAATCTCCGATAGAGAAATATTGCAATTCGGACAAGCGAATTTCTCGGAAAACAAATGATCTTCCATTATTTCTGGATTCTCGGGAAAATCAAAACTCTTATCTTTTATCACGCTTAATATTAGGGTACCTCCACTCAAGCTCATGGCACTTTCTATTGCAGAAAATAAGACACCTTTTACTTCTGCTGGATCGCGGTCAAATTTCTTTTTAGTTAGAACTTGTCGCGACACAATTGCTTCAATGGTATGCCTGTTTGTTTTTATTAAATTAATTTCCGAGCCTAAACCTACAACTTCATTGTCAACTCTTGCTCTCATTACACCCTGCTTTTTAAGATTTGAGAAAAGATCTGTGTATTCCCCTTTTCTATCTTTTATTATCGGAGCAAGTAGGAAAAAACGAACTCCTTTTGAACTTGAGAAATCCGACTCGGAAGCCAGAATCCTAAGAACACCGTCCAAAATCTGATCGATACTCTGACGCTTAACCTCTACACCGCACTCGGGACAGTGCGGATGACCAATACGAGCGAACAGAAGTCTTAAAAAATCGTATATTTCCGTTATTGTTCCAACGGTTGAACGCGGGTTGTTCGATCCCCCTTTCTGATCTATTGCTATAGACGGAGAAAGTCCTTCTATTCCATCAACATCCGGTTTATCCATAACTCCGAGGAATTGCCTGGCATAGGAAGACAAACTCTCTACATATCTCCTCTGACCTTCGGCATATAGAGTATCTAAAGCCAAAGAAGACTTTCCCGACCCCGAAACTCCAGTGAAAACCACCAAATTGTTCTTAGGGATGCGTAGATCAATATTTTTTAAGTTATGTTGACGAGCTCCTTTTACATTAATAAAATCTGAATTAACATCTGACATCGAGTAAAAATTATACGGTATTTCTTCGGGTTTGCAAGACAGTGGATATCTTCTTATTCAAAATGTTCAATTGTTGTTATTGTTATTACCATTATCATCTTCATTGTCTTCTTTTGGAGGACATAGTGTTTCCGGTATATTAGTCCCGCGAATAAAATATTCGCCCCTATCACATTCCTCGTCAAACTTAAGGATTATATTGTCCGGAACCTCAAATGTTTCTTCAGGTCTGTCTTCTAGAAGAGTCGTCATAATTGAGTTCCAGATCGGTGCTGCTCCAGTAGCTCCCATGGATCTTACGGGGCTGTTATCATTGTTACCCACCCAAACACCGACAGTGTAAGTAGGTGTGTACCCGACTGTCCAGTTATCCCTCCTATCATCGGAGGTTCCTGTTTTTACAGCAACGATTCTTCCCGGGATATTCAAGTGACTAGAGTAACCAAAAGCAGGAGCCCTGGAATTATTATCAGAGAGAATATTTGAAACCAAAAAAGCAACTCCTTCATTCAAAACTTTATCGGGAGAGGCTTCGGGTCCTTCATAAAGTACTCTTCCTTGTATATCTCTAACAGAAAGGATAGGATCCGTGGGCATATAGTACCCCTGACGAGATAATGTACCGAACGCGTTAGTAAGTTCTAACAGAGATGTCTCTTTACTCCCTAAGGTAACCGCCAGCCCATAAAATGCCTCGGGATCCCAGTTCTTGATTCCCATTTCTCTAGCGAGTATGACCATGTTTTCGGGACCTAAGGAATCTACAAGCTTCACAGCGGGCACATTTAAAGACTGCGCCAGTGCTTGTCTAAGTGTTACATTACCTCTAAAACGTCTATCAAAGTTCATGGGTCTATATGGTGGCTGACCCGGCTGAGGATAACTAACCGGACTGTCACTTATAACTGTAGATGGAGTAAGTCCCATAGATAAAGCCAAAGAATAAGTTACAGGTTTTATGGCCGAACCGGGCTGTCTTTCAGAAGATACCACGTCAAATGCCCCCCAACCCTCCTGAAAAAAATTGATTGACCCAACATACGCCAAGATCCCGCCGGTTTCTGATTCCAATATAACGGCGGCTCCGTTGGTAAAACCAAAATTATATCCTTCTCTCACTCCCTCTGTTACGATCTTCTGAACCTCGTCATGAAGATCCAGATCTAATGTGGTTCGAACGGTTAAACCTCCAAAAAGAACGGTCCGAGATCCATACATCTCCTCCAATAGAGACCGAACATAAAAAACAAAGTGCGGAGCCCTAATAACGTCTCTTTGTTCTGCTATGTTCAGTTCTCGTTCATAGGCTTCCCAGGAATCTTCTTCTGAAATCATTTCCAGAGCAACCATTCTTTCCAAAACTTGCCTTTGACGATTCTTCATCAGATCCCAATTTCCCATTAAGGGAGAGTATATTGAGGGAGCGGACGGAAGGCCTGCCAAAAGTGAAGCTTCTGCCAAATCCAGATCGGTGACGCTTTTGCCGAAATATTTTTGAGCGGCTGGCTCCACACCCCAAGCTATACCTCCGTAGGATATGTTATTCAAATATAGCTCCAAGATCTCGTCCTTAGAGTACTTATTCTCTACCATAACTGCGAGCATCAATTCTCTAACTTTTCTATAGATTGTTCTATCGGGAGTGAGGAGGACGTTTTTAATAAGCTGTTGGGTAATCGTGGAGGCGCCCTGAACCCTATTTTCGGTTATATAAACCTTTGCGGCCCTAGCCATACTTTCCAGGCGAAAACCATCATGTTCATAAAAATATGCATCTTCTATGGCTATGGTGGCATCTATC
>PXDX01000078.1 GCA_003564915.1 candidate division WWE3 bacterium
AGCTTTTTGATTTTAGAGTCAGGGCTAGTGTTATACAAAATTATCTTGCTGATAGCCGGACCATCTCTTTTTATTGATACGACCCTAAAATTGCCGCTCGAAACCGGCATCAAGGGATTTTGCATTTCTTCAGAGTTTTCAGGCATAACTCCTGCAGTCAGTACCGAAGGAAATGAAGCAAACTTGTTTGGAAGTATATAACGAACCGTGTACTCATCGATCTTATCGGTTCCAACCCCTAACAGCTCCGGTAGCTTAAAAGCAGTATAGATCAAGTCGTCTGAAGTTATCTCTTCTCCGGTTGCCCACAACTGTCCTTCCTTTATCTCTATGGTGTAAACTAAACCGTCATCAGAGACACTCCAATCCTTAGCTAGATCATTAACTAAAACTCCTTCCGCATCATACTTAAAGATACTTCTATAAAGTAAATTGGAAATGGTTTTATCTTCCTGAGATACTGCCTGGTGAGGAAAAAAAGACACGGGCTGACCTACAACACCTTCCACAACAGAGGCAGCTGGCCAAACCGATAAGGCAAACGAAGTTATGTAAAAGAGTATCAGACGAATTAAAGTCATATTTGTTCCCTTGAGATAACGTTGCTATTTTATCAAAAAGATGGCTTTATGTTAAAATGTGGCAGTTGTTGAACGTACTTTGGGTTTTAATCAAAGCGCGATAGAGTATATACGTTCATATCTATGGCCCCATCGTCTAACGGTTAGGACACCAGGTTTTCAACCTGGGAACCGGGGTTCGATTCCCCGTGGGGTCACCAAAACAAATCCTTCCCAAAAGAGACTGTCCAACAATACAATAAATATCCTGAAAAAATTCATAGTTAAAACAAAAATGTGTGTGGACCTATTATGTGAAATTAAGCTATGTGCAGTAGTGGTTATGTTTCCTATCTCTCTGCTATACTTAAATGCATGAGCTTCGAAGATATAAAATATGCCTATTTTTCTATGGAAGTTGGACTCTCAGCAAAAATACCCACTTATTCCGGAGGCCTTGGGGTTCTGGCCGGCGACACCTTAAAAGCAGCGGCTGACAGCAGCTTGGCAATGGCCGGCGTCACTCTTTTAACAAAAAACGGCTACTTTTTTCAGGAGATTGAGAATGGCAAGCAGATAGAGAAACCTATGGCTTGGAGTATAGATGATTTTCTTCAGCCCATGGAGGAAAAGGTATCAGTTCAAATTGCCGGAATTCCTGTTTCTGTTGGATGCTGGAAGTACGAGGTGGAAGGAATACATCACCACAAGGTTCCAATCTTTTTCCTTCATACCGACTTTGAAGAAAATTCTCCGGAAGCTCGGGAGCTTTGCTCTAATCTTTACGGAGATGGTCCGGACTATCGTTTAGGTCAGGAAATAGTCTTAGGTATTGGTGGTATCCGTCTTCTAAAAAAACTGGGTATTAATAACATTCACAGATATCACTTAAACGAAGGCCATTCGGCCCTACTAGCCTTGGAACTGGAAAAAGAGTTAAAAGATCCCGAGAAAGTTCGGGACAAATGCATTTTTACAACCCATACTCCTGTACCTGCAGGTCACGATAAGTTTGACATGAAGATGGTGGAAGATATGCTCGAGCCGGAATTATTCGCTATCCTTTCGAAGGAATTCCATATAGAAAACGAGCTCAACATGACTTCCCTTGCTCTAAATTCTAGCGGATACATCAATGGTGTGGCTCAAAGACACGCAGAAGTATCAAAATCCATGTTCCCAAACTATCCGATCCACTCTATTACCAACGGTGTTCATGTTTCCTCTTGGGTTAGCGCCTCATTCGCAAATCTTTACGACAAATACATTCATCATTGGAGAGAGGATCCCTACTCGCTTAGATACGCCTCCAGTCTAAGTCTTGGAGAAATATGGAACGCTCATTTCGAATCCAAAAAACGGATCATAGATTATTCCAATGCCCATACCAACATGGGTATGGATTATGACTTTTTTACCATTGGATGGGCCAGAAGATTCACCGAATATAAAAGACCCGGTATGCTTTTTGAAGATTTAGAACGGTTAAAGAAAATTGCGGAAAAACACGGTCCGTTGCAAATAATCTTGGGAGGAAAAGCACATCCCAATGATTCCGGAGGTAAAAAGCTGATCTCAGATATTATACAAGTAACCAAAAAAATAACTGAGGAATCAGACGGAAATATATTGGCCACTTATCTAATAAATTATGATATGTATTTAGGACACCTGATGACATCCGGGGTTGATGTTTGGCTAAACACGCCTGAACCTCCCCGTGAGGCATCGGGGACAAGCGGAATGAAATGTGCTTTAAACGGTATACCGCACCTCAGCGTTAGAGACGGCTGGTGGGAAGAAGGTTGTATTGAGGGGGAAACGGGCTGGTCTTTTATTACTTCTGACGATCTGTACTCGGTATTGGAGGAAAAAGTCCTTCCTTTATTTCATGAAAACCATGACGGGTGGAGAAACCTAATGAGAAAAACCATCATGTTGAACGGATCTTTCTTCAACGCCACCAGAATGCTTCATGAATACGTTAATCGCGCTTATAACAATAGAAGATAAAAACTTGTTCAACTAACAAGCATTTGAGCAAAAAAATAGTCCGACAGCCTGTTGATATAGGTAATAACAATCTTATCAGTTTGTGAAAGATTAGCACCTAACAGTTCGATTACATTCCTCTCGACTTCCCGGGATTTGACCCGAGTCAGGTTATAGAATAATGACAATTCGGTCTTATTTGGAGCTTTGAAGTTCTTTAGATCGGTTGTTTTCTCTTCAATAGCATCAATTTCTCTTTCCAGAGCTTCTAACCTTAAATTCAGAACTTCTGAAAGAGTGTCTAGTGGTGCTCCCGCAATATAAGAACCTATCTTTTGAATATCATGGGTAATTTCAGTTAATAGATTTCCTTCGTTTGAGGTATAGAACAAGCAAACATAGATTAAAGCTTGAAGCTCGTCTAATTTACCTAAGACATTAAATTCAGGTGAACTTTTAGATTTCTTTACCCCATCTAAAAGATTGGAATACCCCAAATCACCGTTTTTTGTGTATATTGCCATATCTGAGAAGCAAAAATATTCTAACAGATGCTATATCCACACGTATAGCACTTGGTACAGCCCTCTTCTTTTACAAATGTAGTGTTACCGCAGTCAGGACAAACGTCGGCATAAGAAAAAACAGAGACCTCATTAGCATCTTTTTCTACAATATTTGTCCCATTGGCTCTTACTTGTATTCCTAAATCTTCAGAAAGCACTTTGGCAACCGCATCAGGGATAGAGCTAACCTTATCCTTTCCAAAACCCACGGACGTAGCTCCGCCAATACCAATTAACTGAACTACTATTTCTTTGACGGTTTCCTTAGGGGCAAGGGAGGATCTCAGCCAACCGGATATTAGCCTGCCAAGAGCTTCGGATAGGGCGGCGACGTCACTTCCTGCTTTCCCAACATTTACAAAAACCTCAAAGGGGTCGTTGTCCCCGTTCTTGTTCACTACAATAAACGCCTTACCTTGCGGAGTATTGACCTTGTACGTATTTCCTGAAAGTTTGTATTCTCTTTCGGATACTACTGGTTCGGCACTGGGTCCGCTCTCTTTCTTTCTGGAGGTTTGTTCGGTCTGGAGCACTTCCTCTGATCTCTGACCGGCAACATAGACCGTCAATCCCTTTAAGCCCAATTCCCACCCTTTAGTATAGACATCCGCAACTTCTTCCGTTGTTGCCGTTTCAGGTAGATTGCATGTTTTTGAGATCGAGTTGTCAATAAAGCGTTGTAGAGATGCCTGTGTCAACACATGTTCCTCCGGAGTTATATCCGAAGAAACGACAAATACTGATCTTATCTCTTCTGGAACCCCTTTTACGTGTTGGCAAGATCCCGTAACGGTAATTTCCTCAATTATCTGTCTTTTTTCTTCTTCCGAGAGCGAAGTCCTATCTAAGGCATCTTGGAACAAAGGACTGACATAGTTTAAAGTAAGCTTTTCATCGTCTCCCGCAGCTTGATAAACATTCCTTTTGTAAGCTAAAGCAAATACAGGCTCACAACCATAACCTTCTATGCCTGCAACGGTAGATCTCGTTCCCGTAGGAGCTATTGTCATTTGAGCGGCGTTTCTTATCCCGTATTTTTTTATCCCTTCTATAATACTGTCCCAATCAAGATAAGGGCGTTTAAAATCATTCCTATACTCATTCAAAGGGGTAGGAACTTTCCAGCTTAAATTTTCAGGGTCATATATACTTCCCTTTATTGCGGGAAAAGCTCCTCGTTCCTTGGCAAGATATATGGAGGTCCTCATAGCGTGGAAACGGATGAATTCGATTATTTTCGAACCTAACTCCAAGGCTTCCGGACTTCCATAACGGACACCAAGAATGTACATAAGGTCGGCTAATCCCATAATTCCCAAACCTATTCTCCTGGCTCTTTTTGCGGATTCCTCCAGCTGGGGAACGGTAGGAATGTATTCATTTGCCGTAACAACATTATCTAGAAATCTAGTTGCTTTAATGACAGTATCTTCTAGTCTTTCCCAATCTACCTCGTTGCTCTCCGTGACATGTTGAGCAAGATTTATCGAACCAAGACAGCAGTTCTCATATGGTCCAAGCCATTGTTCACCGCAAGGATTGGTAGCTTCAAGATCGTATAAGTGAGGAACTGGGTTGTGTCTATTAGCCTCATCGATATATAGGATTCCCGGCTCTCCATTTTTGTAAGCGTGTTCTACGATAAGATCAAAGATTTCTCTTGCTTGGGGAGATTCAGCTATCAAACCGGTGTGAGGATCCACCAAATCGTAAGTACGATCCTTCTTTACTGCATTCATAAACTCATCTGTTACGGCTACCGAGATATTGAAATTACTAATATCCCCTTCGGAAGATTTGCATTTTATAAATTCTCGAATATCGGGGTGGTCAACTCGTAATACACCCATATTTGCACCTCTTCGGACACCTCCCTGAGCAACTTCTCCAAAAGCATTGTCATATACACGCATAAAGCCGATTGGTCCTGAGGCAACACCATTGCTGGAAGATACCCTACTCCCTTTTGGTCTTAATTTTGAAAATGAGAACCCGTTTCCTCCCCCAGATTGTTGAATCAGAGCAGCATTCTTAAGTGTACTGAATATTCCGTCCTCTTTTTTACCCAGATCATCCTCAATTGGAAGTACAAAACATGCTGCCAACTGCCCTAGAGGAGTGCCGGCTCCGGTAAATGTAGGGGAATTCGGGAAAAAATCCTTTTCGGAAAGTAAATTGAAAAATTCAATCTTGGATCTTTTTACATCTACATAGTCAGAATCCGGCGCCGATACAGCGGTAGCTATTCTATCGAACATTTCCTCGGGCGTCTCTATCACATCTCCATTCGAGTCTTTGAGCAAATACCTTCGTTCGAGAATTTTTATAGAATTTTCAGTAAAAGTAATAAGCCCATTTTTCTTAGGCACAGAACGACTGTATATTTCGAAATTTTCCAACAAATCCATAATATTGTTGGATTGTAGAATAACATCCTCGCACTGCCGGTTAAGAATGCCGATCCGCAATCCGGTCTCCAATGTAAAATTGATAATATTAGCTAAACGATTCTAAGGAAATTTTTCCTACCGTTCAAGGAGTGCTCATTAATATTTGAGTGCTTTTTCCCTTTAATCACGATACAAGGTATGAAAAATAACAAAACCTATTGAGATTTATGCACCCAAGCAGATTGAACCAAACCCAACAGAGCCAGACTTGTGATCAGTGAGGATCCGCCATAAGTCATTAACGGGAGCGGAATTCCAGTAACCGGCATAATGCCCAAATTCATCCCCACATTAACTATAAATTGTGTAAAAATTGTGATCAAAACACTAAGACTTAAAAGATTTCCGGAAAAAGAGCGATTTTGATAGGCTACATGCCAAATAGAAATAAAAAGCCCAAAAAACAAGAGAAGAAGGACCACAACTCCAGCGAAACCCCATTCCTCAGCGTAAGAGGCGAAAATAAAATCAGTCCAGTACGCAGGCAAAAACTCAAGATGGGATTGACTACCTCTACCGAAACCTCTACCCAGAAATCCTCCGGACCCAACCGCTATGATGGATTGCACAACGTTGTATCCCGAACCTAAATAATCGGACCTTGGGTTTAAAAAAATCAAGATCCGTTGTTTTTGGTATTCCTTCAGTAAATTCCAGATAGGTCCGGATAAAATTCCTAAAACCGATATCCCTCCAAGAAAAATAAATTTATTTATTCCGCCAAAGTATATAATTGAAACAAAGATTACAACCAAAACCAGCGCTGTCCCAAGATCAGGCTGTAAAGCAACCGGTATAAAAAAGGAGATAAATAAAAGAAAAAGAATTAAAAGATCTTTTATATTCTTCATATCCGATCGCTTTTCTGATATATAACCCACCATAGAAATTATCAAGCTGAATTTTGCAAATTCTGATGGCTGGAAATTCACTCCTCCTACACCTAACCATCTAGTTGCCCCCGCAACAACATTTCCCCATATGAGTAAAGCGATTAGTAAAACTAAATTCCCTATGTAGAAGAATCTCCAAAATTTTAGGATATAGGAGTAATTTGAAAGAACAAATATAAGATACACAAAAATTCCAATAAAAAAGTAGATCAACTGACCTCTTGCCTGTACAGGGCTTACGGAATATAAAGTTATCAATCCTAATGAAAATATTAGGACCGGAATGACCAAAAGAGAGAGATTATACCTTTTTAACAGCATATTCAGAACCTAAATCCAGTTCTATAGCTTCTACCGCTTCCATTATTTCTTCTTTATACTTTGATACCGTGGCCTCGTTTAACGGAGTGTTCTTAACCTTCGCGATAATCTCAGTAGACAAGGACAGCCCCGCTTTTTTTCTTTCTTTTTGCAGATTTCGTATTATTTTGCGTTTTTGCCCCTCCAGTTCCAGTTCTGGCGTAATTTTCACATCAAGAGCAACGGATCCTGATTCGTCCCAGATAATATCCTTGTTTTCAGGCTTTCTATCGGGAGATATCTTAAAAATATTTTTAACATTGAGCTCGCTCTCTAGTATCTCCCGGAAATGAACTTCGCCTTTGGTGTAAACTGCATTCAAAGGTTGTCGCGTTGGAATATCCGCTCTATTCCTCAGCGAATGGACAATAGAAGTTAAAATCCTATCCGAACTCATTTTATCTACGATATCGACGTGCTTTTTTATGTAGGCGTGATCCGGATCCGGATATAAGCCTAGGTGAACGGATTCGGGATCATCCTTGAAACGTAAAGTACGATATATATTATCTGAAATAAAAGGAATTATTGGAGCTGAGATCAAAGCTATTTTACTAAGTACTTTATAAAGCGCATTAAGGGCAATCTCATCTCCCTGGAATATTCTCTCTCTTGAACACCTTATATACCAGCGGGACAGATCGTCTATAAGTGTCTCCAAGGCCTCAACCGCCGGAGGGATGGTATAGGCTTCAATATTCGCTGAAATGTCCCTTACGGTTTGTTCTAAACGTACATTTATCCAGACATCCAAGGGGTGTTCATAAGCGACGCCCTCCTTTTCCGAAAATTCAAATTTATTAGCATAGAGAACAAAATATCTAAGGCTGTTCCAAAGTAGATTCAAAACATTTCTCTTCTTTGTCCTAATCTCATCTTCATCAAAGTTCGCATTCTCTCCCACCATTAAGGGAGATCCCATCAACCATAGTCTAAGCGCATCTCCACCGTATACTTTTAAAACCTCACCGGGATCTGCATAATTCTGGAAGGTCTTGCTCATTTTTCTACCGTCATTTCCGGACATAACGCCTGTGCAAATAACATTTTTAAAGGGGTGGCTATCAAACAGAGCAACTGAGAGACGATGCATTACATTAAACCAGGCCCGTACCTGAGCAATATACTCAACAACATAATCGCCCGGAAAATTGTTATCGAACTTTTCCTTGTTTTCAAAAGGATAATGAAACTGGGCAAAGGGCATGGAACCGGCCTCAAACCAGCTGTCCATGACCTCAGGGATTCTGTGATAGACCTTTCCATCCTTCTCGATGGTTATTTCGTCTATGTAAGGTCTATGAAGATCTGATACTGTTTGACCCGAAAGCTCTTCCAATTCCGGGATAGAACCTACTACTATGATGTCCCCGTCCTCAGATTGCCAGACCGGCATGGGTGTGGCCCAAAATCTGCTGCGGGATATGCACCAGTCAGGAGAAGTTCTTAGAACATGAGAAAAACGGCCTTCTTTTATGTGTGAAGGTACCCAATTTATCTCTTCGGCATGTTTCAACATACTCCCTTTTAACGTCTGTATATCAATAAACCAGGATTCTTGCGCTCTGTGGATCAAATCGGTGTCACATCTATCGTGATATGGAACTCGGTGCGAAAACTCAGTGTCCGAGAAGAGAAGACCTTTATCTTTTAGATCTTTTCTTATTCGGTCGTTTGCATCTGCATAGAACAGGCCTTTATAAGGGTTTTGATCAACGCTTACTTCATCTGCAAATTTTCCGGAATCGTCCAATGTGAGCATTATGTTCAGCGTATACTCCTCTCCCATTTCGGTATCAATATCGCCAAAACCCGGCGCAGAATGGACTATACCGGTCCCCTCTTCCATATTGACCATTCCTTCATATGAGTAGATTTTAAAGTCATTGGGGCCTGATTCATATATATCAAAAGGAGGTTCATAGGATAAACCTATCAAATCCTTACCTAATACCTCTCTCTTAATTTTAAAATCCCTTCCTTCAAAAACTTGATCTACCCTTTTTGAAGCAATTATGTATTCTTCATTCTTTTCTAAAACAAGAGAATACTTTTCCTTAGGATCCACTACCAATGCACGATTGGATGGGATTGTCCAAGGTGTCGTGGTCCATGCCAAAGCCCTAACACCTAAAAATTCACCTTCCGATTTGATGGGGAATTTAACTACTATAGCTCTTTCTTCTTTCTCTCTGTAAGAATTATCCATAGCTATCTCAAAATTCGATACGGGAGTTCCACATGTGACGCAGAAAAGAGATGTTCTAACGCCTTGGTAAATAAGATCGTGCTCATAAAGCCTTTTGAAAGCCCAAATAACCGACTCCATATAGGTCTGATCTGTGGTCTTGTAAGAATTTTCCATATCTACCCAACGGCCTATCCTATCTATATACCAACGCCACTCCGATGAAACTTGGGAAGTGTATTCATAACAAGCTTTAATGAATTTTTCTAAACCGTAATTTTCAATATCTTTTCTGTTGGAAATTCCTAACTTTTTCTGAACTTGGTTTTCAACCGTTAAACCGTGAGCATCCCAACCCCAAACCCTTTCTACTCTTTTTCCTTTCATGGTCCAATAACGGGGAATTAAATCTTTTGCTACAGAACCCAACAGATGTCCGTAATGTGGTAATCCCGATATAAAGGGTGGACCATCGTAAAAAACGTAAAGATCGTCTTTTGGCCTCTCGCTGATTGAACGCTCAAATATGTCGTTCTGAAGCCAAAAATCCAGAATCTTTTTCTCTAGATCTAAGATTTCTTTTTCAGGTGGTAAATTAAAATCAGTTCCCATGGTTCAATATATATTAACAGAAGCCTCTGTGAAAACCGAAACCATTAGATAAGGCTTCAAAATATCTATAACTTTCATTTGCGCGAAAAACCAGCACCGTAACAACCAAAAGTACCATTAGAATTAAGATGATCAAAAGTACAATATATTCCTTGTGCCCTTTTTTTATTGTCCTTACCATATCCACTATAGTATTGTAGTATACTCAAGATATATTTTCTCACAAGCGTGTTGTATAATATCGTGTGCTCTGGGGGTGTAGCTCAGTGGTAGAGCAACTGGCTTTTAACCAGTGTGTCGTGGGTTCGATTCCCTCCACCCTCACCATTATCATTCAATACACAATCAAGCAAATTAAGGTCCGAAGAGTTTAAGCTCTGATGAGGTCTTGGTTTTCTCTTGAAGTGAAAAAACGCTAGAGATTCTAAAGATTATTGTCCCAAGAAGATCTTTTTGTGGAGGAGATTTTATTTACGCTCTTTTATGCGTTCCGCTGCTCTACCCGTCTTATCTCTAAGATAATAAAGCTTGGATCTACGAACTTTACCTTTTTTAAGAACCTCGAGTTTGGAAATATTAGGTGAATGTACAGGGAATATTCTTTCAACCGGAATTCCGTGTACTCCAATCCTTCTTACGGTAAATGATTTAGAAATTCCTGATCCCTTTATTCCTATAACAATACCCTCAAAAGGCTGAATACGAGTTCTGTCTCCTTCTCTGATCTTATAATTAATTCTAACGGTATCACCAACCTGAAAGGTTTCAATATTATCCAACTGACTTGCATCAAACTTTAGTGCCATAACGGTAAAAGATTACCAAAATTTATCTGGATGTTCAATGATTTTAGGAAAATATAGGTTTTTATACCCTGACCTTGGATTGGGCTTCAATTTTAAGCGTATCGTTTTCAGCCCAAACTGTAACTATTTCCCCGCCTTTAAGCTCATCCGAAATGATCCTACCCGAAAGTTTGTTCTCGATCTCTTTTTGGATCAATCTTCTAAGCGGTCG
>PXDX01000136.1 GCA_003564915.1 candidate division WWE3 bacterium
AGCGAAGGGACAACTTCGTTGAAAAGTCTCTCGATTGGTTTCAATTCCTTTTCAGCAGGACCTTCCTTTCTGGATTTACTGCTTAACAACTGAGGCCAGGTTTCTTCTAGGAATTGTTCTTTTTGGATTATTGAGGTACGTTCATCGTTAGCTTCGAGTTCGTCTTTAGTTTTCACGGGCTTAGGAATCATGGTTTAGATGAATTATAGCAGTAGTTTGTTTTTAGAAATGGTTCTATTTCAATTCGTAACTTTTTAGATATACCAAAAGGTCTGGGTTGAATTTTAATTTCTTTAAACCATCGCCTTCCGCTTTGCGAAAGCCAATGGCTGGGCTTATTGATTGTTGTTAGAGCTATTAGTTAAAGTTTGAAATTTAGGTTTTTTACCTCTTTCAAGTATTCCTTCAAACCCTCTAAATCCTTAACCTCTTTATCTAGTACCGCATCGTAAATGTCCACACTTAAAACTTGTTTCCTGTACTTAGGATGATCATGTAGCCGGGACTTTAGGTTAAGTATCCGTTCTCTATATTTAGGAGTCAGCTTATCCCTAATTTCTTGAGTTTTCTTTTTGGCATTGGCGGAGTCTGGTGTTAAAAGCCAAATATCTACTTTCCACTCATTTCTATCTTCATCTATGTATTGTCCTCCGATATATAGTCCTTTTGGTTTGCTTACCCCCTCACCCTCTCTGTAATCAATAGGAGTGACTTTTCGAAAATCGTTTTCTACAAACAATATTTCAACTACTTCGAGAGCATCTTCTCTTGTAGGTTCCTTATTACAGATTACTTCCAGATCTATGTCTCTCCATGTCATAAGATCCAACGCAACACTCCCCACTGTGTAGGCATCTCCATATTTGTTTAGATATTCCGCTATGTTCCATTTATCTAACAAATTTAGTGCCTTTTCTCTCATGTTTTTAGACCGCTGTTTTATCTTCACGTATCTAGTATAGCAAGCTACAGACTAATGAATGCTAAAATTATTTTATGAAAGATAGTTTTGAATACACTCCAGATGAGCAGCAGAAGAAGCAGTTAATATATCTCCGAAACCTGGTTAAATTGGCTAAAGAAAGATTCATTGAATTTACCATATACGGAGGCTATGGTTTGGATGGTCTATACGGAAATCTTACAAGGGATCACCATGATTTGGATTTACTAGTTAAGCTAGGGGATAGAGAGAAATTGAAAAAGTTGCTTTTGTCCTTAGATTATTATTTTGAACGAGAAAATGCTAGCAAGGAAGTTTTTAAGCACAGAGATTTAGGAGAGGATTTTCAAATTGAAATTAACAAGCAGAGCAGATTAAAGGAGTTTTTACAAGTGGGAGAAGATAACATATTTCCGAAGGAAGATAATGCTGGACTCGATGATTTTAACTTTAAGTCCCCTACTCTGAAAGGACATGATCATATTTATAAGATGCAGGGGAAGAGAGCAAGGGAAAAGGGCTGGAGGTATAAGTATAGATATGGGGGTCATACTAAAAGACTTAAGGAATTAATTGAAAGAAATTGAGGTTTTCTTTAACTTCTCAAAGTCTGAGTATGGACTTTATGACGTAATAACTCACTCTTAAATTAATCACAACTTATTAACATACGGCGTGAGGGGGTTGTAAAGTATTTCAAGTTCTGGCGAACTTGAAAGGTGCAACGAAATACTCACATCCGTTCGTATTAGCGTTGGTCTAAAAAATCCTTACAGGATTTTCTATTGCAACGAAATACTCACATCGTCCGCGTGCGTCGGACCCTCTCCAACATCCTCTCCATAGAAGCAGTTCATAAATTTAGCGCCTGCATCTAAAATAACATTTATAGTTGCAGGAGATTTATTGAGAAGGTATGGAGTCATTCCGGGTTGAAAATCTGGATTTATCTCTAAATAGTCTAGCTCTAGAATCGTATATTGCCCTCCATCTTGATAAGAGATCACACTGGCAGGAACTCTCTCAGCCTGCTCGTCAGTATTTATCTCTAGTTTCGGAGTTTCAGTTGCTTTAACTCTTATAACTTGACTAAACGACCCCTCATATATAGTTTGAATCTCCCCCGTATCGATATTTATAACATCAATAGAACTGAATGCATTTTCTGACCAATCCGTCCATGTAAAATAAAAAGTTGAATCCGTTGTTTTTGCCGCAAGCAGCAGCCCATTATCTAACCAATCTATAAGCGTATAGTCATTAAAGAAAGCTTTCTCCACTCCATTAATATCAGTAATCAACAGCGAAGCACTCGTTGTTTCTTCCATATCATAAGGGTCAGCCCTAAATAAACTGAATATAGTTTGAGCGACCAAGTCGTTATTTGGAGAAAACGAAACCTGCACGGTCTGGTGCTGTTCAGTGTGTGTTTCTTCAGCATTTCCGTACCGCTCGTGTTCGTCGAACGCCTTTACTTCTAAGTTTGCGGATACATCGTAAATATAAGTTTGATCGTTGGAATAGTTGATGCCGCCACAACAGGCTCCGTCTAAATTTGCATACGCCAGATATTTTTGATCTGCGCTAGTACTTAGGAATAATCTATCAGCGAAAATCTCTCTTGGAACCGACGGAAAAGCCTCAATTAATTCTCTATTTTCGATATCAAGTTCATATAATCCGTTATATGTACTAAAAATTTGAGCGTGTCGGTATCGTTGAATCAAAGGATTGTTAGTTTGTACATGGCTCCATTCAACAAATATGTAATGAGTTATGCCGGTGAAGCTGTAATCATCTATTAAGTCTTTTTGTAAAAGCAATTCCGGCGGAGTTTCATTTTCCATTGAAACCTGATAAAAATTATTTTGAATCGTATAATCCCAATTACCGGTTTCATCCGCACGTTCTCGCACTGCATCAGAGTCCTCTAATTTTTTTGTAAATATAATCACCGTCTCTCCATCGGGAGAAAGTGCAAAATCAAACCTTTTGCCTTCTGCTATCAGTCTTCTTGTAAGACTATTTCCGTTGTAATGATACAAATAAGTATCACCGTAAGAATAAGCAAACATTCCGTTATTTGCGAATTGAATAATCGGTTTTCTTTTCCCAGGATAGTAATCTCTTTCCTGCTTGGGAATTTCCAAAATTTCACTTTCTTCCTGAGTTTCTAGATTGAGACTGTAGATTTTCACACTGTCTTGATTATCTTTTAGAAGTATAATGGATTCATCAGCTTCAAAAAAAGGAAACGGGGTGGTCTGCGGAGTTGCGCTTTCCTCATCCGGGTCGTGTTTCTCAATTGACTCAGTTAATTTTTCGTCATTGCGTGTCGTTTGTTTCATACTTTGCCTGTAAAGAGTAATTGAGATAAAAGTAAAAGCAAAAAGTAAACATAAAGAGGTGAAAAGCAGGATAGGCAATTTCTTTTTATCAATAAATGATTTAATAAACGATTCTTTTTTCACTCCCTGCTCTTGCTCAAGGGAAGGTGCCTCGGAGTCTATATCCACAAGTTTAGTATAGCAAGCTTTTTAAGGCTTTGGTGGTTGAGGCAATTTCATTTCCCGAATAAAAAAAGAATGCTTTTACTATGTTCAATTAAGGTCTGGTTATCTCATCGTAGGAGAAAGTAGCGTTCGCATTAAATGTCGTGCTATGAGCGTAATCCTGAAACCTCCCTCCGTGTATAATGAAAACATGTCTACAAAAACCAATCAGAAGTCGTTAGAAAAATCCAAAAAACCTATCCAAATAATTCAAAAAAACATATCCGCTATAGATGTAGCAAAATATTATCTTGAAGTAGAGTTTCACAAGCTTTTTGAAGGCCAATCAAGGGAATTTGTAGAATCCATCGTAAATACGATTCAGAACTTATCAGAAAGTAAAACCTGGGCTCTATTGGAAGCAATTTCATTTACCTATCACATCAACGGGGTGTTTTATAAAATCAGCAGAGATAAGTATGTCTGGAATGAGGAAGTTTGGTCTGTTAAGGATCTGGTATTAACGGGAATGGATTCAAAAGCGAATAAGGTGATTTTTTCCGAAGAGGTGAATGGGGATGCGATGCTGTTCAAGCAGTATTTGCTAAATTATTTTGCTACGGCAGATCCTAGCGACCCGGAGGGATTGTTTTCCTATAAGCCCAAGAACGAAGAAATCATTTTTAATAAGCTGATTATGACCGAAGAAAAAGGAGAGATACGTATGCTGGACGGATCGCATAGATTAATAGAAATGCTTTTGACCGACGTTGAGGAAGTAGTTGCTTATGTTGGTCATCCGACGGATGAGTTCTCGGAAGAGAGTCAAAGAGTTAGGATCGGCAACAGTACGTTCATTATGTTAACCATAATGTTTAAACGTGGAAATCCGGAAGAAAGGGAAGCCGTACTTACACTTGTGAGGCAGCTAATTGATTACAGTTTAGACGGTCGAGATGCTGTGCAGAGATTCTGGATAGATCAACAGCGAGATGAGGAAATTTTAGAGGCGGGGGAGGAGCTGCTAAAATCGTCCCCCTAGCTATAGTTTCTTGTTTTTAAGTATTGCTCGATGATTTCAATATCTTTTTTATGTTTTGGTTTAGTCTTTACATATTCTTTTTTGAATTTCAACGTGTCCCCCATGCTTGCAAAATTAACGCCTTCTATGACTTTAGCTCTTTGAATTAGTTCAGAAGTGCTTGGTGTGAAATTTCCACAATTCACATCTAAATATAGCTCCACTAGTCCTTTTCGGAGAAATATACCCTCGTCGTGGTCCGGATAAGTCCAAGGCAGCTGTTCCCATCCCCTCATTATAAAACTATTAAAAATATCTTCTGTCACTACGATATCTATGTCGGTGCCTTTTTTTAACCCGTATGCGATTAAAATTCCGCTGCCTACAACTACATATTTATCATTGGGGAGTTTAAGTTTTTTCACTTCTCCTACAATATCCATGTAGTTGGATGTTAGCACATGTTGTGTTGATGAAGTAAAATCAGCATTCTGGAAATAGATCTTACTGGAATTGAAAGATATTAGATATACTATGATTATGCAGAATGAGATGTTGAAAAATCCCGAGAGTGATCCCTCGATGAGACGCCTACATGAAGCCTGTCAAAGAATATCAGAACTTCCTCACATCAAATCTAGTGCGGGAGTTTTACTTACCAGAGAAGTAGAATCCGGTGAGAAGGAGTATCTTGTTGTCTATAACGAGGATAAAAATTCCTTTGGAAATCCGGCCGGACACGTACATGCGGGGGAGACTTTGTTAGAGGCTGTAGAAAGAGAAGTCCAAGAAGAAGCTAATATTACTCCCGAGCAATATAGGTTAACCGGAATATCTCAAGCCATGCTTATTAGTGATCCCGAGACTCCTTCCCTACTGGTAGTATATAGCGGAGAAATTACAGAAGCGCTGCCTCATAAGCAAGAGATAGACGACGAAGATGTAACATTTGCTTACCTGATGACTCCGGATGAGATTAGAAAAAAGACCAGGAATTATGAAGAAAACGAAGGGAGTACTGTTTTGAGGGTGGAAATTGATATGCCTTCCCGAAGCCCTGAGGAGTTGCTTGGCGATTTAATGAAATATTTTGATGAGTGCGGGATTGATGATTCGGTTCTTTCTTAGAGTTTATATGGGTTATACAATGCGTATAACCCTAATCTTCCCTCGATTTAAACTTTTGTGACAATGGATATTTGAACTGCTTTAAATTAATTTCTCTACTTCATATTGTTTACAATCTCGGTTGCAATAAAATATACAAAAGTGTATATTTCACATAAACATGGATAAATATAAAGCCTTAATAAAACAAGATAAAAAAACATTCCATGCCTCGGATTTGGCGTTGTTATGGGGTATAGATAATCAAGATACATTAAATATGACTCTTAAACGTTTTGTGGACAGAGGAGTGTTAAATCGTATTCATAAAGGATTTTACTCTACGGTTGATATAAAAGATTTAGATCCCTTTGATCTAGGCTTTGCCTATCTAAACACTTACAGTTATGTTTCTTTGGAGACAATATTAGCTAAAGAGGGCGTTATTTTCCAGGAAATAAAATATATTACTTTTGTAAGTTCTAAATCTGATACTTTTGAGATAAACGGAATAAGATATAAGTCCCGTCAATTAAAGGATGAATATCTAAATAATTCAGCGGGCATCAATAAAGTAGGAAATCATTTTGAAGCTTCTTTGGAGCGGGCAACTGCTGATATGCTTTATTACAATTCCAAGTACTTTTTTGATAACCCGGAGATTGTTGATTTCGATAAAGTCAAAAAATTACAAGAGAAGATAGGTTATGTTACAAACTAATAAGGAACAGGCTTTACACAAATCCATAATGTTTCGAGTTTTAATCAATATTCTGGATGAATCCTTTTTGGCGCATAACATGTTTTTTAAGGGAGGTACTTGTGCTAGTATGCTTGGCTATTTGGATAGGTTTAGTGTTGATCTGGATTTTGATATTTCAGACAGAGACTTACAGTCCCAAATTAAAATAAGATTAGAGGAGATTTTTAAACTAAGCGGCCTAGAGATAAAAGACAAAAGTGAGAATACCATCCAATATTTTTTGAAATACGATTCCCCGCCTAATAAAAGGAATACTTTGAAAATTGATGCTGTTGATACTCCATATGAAAACAACCACTATGAAAAGAAGCTGTTAACGGAAATTAACAGGTATGTCATTTGCCAAACCGTGGAAACTATATTCAGTAATAAACTCGTTGCCTTAGTTGACCGTCATGAAAATCAGGATTCTATTGCAGGCAGGGACATTTACGATATCCATCATTTCTTGCAAAACGGATTTGATTTTATCCCCGAGCTAATTGAGGAACGCCGAGGGGTCAGTGCAACTGAATATTTAAAACATTTAATAGAGTTTATTCAAGATGAAGTAACTCAGACAGTTATTAATCAAGATCTAAATTTTCTCTTGGATTATGAGAAATTCAAAATTATTAGAAAGACTCTAAAACAAGAGACCATCGCTTTGCTTGAGGATAGATTGAGGTCTTTGTAGGGTTTGGCTGGGGGGCAAGGACTCGAACCCTGATACCTGGGATCAAAACCCAGTGTCCTACCATTAGACGACCCCCCATCAAACGTACAAACTGCGGAAAAGCATTGATATTATACAGTATACCTATACTGACGTGAAATGACTCATAAACTTTCAGCACCTTTACAATCTTCCACATTCCTCTAACTATAGTTGTTTTCGTCAATAGAAAAAGAGAACCATTTATAGATTCATAATCACAATTGAGAATTGTAAGAGCATAGCAAAGGATACCCACAAGAGGTATGGAATTTGCATGTACGCCACCCATTTTTTATAATGACAAACTTCTTTGATTATCCAAATAATACTGAGCCAGACAATTGTTATATCTATAGCAGCAAGTACATTGTCTCTTAATCCGAATTGAATAGGAGTAAACAAAAGATTGGAAGCAAGATTTATCAATAAAGGGGAGAGAAGGCTTTTAGGAAAATCACCTTTTGCGATCTTATAAAAACTATATCCAAAAGAAATCGCTATCAAAATATATAAGACAGTCCATGCCGGTGCGAACAACCATGCAGGAGGTGCAAATATCGGCTTTAAAAGCGAATCATAATATTCAAACATAACAGTATTCTAACATTTTTTATAGGATGCTTCTTTAAGTATAGTAAGGGAACTATTTTGGCTGTACAAAAGAGAATTTATTAATTTTTTACCAACACAAAGGGACATTATCCATATGATAAACTACTACGGTATGAATAAAACATTTGGAATAATCGCAGCCTCAGGAGTAGTAATTTTCACGATCATACTTATCTTGACGGGTGGTAGCAACGGCGAAATTGAAGTCTCACCGGATCCAGCAGCCTTAGGAACCGAAACCGACGACTCTTCGGATCTTTTTACCTTTGATGATGATCAGGAACAAATTCCATCCGATCTTGACCTTTTTAACGAAGAAGGTAGGGATCCCGCAATGGAAACTGAACCACTGGAACCCCCTCAGCCGATCAATGAAGAAAGCGGTAAGGCTTTTCAGGTGGTCCTAAACACTACAAAGGGATCAATAACGATAAAGCTTAATGAAGATGAAACCCCATTGGCAGTAGAAAATTTTGTAGACCTTAGCAGAACAGGATTTTACGATGGAACCATCTTTCACCGAGTCATAGAAGATTTTATGATTCAAGGAGGTTGTCCTAATGGAGATGGGACCGGTAATCCCGGTTATAACTTTCCTGATGAGGATTTTACCGGAGACTATGTGAGAGGTACTGTGGCCATGGCAAACTCCGGACCTAATACTAACGGAAGCCAGTTCTTCATTATGCATGAAGATAAAAACTTACCTAGGGATTACGTAATTTTTGGCCGCGTTATAGACGGAATGGAAGTTGTAGATTCTATAGCAACATCAGATACCGAAATGGGTCCAATGGGTGAAAGATCGGTTCCGGTGGATCCCGTTAATATAATCAGCACTGAAGTGATCGAAATATAATCGTTAGAAGTATCTACCATCGGGAAGGTAAAAAATGGTGGGTGGTGTAGGACTCGAACCTACGGCTTCCTCGATGTAAGCGAGGTACTCTGACCAACTGAGTTAACCACCCTTAAGCGCTAACCGGCATGGACAATTATACAAGCTCCGTTGTAAAAAAGGCAAATATTTGGGATAATTTCCGTATGAATTTAAAGCCGTTCTTTGCGGGAGTTATGGCTGCCTTAGCGATATTCATCTTATTCATCGTTTTCACTCGATTGGATATCGAAGCTATAATGGAACCGGAAAGCGAAATAATTGAGCAACGTGTTGATAGCCTATTACTAAGAGAAACCGGGAGTTTTGAAGATCTTACTGAGTATATGGACACTGTTCCAGGAAATTTCGGTCTGTATATTTATCATCTCCCTTCCGGGTTAGAATACGCTTACCAACCTGACACGGTATTCTTTGCCGCTTCCTTATATAAGATTGTTGTAGGTGGGGCCGTTTACGATATGATATCTTCGAACAAAATCAGTCTTAGCTATACCTATTCATACGAACCTTCCGATTATGCTGATGGCGCGGGTGTAATTCGGGAAGGAGATTATGGTGAAACATATACTTTGGACGAGCTGTTGGACTATCTATTAAAATATTCGGACAATGTGGCACAAAATATTCTGATCAGAAACATATCCCGTGAAAAAGTGGTCGATTTTTACAACTATCTAAGCCCCGAGGGAGGTACTATGTTTGTGGATCAGACTTCTACACCTCGTCGAATATCCAATCTTTTAGTCAGTATATACAATAATAAAAACTGGTCTAGAGATCTGCGACGAGACTTTTTTGTACGTATGATAGATACAGAATTTGAAACTCGTATACCCCCCGCTCTATCCAGCGGATTGATCTTTTCCCACAAGATAGGGAATTGGCCTGAAGATACTTGGCATGATTGTGGAATAGTCTTTGATTCAAGTTTTGATAATCCTACTGTGGTCTGTTTAATGAGTACCGGAGCAACCTTTGAAAACTTTGTTGATGTTTCAAGAAGTGTAGGATCTTTTATAAACGACTTCTATTAAGCGCCTCTTTTACAAAAGCCCTAAAGAGAGGATGGGGTGTTAACGGACGGGATTTGTATTCCGGATGGAACTGGGTTCCTACAAAAAATGGATGAATCTCTTTTGGAAGCTCTATTGCCTCAGTCAGACGCCCGTCGGGAGAATTTCCCGATATTATAAGTCCTGCGTCCGTTAGAGCTTCTTTATAATCATCATTAACCTCATACCTATGTCTGTGTCTTTCCTTTACTACTCCATTAGTAATTTCTCCATCGTATTTTTTATAGGACTCCTCTAAAATTGTTCCTTTTTTTAGTTTGCATGGCCAAGCGCCTAATCTGATCGTTCCGCCGTAGTTATTTTCAGCCAGATATTCTTTTTGATCGGGCATTATATGAATGACGGGGTCAGAGGTATTTTGATCTACTTCTTCTGAATTTGCTTTATCTAAACCAAGTACATTCCTTGCGTATTCGATCACAGCCATCTGCATACCAAAACAAAGGCCTAAATAGGGGATTTTTTCTTCTCTTGCCAGACGGACAGCTTTTATTTTGCCTTCTACACCTCTACTACCCCATCCCTGAGGGACTATTATTCCATCAAACTCTAATAGTTTCTCTCTAGTTGCTTGTGCGCGCTTTGGATCCTCCAAAGCTTCTGAGTCGAACCAAATAATCTCAGGGTCTATTCCGTCACACCATGTTGCGTGTTTAATAGCTTCTATCACGCATACGTATGAATCTTCAAGTGAAAAATTTCCGGATGTAAAATATTTTCCTATTATGGCAATTCTTACCTTTTTGTTAGCCTCCTCGCTTTTTCTTAACATTTCTTTCCATTTTTTCATC
>PXDX01000079.1 GCA_003564915.1 candidate division WWE3 bacterium
AGATCTTCAAAGCTAAATCGGATCTAAAAGGATTAACAACTGCGGAATTGGTCAAAAAAGATTATAAGGTCTTCGATTTCGGTGGGAATAAGGTGTTCATTAATCAAATTGAGACGGTAGAACCGGACAGTATTCTGGATCAAAAAGATTCCGTAATAGAACAATTGGAAGAAGTAAAATCCGAGCTAGGAGCGAGCTTAGGATATGTGATGGTTACCGACATTTTGAATGTCAATTCCCGCGTCATATATTCCAATGAAGAAGAAAAAAGAATCCTGGAGGAAGCCTTTACTGCTGAAGGAGAAAAAGGAATCGTAGATATTGGACCTAAAATGAGCCGTAAAAAGGATATCGCTCCGAAAATAGAAAAGGTTTTAATTAAATAAAGATGGCAGAAAAGATTACTAAAATAACAGAAGAAGACAACAACGGTGACAACGGCGTGATTAAGACCAGTATCACGAAAGAAATGCAGAAGGCTTACCTTGATTACGCCATGAGCGTAATTGTTTCGCGTGCACTTCCTGATGTTAGAGACGGTCTAAAACCAGTTCACAGAAGGATCATTTACGCCATGCAAGATCAGAACATGACGGACTCAAATAAGTACAACAAATCTGCTGCTGTGGTCGGAGAAGTAATGAAGAAATATCACCCCCACGGAGATACGGCAATCTATGATTCTTTAGTAAGAATGGCGCAGGATTTTTCGATGAGATACCCGCTTATATCTCCACAAGGAAACTTTGGGAGCATCGATGGGGATCCGGCAGCCGCAATGAGGTACACAGAGTGCCGGATGGAAAAGATTGCGGAAGAATTGTATGCCGACATAGACATGGAAACCGTTCCTTTTGTCAGAAATGATCTGCAGAATATGGAACCCGAGTTTCTTCCTTCCAAACTTCCTAATGTCTTGTTAAACGGCGCATCGGGTATAGCCGTTGGAATGGCCACTAACATACCTCCCCATAATCTAAGCGAAGTGGTGGACGGCTTAGTGCACTTAATAAAAAGAGCAGATAATATTGGTGAAGAACCGGAAGAAGGCGCTGAAGAACAAGTTGCACAGACCGATTTTGAGTCAGAGGCCACGGTAGAGGAGCTTATTGAACATATTAAAGGTCCCGACTTTCCAACGGGAGGTATAATCTTCGACCAGAAAGAGATAATGCAAATGTATGCTACAGGTAAGGGGAGAGTGGTAACCAGAGCAAAGATGGAGACCGAAACCGGAAAAGGAGGAAAAACTCAGATTATTGTTACAGAAATTCCTTATCAAGTGAATAAAGCTGGGTTGTTAGAAAAAATAGCTGAGTCCGCAAAAAAGGATAAGATCCAGGGGCTTTCCGACCTTAGAGATGAGTCGGACAGGGATGGGATGAGAATTGTAATGGAATTAAAGCGGGGAGCAATTCCTAAAAAGGTTGAGAACCAATTATACAAACACACCCCTCTCCAAAGTACTTTCAATACAAATACTGTAGCTCTACTAAACGGAGAACCTAAACTTCTGACTTTAAAAACTATTCTAGAAGAGTTCGTAAAGCACCGACAGAAAATAGTAGTAAATAGAACAATATTTTTACTCAAAAAAGCTCGCGCGCGAGAGCACATTCTCCTTGGACTAAAAATAGCCCTGGATAATCTTGATGCCGTAATAAAACTCATCAGAGGAAGTAAGGATGTTGATACGGCAAAGACCGGTTTAATGAAGAATTTTGACCTTAGCGAAGAACAAGCTCAAGCTATTTTGGACATGCAGTTAAGACGTTTAGCAGCACTGGAAAGACAAAAGATAGAAGATGAGCTCAAGGAAATAATAAAAACAATAAAGGATCATGAGGGACTTCTGGCATCTCCCTTAAGAATTATACAGACTGTGGAGAACGAGCTTTTGGAGCTTAAAGATACATACGGAGATGAGAGAAGAACTAAGGTATTCAAAGGGAAGGCAGGTCAAATATCCGCTGAGGATATGATTGCCGACGAAAGCTGCATAATAACGATTTCCGAGGAAGGGTACATAAAAAGACTAAAGGAAACATCCTACAAGACCCAGAGCAGGGGAGGGAAGGGGGTAAAAGGAACGGATCTTAAGACCGATGACAGTATGGATACGATTAGAACGTGCGGCACCCATGACTGGGGATTTTTCTTCAGTGATGAGGGGAAGGTGTACAAGATGAGGGTCTGGGAAATACCCGAGGCTACAAGAACTTCAAGAGGTACGGCTTTGGTTAATTTCCTAGGAATATCTCAGGAGGAAAGTATAGCTTCCTTTTTAACCCTTTCGGATGATGAATTAAAGAACAAAAACGGGTATGTATTCTTTTCCACTAAAAACGGAAAAGTTAAAAAAACAAAAATAGAAGAGTACGAAAATATCAGAACAACGGGAATCATAGCCATAGGTCTGGAAGAGGGAAATGCGCTGGTGAGGGCCGACAAAACTTCCGGAAAAGACCATATCATGCTGGTAACAAAGAAAGGTCAAGCAATAAGATTCGGTGAAGAAGAAGTTAGGGATATGGGAAGAACGGCACGCGGAGTGAACGGGATAAAGTTCAAAAAGAAGGGTGATGAGGTCATTGGTGCAATGATAATCCCTCTTGGAAGTGATGACTATGATGTAGTGACGGTATCAGAAAAAGGATACGGGAAGAAAACCGAGCTTTCCGAGTATCGTCTTCAGAGTAGGGGAGGGTCGGGCCTGATTACGTACAACGTTTCAAATAAAACAGGGGATTTGGTTGTGGCACGTATAGAGCCCGTGGAAGATGACGAAAAACCAAGGGATGTACTACTAGCCACATTAAGCGGAAAAGTTATCCGAATAGCAGAAAGTCAAATTCCCCGACTCTCCAGAAGTACTTTGGGGGTAAAATTGATCAATCTAGCTAAAGGGGACGGAGTCGCCTCACTAGCTTTCATGGAATAATAAAACTCTAATATAAATTAGTATATTCAGACGAGTATCGAAATCTTTGGGTAGTAAAATCCTGATAAAATCTAATTAAATTATGCTTAATTTGAAGTACGAACTGGAACTGATTGGAAAAGGATTAGATCACGTGGCCGGAGTGGATGAAGCGGGAAGAGGGCCTCTAGCCGGCCCAATAGTTGCAGCAGCGGTGATCCTGGATCCGAAAATAATAATTGAACTATCAAACCTTTGGAAAGAACTTAAAAAATATGACTCAAAAACAAAAGATAAACATCTATCTAAAAAGAGCTACAAAAATTCCTATGATAAGTACGCAGAAATCAAGGACTCAAAAAAGCTGACCGAAAAGATCCGAGAAGATCTCTACGAATTTATCATAAAAGAGGCGAGAGATTATTCCGTTGCCAGAATCTCAAGTACAGAAATAGATCAAGAGGGTATAGCTTGCGCAAATAGCAGAGGGTTTACTATTGCAGTGAAATCCCTCCGGGTAAGTCCGGATCATGTGCTGTCAGATCACTTCCGGCTGGAAGATATCTCCGTTGAAAGCCAGACCAATATTTCAAAAGGAGACAATAAAAGCATAACCATAGCCGCAGCCTCCATAGTAGCCAAAGTATACAGGGACCGAATCATGAGAAAATATGCCGATGAATTTCCTCAGTACGGTTTCGAAAAACACAAGGGGTACGGAACCAAATATCATAAAGAAGCCATTTTAAAACACGGTCCCTGTGCAATACACAGAAAAAGCTTTGAACCGGTAAAATCAATGCTTATTGTTAAATAAGAGTACAAAAACTATGCTAAAATATAGATAAAATGCGTGATAGCAAGCAAAAAAGCAGAGACATCTCGTTGGCTTTATCTTTTGACGATGTAATTCTAAAACCGCAAAGATCAACAATAAATTCCCGGTCAGAAATAGATCTGACAACCAGGATCAGCCCAACTCTAGAGCTGAAAATCCCTTTGATAGCAACCAACATGGATTCGGTGACCGGGGTGGAGATGGCAGTAAAAATGAGTGAGTTGGGCGGTCTGGCAATAATTCCAAGATTCGAATCAATTGAATCTCAAGCCAACAAAGTTTCCGCCGTAGCAGAGAAAGCGACTATTGTAGCAGCCTCTATCGGAATAAAAGAAGGTACGGTCAGAGCCGAAGCGCTTGTAAATGCGGGTGCTAAAGTTTTAAATATTGATGTTGCCCACGGTCATATGGAACAGAACTTACAATTCACTAAAACAATTAAAAATAAGTTTGGAAAGGAAGTTACTGTGATTTCAGGGATCGCAGCAACAGGGGAGTGTGCGCAGGATCTTTACAAAAGCGGAGCTGATTGTGTGTTCCTTGGGATTGGAGGAGGATCAATTTGCACCACAAGAAAACAAACCGGCTGCGGTCTCCCCACAATGGAATCTATTCTCAGGATTAGTAGGGTCGCTAGAAAAGAGAACAAAACTTTCATTCCCGGCGCCGGAATAAGGAACTCCGGGGATATTGTCAAAAGTCTGGCAGGCGGAGCTTCCGCTATTGCTGCGGGATCCCTCTTTGCCGGAACCAAGGAGGCTCCGGGCGAGATAATCGAGATCGGTGGTAAAAAATATAAAAGATACAACGGTTCTACCAGCAAATTTGAAAAGGACAAACATTTAAGCAAAATCCCTGAAGGAAAAAATTCTGCCTACACCATACATATTGAAGGAGTAGAAGCCTTGATCGAATATAAAGGCCCGGTAGAGAACACGGTTCTGGATCTTCTAGCGGGCGTGAGATCGGGTCTCAGTTATTGTGGGGCTAGGAGCATAAATGAATTGTGGCAGAAGGCCGAATTCCTGCAAGTTACCCCGGGAGGACTCCGTGAAGGTGGGGCCCATGATGTCATACAATGGGATCAAAGGGCAGTAGACAATCCGATAAACTAGATCGTACTAATCTTCAGTATCTTCCGGAATAATATCTTTGTGAAATTTCTTATGCACGTCTTTTAATTTCTTATCCGTTATATGGGTATAGATCTGAGTCGTAGACACGTCGGAATGACCTAAAAGCTCCTGAACGGAGCGCAAATCCGCTCCTTCGGAAAGAAGTCCGGTCGCAAAAGTGTGACGCAAGGTGTGGGGGGTAGCGTCAATTGCTATCCCGGCCCGTAAGGTATACTTCTTGACCATACGCTGAATACTGCGCGCACTTAAACGCAGGGACTCACCTTCGGAATCGTTATCATCCATATTCTTGCCGGAATATCTTAAGAACAAAGGTTTAAAATCATCGTGACGTGTAGATAAATAACGACGTATCCATTCTTTCGCGGCATCGCTTAAATATACTATGCGAGCTTTCCCTCCTTTACCTACAACCGTAAACTCACCCGTCTTCAAGTTTATATCATCAACATCCAGCGCCACTAATTCACTGACCCGCAGACCGGTGCTGAAAAGTGTTTCCAGAATAGCGCGGTCGCGTACTCCGGAGCGCTTATTTAAATCCTGTACTGAAAAAAGTCTCTCCAATTGCTCAGAATTTAATACATTAGGCACACGATCGGACTCTTTACCTAAAATTATTTGGTCGGGGGAGGGGACATCAAATTCTTTTTCCACAATTAAATACTTTAGAAACGCTCTTACAGCAACCAAAAACGTCTTTTGAGTGGATCTTTTGTACCTCTCAGATGACTTTGAACTCTTTCTTCTGTTGAGGGCAACTCGATATTTATGAATATTTTCGGTAGTTAGATCCCGAACAACCAAATTTTCTTTGGATAAAAATCCACTCAACCAATTTAAAAAATCGTTTAAATAAAAATCGTACATTTTTATAGTACTTTGTGCCAGATTTTTGTCGACCTCACAAAACTCCAAATATTCTATCAGTAAGGGGTATAAACTGTTTTTTGATTTTTTGGAAGAGGATATATTACCCATCTACTACTCTAAAAACGCCTTAGAATGGATTCTAGAGCCTCCTTATTTGAGCTGTTTTATAGGAAATATGTACCATGTCCTAATTTATATCTTATATTACATGAATGTGCAATCCAAGGGGAGGGAAGTAATGTAAAACTTCTTTGGGGGCTTTCGGAAAATTTCCGCACGAAGACGGATGAGATGTAAAAATAAAAAAGAAGTAGGATCTTAAGACTCGAATGGGGAACAGAATTTTAATTCCGGTAAATAAAAAATTTTTGCGGGGAATTTCTTTGCAGTTTATTTTTAGGGAAGGGGGGGGGTGTGGGTCGATGAATCGTGAAATGTTCAACGTCGTATAATGTATGTTTAACGACATTAGAAACGCGGAAACGATGACAAGACATGTAAAGAGGTTTTTGGGGTCATAAATAAAGGGTGGGGGTGAAACCTCCCGAGGAGCCTATTAAAAGGGATAAATTGCTACTAATTAACACGAATTATCTTGATCCCTGCAGATATTAAATATATTTAATTAATTAATTCACTATTACTCCTTAGAGTTATCCACAAAGCGGAAATATTAAAAGTATGACAACCGTACATTAGAACGGAAGTATGACAAATCCCCTACCCTATTATGACATCCATACATTTTTAGCGTTTCACACTATAGGATGCTATAGGCTATAAGTTATAATTGACGGCACTTCCCCACTTTATCCTAACAATAAGGTTTTAAATTAGGGAGAAAAGACTAAAATAAAAAACAAGAAAATAAAGAATATTACTCCGTACGTGTAGATTAAAGTTTTATTTATTCTATTTTTCATGTATGCATCCAGATAATTCAAATTGAAAAGTAAAACGGATGAGCTGAAAAGCGCCCTTAAAAATGGCTCCGATGGAATAAAGGAAACTGCTATCGAAAAAGTAAATACAATAAAAGCTGATAAAAGAATATTGACTGCCTTATCCAAAAACGACAGATATCTAACTCTTCGATCAAAACTCAAGCTCCATAAAAAATATCCCGTAAGAACTATTGTCAAAATAAACGCAAAAAAGGAATGCACGAGAGGGCCTTGGCTAAATTTATAGATCCCGGTGAAAAGCGGGATAGAAATAATAATCAAAATAATCTGCCCCCATGTCACTGCTACTCTATACAAAGGAATGGTTTCTTCTTTTTCCTCAATGACAAGAAGGATATTATTAACCAAACTTATCAAATAATATAGAACCGCTACTGCGGACAGACCGGCAATTCTAAAAGGAGTGCTCAGATTAGGGAAATGAAAAAGAGTTAAGTATGTTCCAACCGTTAAAGACAAAGGTAACACCGAAATTATTATCCCGCTGTAACGGGAGCTAGAAGGGTATTGAGTAATATATGAACCCAATACAGAGGCGAAGAATAACACCGCTAACCCGAGTGAAGCTGTTCTATCATACATGATACTGTCCCCTACCCCTAAGAAAAGGAAAAACATAAGCAAAGAGTATAAGATATACCTTATTTTTTTGTCTTTAATCTTTTGAGTAATTTGCATATATATCTACTACATCTTCAAGTTCCTCGAAATCTTCCAGAAGTCTTTCGATTTTCTCCTTTTGCTCTTCTGTTAGGGGAATTGTGAATGTAGGCTGATACTCATCGTTAAATACATATGAAGCTGAGCCCAAAGTTCCCAACGAGCCGCCTGATTTCTCCAGAATGGTTCTAATTTCCGCTACTGTACGGTTTCTATTGTCGGTTACCGTTTTTATCACAAGTGCAACGCCAAAAGGTGCGTATCCTTCGTAAGTCACTTCCTCCATGCTCTCTCCTCCTTTTAACTCTCCTGTACCTCTTTTTATTGCCCTATCAATATTATCCCTGGGCATGTTGGCCTCTTTAGCCTTTTCAATAAGTAAAGAAAGGGCGGGGTTCATTTCCGGGTCACCTCCCCCGTCCCGCGCAGCAATAGCGATCTTGCGCGAGATCTTAGAAAATATCCGGCTTTTCTTAGCATCTTCGCTTGCCTTTTGTCTTTTGATTTTTGACCATTTATTATGCCCGCTCATAATCTAATCGATATTATCAAAATATATCTTCCTTATAAAGCGGCTTGCTTAAAAAGTTATTGCAGTCCCCTATCTAAATAACCTTAAAAATACAATCTTTACCGAAATGACTCTCTTGATCCAAAATAAAGAATTGACAAAATTCACCATTTTGATAAGGTACTATTTGTATGAACTCTACGCTTAGAGACAAAGCTATACAGTTCGCGCTTAACAATGAATGGGAGGAAGCCGTGGAAACCAACAGAAAGATACTAAAGAACAATCCTACGGACAGAAATGCAAAACTGCGTCTAGGTAAAGCATTAATTCAGTTGAATTCATTCGAGGAAGCAAAGAAGTATCTGCTCGAAGTTCTAGACGACGACCCACTTAACGCCATTGCCAAAAAGAACCTTAAAGCAATAAAAGAAGTATCCAAAGCAGCGGCATAAAGTATTCTTAGCTTGCTGGTTCTGCTTTAGAGAGCTCTTGCTGGGCTTTCATTTCTATTTCAGGGTTAAGTCCCTTCATAGAAAGGCTGATCTTCCCCGTATCTTCTACTGAAAGAACACGTACTCTTACCGAAGAATCGGGATCGACAACATCTTCAACTTTCTTAACATATACATCCGCGATCTCGCTTATATGTACCAATCCTTTTATACCCGGTTTCACTTCTACAAAAGCCCCAAAACCGGCTATATCACGCACAATTCCATCGTGTATCTCACCCTCTTCGAAACCGCTGACATCCTGAAGCAGAACTTCTCCGGATAGATCCAGCTCTCCCTCTTTTTTATCGGTCGATGAAATTTCAACTTCTTCTAATTGCTCTCCCCTACCAATACTCCTACCTGTTTCTGAAATGGCCTTGCCTTTATCAAACTGAGTTTCAGTCCAGGTATTTATCTCCTCCCTAACCTTATCCACTTCAACCCCATACTCCCTTCTACTTCTTTCCAGAACCGCCTCCTTATTATCGTACTTTGGTACAATATCATGCTTATCATCCCAAGGAAGTAAGATACGGGCTGAAAAAGGCATTGAAGTCATTCCGTCTATCATAAGCTTTATATAAATATGAAAACGTTCCATTGAGATCAGATCGTGCTGGTCAAAAAAGGGAGCGAATTCTTTGGACATTGCCAAGGCATCCGGTGCTCCCAAAGCAAAAGAAGCAATCGTACCGACATTGCCTAAAACCGCGTCCAGAAGATCTTCCGGCAATTGAGAGGTGTACTGATGTGTTAAATAAAGACCCAACTTATATTTCCTGGACTCAGAAAGAATCGATTCAAAACTACCGGTAGCAAAGTTTTGAAATTCATCAACATATAGATAAAAGGGGCGTCTATCCTGAGGAGGTATCTTAGCTCTCTGCAGAGCCATGAACTGGATCCTGGAGACTAGCAGAGCTCCTAAAAGGTTTGCGTTATCCTCCCCTACCTTACCCTTTGAAAGATTCATTAATAAAATCTTTCCTGAATTCATTATATCTCCAATATCAATTGTTGATTCCTGCTGACCCAAAATATTACGAATGGTGGATGAAGCTAAGAATCTATTAACCTTATTTTGTATAGGAGCTATTGCTTCGGTAACCAATCTATTGTTCCCCTTCATTGACTTGTACTCGGTGTTCCAAAACTTATGGATAACGGGATCCTCTACATAATGCAGAACATACTTCAAGTAGTTGGGATCCTCAAGTAGTCGAGTAACTCCCAACAGGGTCGTCCTCGGGGCTTCCAAGAGTGTAAGAATTGAGTAGTTTAATAGATATTCCAAACGAGGACCCCAAGAATAGTCGAAGTGGTGCTTAATAGCCGAGACCAACGCCGAAGCCATTAGATTCTTTTGATCCGGATCATCCAATTCCAGAAGGTTTACTCCAACAGGTCTGCTCAAATCAGAAGGATCTACAACTACAACATCATCAATACGCTCTTCGGGTATCCTGGTCAGAATGGTTTCA
>PXDX01000113.1 GCA_003564915.1 candidate division WWE3 bacterium
AATTAGTGGGAGGTAGAGTTTTAGTAATGTCTCCAAAAAACGGAGGTAATAAGGCCGATTGGATTGGAGTTCGCGAAGTGAGATCAAGGTACGGTTTTGGTCCCGAGAGAATAGTTGATTACAAGGCTCTGAAAGGAGATCCCAGCGATAATATTCCCGGAGTGCCTGGAGTCGGAAAGGTTACTGCAACCAAATTACTGCTTAAATACAGCTCTTTACATGAAATATATGATGACCTGGGCGGAGCTGCCAAGCTTATTGGAGAGAGTATGGCGGATAAATTAAAAAAAGGAAAAGACTCAGCTTTTTTTAGCAGAGGTTTAGCTCAACTGGAGTCCGGCCTCGACTTAGACATAGAATTGGAGGACTGCTCTTTTGAAGGTTTGAATGAGAGCACAGTCAGAGACGTTTTGGAAAAATATGATTTTCATTCTTTAGTTAGAAGATTGGGTGCGAACAACGGTTCGACGGGCAGATCCGAAGGCCCGGATAAAGGAAAAGATTCCGGCCAGTTAGGCTTATTTTAATGACCTGTTTTTTTGTAGAAAAAATAAGGGGCCAATTCAAAACAACTATCTCGCAACTAAGCGAAATATATATGAATTGGCCCTATCGGGTTAGAGAAACGATAAAAGGATCCGGAACGCTTCCGGAACCTTGCTGAAGACCCCTCCGGGTCCGGCACACATCGGGTCCGCCTGACATTCGGCCGCAGCGGCCATAAGAACAGCTGTGGCGAGAACTACCACAGCGAAGACCGCCCACGGTAAAACTGCTCTTACCATTTTCTTCATCATTTTCCCTCCTCCGGGTTATGGTCTAATACTATAGGATTATACTATATATATTGAAAGTAGGCAACTTTCCAAATCTTTCAGTACCCGGCACACAACTATTTGACGCTTTCTCTCCTGCTATAATGGGTTATATGAGAATTTTAGGTATAGAAACCTCATGTGATGAAACGGCCGCTTCCGTAGTAGAAGATGGAACAAAGGAAATAGCTTTTGTATTGGCATCTTCCAAGGAATTTCATGAAAAGACGGGGGGAGTGGTCCCTGAGATCGCCGCCCGCAAGCAGCTGGATTTTATAGTACCGGTTTTGGATGAAGTGTTTGCCCAAGTTCCCAAGAACTCTATTGACGCAATCGCTGTCACACAAGGTCCGGGGCTGATAGGCTCTCTTATTGTAGGTATTGAAGCCGCAAAAGCCCTTTCCTTGGGTCTGTCCAAACCAGTGATCCCTGTCAATCATTTGGTTGCCCATATTTACGCCAACTTTTTAAGCCATGCTGCAGAGGAAATCACTTTTCCCGCAGTAGTTTTGGTTGTAAGCGGAGGACATACGGATCTAGTGCTGATGCTTGATCATGGAAGAATGAGGCATCTGGGGAGTACGTTGGACGATGCGGCCGGAGAGGCGTTTGATAAAACGGCTCGTATTCTAGGGATTGCCGATTATCTTGGCGGAGCAAAACTTTCCCGTGCCGCAGCTGAATGTAAGGAGAACATTTTATCAGGAACGTTGCCAAGACCAATGATAGGCAGGGATAATTATGATTTTTCCTTTTCAGGGCTGAAAACAGCCGCCAAAAGATTGGTAGAAAAAGGCGAATATTCCGTAGAAGCAATAGCTTGTGAGTTTGAAACGGCAGCCGTTGATGTGTTGGTTTCTAAAACAATAAGGGCTGCTTCTAATTATAATAGTGAATCAATCCTTTTGGGGGGAGGGGTTGCGGCCAACACTCCGCTGAGAAAGCGTATGGAAATAGAAGCTCAAAACTTGGGGATTGATCTGTTCCTTCCGGATATTAGACTTTGCGGAGACAACGCCTCCACCGTAGCTTCAGCGGCTTTTTTCAATAATTCTCCTACCGAATTTGCCAATCTTAATCCCGACCCCTCCCTGACAATTACAGACTAGTACTTGACGTCTTTAGTGACTTTCAGCGGAAAATAACTCAATCTCTATATAGAAGAACCGATCCCTCTATTTTAAATAGATAATATGCGCTTGCGGTATCAAGTAATCACAGTAGAATATGAGACTATAGGTGATTTGAACTTCTTACTATAGGAAGTACTCTCTCTGCATCCTGTTGTTAAAGAAAATATTCAATTGTGGATAACTTATGGATAACTTATTAAATCTAATGTTTCCTCCCAAGTGCGTGTTCTGTGAGAATTACGGGAATTACGTTTGTCGTGCCTGCTTACAGTCCTGTAGAACCGTTAAAAAGTTTTACAAGATTGGGCCTCTCTATAACGGAAAGTTCTTATATATTTTTTGTTACTTCGTCTATGAGAACAAAGTGAGGGACTGTATTCGCAATGCTAAATATTCTCGAAAGCAGTTCGCTGTTCTCACGGAATTGTCAAAATACGCTTTGGAGGGGTCTATGGCCGAAAGGATAAAATTTCAGAATGCCTACGTTATCCCCGTACCTTTAAGCAAGAAAAAGATGCGTTATAGAGGTTTTAATCAAGCCGCGGTAGTAGCCGCCGTATTTGGAAAGGCCTACGGCCTTCCTGTGCGAGATTCAGTGTTGTTTAGGAAGAAAGAAACAATATCACAGCACAGGCTTGATCGGGAAAGAAGGCTGAAAAACATGCGCGGAGCATTTTATGCCTCTTCTTTAGCTGCAGGGAGGTCGTTTGTTTTGATTGATGATATCTACACGACCGGAGCAACGTTGATTGAGGCCGCAGAGAGCCTGTACAAGAAAGAGGCGCTGCAAGTTACTGCCTTTACCTTGAGCAGGTGCTTATAAATTTTCTTACATCTAATAGGCTCTACTCACAGGTGCGTAGGGCTATTCCATCGGGATTTTATAAACTCTGGTTCCGCTGAGTACAAACAAGTTTTGCTCCTGTTTATCAGGAACCGCGCCTTGGATGTTTGACCAGAAGCTGTTGGATAGCTCCGCGACAAAAGACCCCTCCCTAGAAAGAACTAAGACCCTGTTATTATCTTCGTCGGCTATGTAGATATTTCCCCAATTCCAATTGGCCTCCAGAAGCGTAGGGTTCTCCAGAGGAGTTTCAAGGCTCGAGATCTCAAAGAATCCGTCTTTAACTCCGCTGGTGTAGCGTACTATTTCCCCGTCCCTTGTAATTATAAAAATGCTTATCGCTATAGACATGTCCCTGGCTCCCTCAAAATCATTGCTATCTGCCCAAAGAACTTTGTCGCTTCCGGCTTCAGAGGAGGGGTATCTGTATATGGAACCCCCCTCGATTTGATAAATATACTCTAAATAGGGGCAGAAAGCTGCAGCTTCGGGCAAGGATAAGGAGCGAATCTCATCTCCCACCGTATCATATACATGTAGCTGTTCCGCAGCCTTTATAAACAGCTCCTCTTCCTTGATCTTGGAACGATACCCTCCATCGAATGTAAGGTCAGGAAGAATTTTGAATCCCGGTATTTTGGTGTCGGATATGTATAGCTCTCCTTGAGACCCCAGCACGTATATGTTTTCTTGGATGACAGCAATCGATAAAGGATCTACGTTTGAATCTACTATCTTTAGATCATAGAATATTTCTGGATCCTTTGCGGCAATAAGGGCCGAGTCATTATCCGGCATACTCACGTCTTCCAAAACGCTTTCTTGCATTTCTCTAGAAGGCTTACTTCTGAGCTCGTTGTTTATTGAATATATTATTGCTGCTGCAAAAGAGGTGATCAAAATACCTGTAACTATATAAGTTAATAATTTTTTATTAAACTGAAAATTACTTTTAGATGTCAATTTTCTGACTCCTGCTCTGGTGACGGGCGGCTTTCTTTTTACAATGGTTTTCTTTATTTTTGAAAGCACATCTTTAGTTTTGTTTGGTTTTTTAAGGATCATTTTTCCAAGATCTTCCACATTCGTTTTATCGTCGCTTGCTTCCTGGACATCAAATTTGATCATCAGGCAAGCCTCTGTGCTTTCGAGATTTTCCAGCGCGGAAGGATCAAGCCTCAGCAGGTCTTTAGGCTTGTATCTTTGTGCGAAGGGTTTTGTGGATAGGATCACCACATCATCTTCTTTGACCCTTCCTGTAGAGACAGAAAATTTATTCTCGGTTACCATATCAATTTCCTTGAACTCTCCTGCTCTAACTATAAATTCTTCGCCTTCGCCGTACCGCACAATGTATAAGATATTTTCTTTGAGAACGGCTATGGTTATGTCAAACTTCGCTTTTTCCGTGGTTTGCTCATCGGTAAATTGGAAGACAGCTTCTTTTACTTCAATGACGGCGCTTTCAAGGACTTGAACCGGAGATATATTATCTGACTGGTAATAAGATCTTCTAAGTATGTCCTCTATCAGTTTATTTACCAGATCTGTCTCATATGCCGTTTCCTCGCTTAGGAAATAAATTCCATATAAAATTCCTTTATGTAGGCTTTCCTCTTCTTCTTCCAGCTTTACTTCTATTATGCTTGAGAATGATTTCTCTACCGGAGATAGCTTTGGAGATATTCTTTGAGTTTTGGCTACAATCTCTTTTCTCATGTCGAGAGGACTAAAGCAATAGAACCAATGAGATAATTAATACTATTACGGAGGCTAAAAAATGGAGTTGTGCCAACGATCTGAATATTGTCGCTGCCGGGGTTTTGAAGCTAATATTCATTAATCTAACTTGTTTTATCATTAAAAATGCGAACATTACGTACACACCTTCCAAAAAGATAAAAAGATATCGCAATAACTGCTCGAAATTACCGATGATTATTAAATCAGCGCCCATACCTTAGTTTTACTACAAAATCAGATATCAGATCCCTGACTTTTGCGGGATTATCAACGTCCTCAAATTCTATTTCCCTTTGACTTCCGGCGGTCTGAATATATACATACCCGTAATTAAATATCATTCTTAAAGAGCCCTTTACCTTGGAGGTTACATCTTCCACATTTCTTATAGGAGCCTCGGATATGTTTTTATACAGAAGTCCATGGAAATCTATATCCACAACTTTCTTGTCGCTGACGATATAGACGTTAAAGTACCATATTAGGAATTTATGGTAAGCAAAACCAATAACGGCTAAATACCAAAAAAGAACTATAATAAAAGCAAAGTCCGGAGAAATAAATTCTTTCCCCGGAACAGGATAAAAAAGACTGGCTATAAAAGGAACGAAAAGCGCAAGTATAGTAAGGGAGATCCAACCTAAATTGGTGATGAAGCTGCCCCTAAACAGATATACTATGTTTTCGTCTTTATCCTCCCCATCATAACGTGCATTTCTGGGATTTTTAATAAAAGATGATAACAGCATTTCCATACTGACGGTATTATAACATTTAACTACTGTACGAGCCTTTATTTAATTAGAAGACAAAGCCGGAATTATCGGGATAATTTCAAGGATGTTTCTTTGGTCGGGTAGATCTTCCCATTGAACGCAAATATTTCTCAGTCTATTTATCAATTTTGATGAAAATAGCACTGCCCTCGAAAGATCTTATTCTCTTCCAGTCAGAGGAGTTTTCCAAAGCCTTGGTGAAATCCCCCTCATGGTAAAGAGCCCAGCTTACCGTGTATTTTTCCAATAGATCCAAGCCCTCTTCCGTCCCCTCAGTGATTTCAATATAATCTTCAAGGAGGGAGTAGTCGTTTTCTCTCCAGGAAGGCATACGGCCGTCTATGAAAGTTCTGTGTTCGGGCAGTTGCCAGATCAAATAACCTCCCCAACCATATGGATTGAACATTTTCCCTTGTAAGCCCTCGCTTTTTATGAAATTTATCTCTTCGTAAGGATAATTGAATTCCTTGGACCAGCGGGAATGGTTGGAAGCCAAATAAAGCTTTCGTGTAAAGTTGATAGCGGAAGTAGTTAAAATAATTATTCCTAGTACTTTACCGGTAAGCACAATTTTTTTCTTGTTCTTTTCTCCTAAAATCTGGAGGAGCTTTCTAAAGTCAGGCGCATGTTTTTCAAGCATCTCCATTGCCGGGAAAATTCCCAGTAAGTAGAAAACTCTGGAGAAGTATTGGGATCTTGTCGAAGCAAGAAGAAAGAAAGACGCAGCTAGTATCAACCAAGCCCTTGATCTTTTATTTTTCATTTCTATTAATCCGGCAGTGAGCAGTCCTGAAAGAACAAAAAAGACCATCATTTTGTTACAATTGCTCATGGGAACCCACTCCGCTATCCAAGAAAATTGAAGAGGATGTGTTTCTTTGAGTAACGTTTCCCACAGCCCCACTCCGTATGGGTTTATCAAAGTTACCCCTATACAGGCAATTGAAGTTGCATGCGTTACTAAGTTTTCCCTCTTTACACCATCTAAAAGTAATATTCGAATATTGTAAATTCCAAGTACAAATAGGCCCAATGTAAAATCAGCGTGGGTATTAGCCCAGATCAAAAACAGCAAGGGCAGGAACTTTATAACGCTTTTTTTGTAGAGAAGAACGTATACAAGAAATAACATAAAAATGGAACTGTAAAGCAGGGGCCGTACCGGAGCAAGGAAGAAGACCAGTCCGATAAATAGAAGAACCGACCCCGATATTACCTGCCATGTACGGAAGGGCCCACTTTTCAATATGAGAATAATTGATCCGCTCAATATTGCGGCAAGAATAACCCCGGCTACCGCTTCTCCTACGCTGGAATAAAGAGAATAAGACACGACTTGTGCCGTCCAGTAGGAATTCGCCCACTCGTAGTTCTCCATGTTATAGGAAAAGGTGTTCTCTCTGAGAAACTCACGATTTTGTATCAAGTACTCTCCGTACTTGAAATGCCAACCAAAATCCGGATCCCGCGGAGCTGTGAAGAGAATAAATATGCCCGCCAGAAAAGTTAGAAAAATAAAAATGAAATTTCTATTACCAAAAAATCTCATAGATGGTGCGATTCTCTCATAAAGCTTTATTTTGGACAAGAAAGCTTTCGGGAAAATTATTTAGCCATTTTTATATCGTAAAGGAAGTTCTTTCGTATTACATCTCTCTCTATTCTTATGTACCCCGGCGCCCTGATCCACACAATAAAAGCAAAATCCTGTCCGTTGATACATTTGTTCCCTCTGTTGGTGTTAAAGCATATTTCCAGAGTTACTCCGTTAGCGATTGTGGGTTTACTTACATCAGAGATGTTAGTATATTTTTCATCATATTTGTCTGCTACTTCCGCCATTTCCTGCATAGAGTACCCGCTTCCGGACCAACAGGCTCTTGAAACAGGGTATATGTTATCTCTTTCCTCGTCCGTACCTTTTCTCCAGACAACCCAGGCATTTAAAAGATCCGTCATTTCTTCCATGTTGAGCCATGGAGTGGTTCTTCCGCAATAATCTGTGCTTGCCGGATTTCTCGGATGGTTGTACCAGGCTCTATAAAACCCCCAAGCCCCCGCGGCCTTCTCGTAAGCATCGTTAGGCCAATCTCCATAAGTGTCCCAACCGCTTTGATATAGGTATCCTCCAGTACTGGATGAGTACATTCCGTATCCTTCAGCTTTAATACTTCCACCAATAATAATATTTTTGGTTTCATCGACGGCCTCTTTCCATTCTTTGGGAGGATTGTCGCTTTTACTCTTTAAAAATACTTGACAGCTCTGTGTGGTACAGATTCCCCCATCCCTTTTGTAATAGGGACTAAGCTCCATTTCTCTATAAGCGTAGGCTCTCGCCGCTATTGCTTGAGCTTTTAGAGCGTCCTTAGGCCATGTGTGAGGCATTTCAGCCAATCCGTAGAGATATTTCTGAAAATCCATCTCTCCATAACCCTGCACCTCAATCTTTTTGGGAAAATCATCTTTTTCTTTTGGCCCCTCCCCGTAGTAATAGCTCAAAATATCTTTATAGCTTTGTCCGTCCTCTGCGCGTCCTTTAGCCCCGTACTGGCTCATACCGTATCTGTGAGTAAAAGCTCCGTAGCTCATTAAAGCAAAAGCGGGCCTGTAAGGAGGGTCGGGCAATTTGTATTCGGGGGCCTCATATCCGCTGATGACCCCTCCGCTGTCCTTTAGCTGAAGTACAGCCTGTTGTTTTGCTGAAAGCCTGGCAATTTCCTCCTCCAAAGATAGCAGCTTTTCGGATTTTTCCTCCCTCTCCTGCTCTAAACGAACCTTCTCTTCTTCAGCGACCGTCTTTTCTCCTGCAATCCCATCCCGTACATTAATAAGATTCTGTTGTTGTCTGGTTATATCGGCTTTGATGTTCAAAGCCTCTTCTTTATCCTGCTCAAAACTGATGATCTCCTCATTCAAAATCCTTATCCAATTGATGTTTTCATAGCTTACAGCACGGTCATAGACAAAATCTGCGGCTGTATACTCAAGGCCTACCCACTCCGCCACAACCTTACTGCTGGTCAGCAGTTTCTCCCAAAAAGATAGCGTATGGCTTTTAGATAGGTTTCTTATCGCCAAATTTCTAAGCTCCTCTTTTTTACTCAGCGTTTCTTTTCTGTCCGCCAAGTTGTCGTTTATTATATTTATCTCGTTTTCAAGATAGTTGATCTCATTTTGGAGTTGATTTATTTCTTCTTGAGTGAATGATATTTGAGAAGCTAATTGAGAGATTTTGTCCGATATTTCCGACGTTTTCTCCCGTATCTCCCTAAGTTTCGATTGTATCGATGTATATTCCTTTTCCTTTTCTTTTTTTTGGTCTTCGTAACAAGCCGCTCTTTTATCCAGATCTGCGATATTACTACATTCGTCTGCACGGGTTGGTGTTCCGAGAAATATTAGGATCAAAATGGAAATTGATAGCAGAATGATAGCAAGTTTAATTCCTTGACTAAATGGTGTCTTACCACCATAATTTAAGGCAGCCATGTCCAAATTATATCAAAGAAAGAGTTTCTTACTAAGATTGGCGGTTTTTGGATCCGTGTTGGGGGTTTTTCATGGAAAAGTTTTTGCAGATGAGTTCGGAGAAAGTTTTTGGGATGCCTTTAGAGAATTTATGGATGAAGCGACACAAGTCGCAGGCTGGCTGAGACCCGGGCAGTTTTTTCGAATGTTATTCAACTTTCTTCTTCCCTTGGCCATAATAGTAGCCGTTGCCATAATTGGGATCAGCGGTTACGGGTTAATGACCAGTGAAGGAGATCCTCGGAAAGTTCAGACATCCAAAGATAATCTTTTCTCTGCTATAATGGGGCTTGTATTTGTGCTATTGGCTATTGTAATATATAGAGTTATAGTAACTGGTCTGTTGGGCGAGGATTTTCCTTAGACCCACGTCCAAATTTAGTTTATTTTAAAGGAGGTGTATTTTAATGTTACAGCAAGTGTATGCTCAGGGAGTGAATTTAACTCCGGTTGATCCATTAAACCGTTTTAGGAGCGTGGCCGATATATTCGGATTTGTCTTAAACG
>PXDX01000016.1 GCA_003564915.1 candidate division WWE3 bacterium
GGATGGCCATAGTATAAAATGGATTTCAAGTCGAAAAAAGTCATTTTTGCTCTATGTGTACATAATTAAAAGAATTGTAAAAACTGGTTCAAAAACAACGAGACACTAGTGTATAGTAGTAAAGAAATTTAGCTAATACCTTGTCGTGAAAATCACTAATTTTATAAACTCGTTGATGATAATCGAATTTTCCATTTACATAATGAATTATAGAACCAATGCCTCCTTCACCGGGAACAAGTATTGCTTCTCCATCATATGAGAAAGAATTAAGACGTTCTACCGTTTGGGATCTTACAAAGAAGGGGTATTGTCCCCCCTTTATCATTTCTTCGTTATTTCTATCTCCTGTCTTTATAAACGAAACATCAGCCAACTTATTTATCTGCCACTCCCCGCTAAACCCGGGTAACCGTTTTTTGCCTGTCAAGAGTTCCTGCATTGCCCCTTTTTTTATAGCACGTTTTTTTGTGATAAGTTTTTCGAGGGATTGGATGAGATTATCAAAATTATTAAGGACATTGACTATTGCCTTTTGTTCTTTTATAGGAGGTAGCGCTACTTTGATATTTTCAATAGTTCTAGAATTAAGACTTGGCACCCCGGATGCTTCGTTATGTGAAAACCAATCTATTTTTTGGAACATATAGAAAATATATTTAGGAACTACTTCTGAAAATACTTCTGTATAAAAAAGGGTATCTATAGTCCAAAAAGGGGTCTCCACATATTGAGGCATATCAATAGTGCCTTTCCGCCCGATTAGAACAGAAGGTTTATTATACAAGTGTTTGTTTGCTGTCCCGATTCTTCCTCCTGTACCTAAGATGGGCACATTCCCATCATCATCAGCAACACCACTTTGGTTTTTACCGTGTCTAACTTTTAAAATATCACCTAGAAGTTTAATCTCCCAATCTTCAGGGATTCTTTCCTGTTCTGTTTTTTTATACCCTTTTTTTAGTCTGGGAGAAGATACTTGTTTCATCTTTTAAGATATCCCCTTTTTTTCATTCGTATCACTTTTTCCTCTCGTTTAAGTTTTCTTTTACACCTATACAAATCCCATCTCCTTTAAATGCCCCTCTGTCTTTGCCGCTAATTCTTCCACTTCTTGCTCTATCTGTGGCAAAGTCTCTTTATACCGCTCTGCAAGCTGTTTTATTCTGTCGGAAAGCTTACTTGATATTTTATCTATTTCACTTACAATCCGGCGATCAAGTTCGTTCATCCATTTGCGTTCAATAACAAGTTCTTTGACCTCTTCAGGTTGAATAGTTGGATATTTCTCAAGGACTTTCCGTTCCAACTCTGTCTCTAAATGCTTTATCTCTTTTTTTGTTTTTGCTTCCTCCTGATACAGATCCAGATACTGATTCAATATTTTTAATTCATCAGTGAAATCCGGATCATCTTGAACTTCTTTTATTCTCCCTTTTAGAGCAGTCTTAGTAACAGACCCACTTTCACTGCAAGCGTCAGATAAAGCTCCTTCTTCCGTTCCGTGTTCTCCTTCTAACTCTTTCATCTCTACATTATACTGCTCAATCTCGTCTTTAAGATCCTCTATCTTTTCTTGCTCTGCTTTAAAATAGATCTCAGTAGCTAGTGAAACCGGAACAAGTCTCCCTTGAAGACCTTGTAACCCTTTGACCTTTTTGGTTTTTTTCTGCACCCGTACCACTTCATTCCCTACTTCCCAGCCATCAACAGTTATAATATGCATATCATCCTGAATAACTTCCTCCCAGTAAGTCATGAGAACCTGGTATAGATTATACTTATCTAAGAGATGCACATCAGAAAAGGTATCCAAGAAGCTATCGCTAAGCTTTTTAATAATCGCTTTAGGATGATCTATTGTGTCAATATTTCTTAATTTTTCAACGGTCTTTTCTCGCCAGTCTCCAAAAGCACTGACAATTTCCTTCCGAAACCCATTAAACTCAGGATGTCTTAGAATGGTCTGCCTGATATCTTCAGCTGGTATTGATAAAACGCTATAACCTGGACGTAAAGGCTTAAAAAGCTGCTCTTTAAGTGACGGACAAACTTGCCAATAATCGTTCAACTCCTCGATATCATGATCTGGAATACCACCTTTAAGATGAGCTTCTATATCCTGGATATCCTCCTCTTCTTGAGCGTCTATGTACCGAGGTATGTTGAGATTATATTCGTTTTCTTTTATTTCTCCATTCGATACAAAACGAGAATATTTTGGTGTTTCTTCTTGTCCATTCCAAGTGTCTATGATCTTGCGTATATCTTGTTCCCGAAGACGGTTCTTGTTCCCCTCTTTAACAAAACCCCTTGAAGCATCGACAATGAAAACACCTTTTCTCGCGGCAGCTGATTCTTTGTCAAGTACAATGATGCATGCTGGTATACCCGTTCCGAAAAACAAATTAGCTGGCAAGCCGATTATTCCTTTTATATAGCCGCGTTTTATAAGATTAGTCCGGATATCAGCTTCTACATTGCCCCGGAACAATACGCCATGAGGTAATATAACAGCTCCCTTGCCTGTGCTTTTCAGTGACTTAATAATATGCAAAAGAAAAGCATAGTCTCCGTTTTTCTTTGGCGGTATACCAAAACCTTCGAAACGATCATAAAGATCGTTCTCCGGATCAAAACCGTTACGCCATGCTTTATAAGAAAAAGGCGGATTGGCAACCACATAATCAAAAGTTTTCAGATCATCTCTATCACGAAATAGCGGATTAGATAAAGTGCTTTGGCCCCGTTTTATTTCTGCATCGGGTTCACCATGCAACCACATATTTAAAATAGCTAGAATTGCTGTAGCGTTTTCTAGTTCCTGGCCATAAATAGACAATCCGTGTGGAGATTCGTCAGCAACTTTAAGAAGAAGCGAGCCGCTTCCACAAGTTGGATCATAAACAGTTTGCATTTTACCTTCTGCTTTGTTTGCTTCTATGACTTTCGCCATAACCCGCGAAACTTCTGCAGGTGTATAAAACTGACCTTTGCTTTTGCCCGATTCAACCGCGAAGTGTTTCATCAAATACTCATAAGCATCTCCTAGAAGATCATCTCCTTCAGCACGGTTTTTACTGAAATCCAGTTCAGGGTTCTCGAATATGGCAACAAGATTGGAAAGCCGGTCCTGCATATCCTTTCCTTTACCAAGCTTATCTTCATCACTGAAATCGACAGCGTTTATAATGCCCTTAAGTCCGTTAGCTTCAGCTAGCCGACTTAATACGATATTTATGCCCTCACCAATATTAGGCTTTCCTTTTAGTCTTACAAGGTCGTCAAAACTGCCTCCCTCAGGAATTATCACGAGCTCATCTTTTTTGCCACCGTATTTATCTGAAACATAACGCACAAAAAGCAGCACTAATACGTAATCTTTATATTGCGAAGCATCCATTCCGCCTCGCAACTCATCACAGCCCTGCCAGATAGAACTATAAAGTTGACTCTTTTTTATTGCCATAATAATTATCCTTTTTTATTTTTGCTCCAATTTTCTATCTCGCCCTTCCTAAATCTCCACTGCCCTCCAAACTTAAAACAGGGAATTTTTCCTTCCCGGCAAAGCCTACGTATCGTATAAGGATGAAGCTTCAACGCGCTTGCTACTTCTTCTACTGTAAGAAATCCTTCTATTTTTTTCACTTCTCCTCAATTACATTTTGTAACATTTTAACACTTATTAAGAACTCTCGCACGGCATATTTCCTGAAGCTTTATTACCCTTCCAAAAGCCTGAAACCACTCTTACTTAAATATTCAAACGTTTCATCCAAAATTGTAAGTTTAGGCACAAAAACTACGGTAGCTTCTCTCCCCCTTGTCAGAAGTACTCTATATGCATTCAACCTGAGCTGAAAAGGGTCTTTCACATGCGATCCTCCGGCATAGTTGCGCGCCCTGGCATTTGACCATTTATTATTCACCCGGACAAAATCAGTTCCCCAAGCCAACAGCACCGCTTCTAGTTCAAGTCCCTGGGCACCAAATTCCGTTACACAATCCTTCAATAGCCGACAAGATCGCCCGTTGGGGTCTGTCTCTTCTTCCCCGTACCAAGGCCCAAATCTTATCCGTTTGGTTGAGGGATAATCATTGCTAACCCCAAAACTAACAAGATCTTTATCTCGAGACGAAGCAAGAACCCCGAACCTTGCTTCAGGATGTTCTGCGTAACGTTCACGCAAATAAGACTTAGCCTGGTCAAGATCTCGCGTTATACGAAGATGATAATTGTCTCGTTCTAATTTCTGAGAAAGAATTTCATTTTTGGCAACCGGCACTCCCTCTAAAAGCTGAGCCACGAAATTATGTAAATCGCTAGCCATATGAAACCGGATTTCTTGGTCCAAATTCAATTGCGGAACTGAAAAATTTGTAATAGTCGAATTCTCGAAAACTTTTTTTACACTATCGGGAGCATAAGCAGACCATCTGTCTTTTTCTTTTGCCCCTTCAAGAGCCCTGCACCACTGGGATAATCCACCCTCTTCTCCAACATGGATTTCCTGGCCGCTGCCGATCAACCCAATTACTACGCACCACTCAGGAATCCTTTCTGCGAATTCAATAAAATGCTCTGGTTCAGACTTCCCACCACCAAACCCTGGTGTGTTTGTATGTTTCTTCCTTACTTGCTCAGCATCAAAAGCACGTTGGGCCTCATCAAAAATCAGAACGTGTTCCGGCGGCACCAAGTGTTGCCTTGTAGAATATGTTTTTACATAATTCTTCACACCCCGCACAAACGCCTTACCCCCACCAGCGGCCCTCAGCTCATATTGCAAAACTTCAACTAAGGGGCCATTTCCCGAAAGAAAAACTGCTGGAACAGTTGATGTCCCGTTTGCACGAGGGATAGCTAAATCATCCAGAAAATTTGCATGTGCTATCTGTAAACCTACTAAAGTTTTACCGGAACCAGGAACACCCGTAAGTAAAATTAGTTTTCGTGTCTTAGTGGCAGCAGCTTCATGAATAATGTTAGTAATAGCTTCAATAGCAGGATCTGTAGCCGCTCGTGCTCTATGTATTGGACGGATTTTCCCAGACTGCATTAATTCACGTGCCGCCTGGACAATTGTGGGTAACGGACAATAAGCCTCGGCTGATAAAAAAGAATCGCGGGAAGGCGGCTCAAGTTGATAACCTTTTTCCGTTGTTATGATAAAATCATCAATTACATCAGGCCCTAATATGTGAACCCCTAGCTCCTCTTCTACATATCCCTGAGCTCTCGTGGGAACCAAAAGCACGTGCACAGGGTATGTCGCACATTCTCTGTGATAAAATCTAAGATCTCTACCATAAGCTGCTGCCTGATCTATATCGGCTTGCGAAGGAACGTTTTTCCCTTTCAATTCAATAACGACGACACCACACTTAGCCAGAAAGATTACATCCGTCCTGCGTGATTCCATCGGAAGCTCGTATTCGAGAATAGTTTCATATTTTTTCGAGGATGAACAAGCTATCAAAATCTCATTAACTTCGTTTTGTATACGAGGAATCGAATCATTCCAAGCATGTCTTTGCCCTTCACTTGCATCGGGCAGAAAACTTATGAGCTGCTCGCAGATCTTTTTTGCTTCAGTGTTGATGAATTGCGGAAAATCCGAATTCCAGCCGTAACGAGCTAAATCTTTTCTTTCCATAAGGTTGTTTCGACTTGGGCTATTGAATAAAAATAAAAAAGCAACTCCCAGCGTCTTGGGAATTGCTTATGACAAACTTCACTGACAACAGTATAGCAAAATCTCCCCCTTTCTTTTTCCATTCTACACCGACTTCTATTTTTCCTCAAGAAATACCTTTAAGTGTCCTCCTATCACAAATCTCTGGTGTCCAAGTAATACCCATGAGACCTCTCAAACAACTAAAATTTATTGAATTAAAACCAAAAACAATGGAAGGGGATTTTTTCTCTGAGTTCTTTACTTTTAAAGTATTGCGTTGTGTTTTAAGGGCTTACGAAAAACCCTCGAGCAGCTCCACTCTTGCTGATCAGTTACCACCCGGACCTATCTTGTTCTTCATTGCAGGTCTGAACAACATAAAGAAGATTAGCTATTTTCGGGAAGTCTAGTTGTCGTTAATCGGCAATTATTATCATCTCTCGTCATACTGCCGAACTAACTTGTAAATATTCCAAAAAGGTATGGCGGGGAGGAAGGGATTCCCTTTAGACTGTTTCCCCATATCCTTTATTTATAAGGCCTTTCGCTGCTAAGTGCTCTATTTGAAATGGCTTAGATTGTACGTATTTTGACATTTGTTAGCAGATGATAACCGAGTTTTTGATGTGATTATGGCAAATGTCTGGCCAAAATAGTTCCTTGCATAATTTTTAATTAAAGATTATATTAGCTGGTAGTAAACGTAATAATTTTACATATTGATTGTCATACAAAACGCCTCTATTAGGCAAGGTTAACGTTGCTTATGTTGACACTTAAAGAACTTATCGGATTAAAGGAAACATTAGCTAACCTCAACGCTATAATAAATTCCATACCTAGCGCTCTAGATTTTTCCATAGTGAAATAAAGAATAGTAGCAGTAGTATTTCTTTCTTTTGGGCACTTTTCTTTCTTTGTTAACAATGTGGATATGTTGATAACTTCATCTTTTGGTGCGAATATAGGCATCAGGAGGTGATGAAAAATGTTGGGAGAAGCTATGTACACAACGATACAGACATTATGGAAAAAGGGATTGAATAAAAGCGAAATAAGCCGTGCGACGGGACACACGTGGAAAACGGTCGCGAAGGTCATAAAGTGCCTTGAGTCGGGCCAAGCGTGCCCCGACAGAAAACCGCATCCCTGCCGACTGGACCCTCACAAGGAAAAAGTCGTTAAGCTGATTGAAAAAGGACTTACTGCGGTCCGTATACACGAAGAACTCACCGCCGCGGGTATCAAGGTCGGTTATTCAACGGTCAAACGTTATGTGGCGAACATAAAAAAACGTGATAACGTGTTTATACGGATACACACGAAGCCCGGAGAAGAAGCACAGGTGGACTTTGGGTACGCCGGTCACACCAGAGACAATACAGGCAAGCGAAGAAAAACTTGGGTGTTTCACATGAAAATGAGCTTCTCTCGCATGGATTTTTACAAGACAGTATATGATCAGCGCGTGGAAACCTTCATAGGATGCCACATAGAGGCGTTCAGATACTTCGGAGGCGTGCCGCAACACGTACGAATAGACAATCTTAAAGCGGCGATCCTGAAAGCGAACTTTTATGAGCCCGTATATCAGCGTATGTACAAAAGCTTTGCGGAACATTACGGGTTCTCCCCGGTGCCGTGCAGGATCTATCGCCCCAACGATAAAGGCAAGGTGGAATCCGGCATCAAGTACGTAAAAGGCAACTTTTTCGCCGGACGCACATTTACTAGTGAAGACGACCTGCGTAGAAGGCTGCATGACTGGCAAGAGAATACATGCAATTCGCGCGTACACGGCACCACTCGTAAAGTACCCCGTGAAGCCTTCAACTCCGAAGAGAGGCCACTTCTGAAAGCTCTACCGGCAAGGGACTTTGAGATGGTCGAGGGTGGCAAGCGCAAGGTGTATCATGACTGCCACATCTTCGTAAAGCGTAACTATTACTCTGTACCGTTCAAATACGTCAAAGAGGATGTGGAGATCGAGCTCTCTGAAAAACTGCTCAGGGTCTATTACAACAACAGACAGATAGCGATACATCCGCGTCTGTCCGGCGAAGGAAACTTCAGCACAATAAAAAGTCATTACCCAAAATACAAAATATGTTCCGGCACGGAATACCGTGAGAAATACCAAGCTAGGATGTCGGATATCGGGAAATATGCCGAACAGATCTTCTTTGCCATAACCGCACAGCGTCCGAAGGACTGGAATCGATCGGTGCAGGGCATACTGTCGTTGCTCAAGAAATACCCCAAAGAAGTCGTGAACTCCGCGTGCGGACGCGCCCTGGCATTCAATGTATACAAATATCAGACCGTGAAGAACATATGCGCCAACGGCAGTTACGTACTTCCGGTGGAATTCAATAACCGGGAGGTTGAACATGAATACGCTTAAAACCAGGCTTAAGGCCTTCAAACTGGCCGGTATACATAACTGTATCGAAGAGCGATTGAATTATGCGCGCAACAAATCCCTCGGCTACAGGGAATTCCTGGAGCTGATTCTGGAGGATGAGCATAATAACCGCAGGGATAATAATTACAAAAAACGGTATTCCAAGGCGAAACTGCCCTCCCATAAGACGATCGAGGACTTTGATTTTGCGTTCCAGCCGTCTATCAGCGAAAAAATCATCAATGATTGCCTTACCTGCAGTTTTATCAAAGAACGCAGGAATATCGTCTTTATAGGTAATCCCGGTACGGGAAAAACCCATCTGTCCGTGGCTATAGCCATAAAGGCCTTGCTTAAGGGATACAAGGTCCTATTCACGCCGGTCTGTGAGATGCTGCATAACTTGAACGCCGCTAAGGCGGAGAACACTTATTATAGAAAAGTGAACAGCTATTGCAAACCGGACCTGCTGATCATGGATGAACTGGGCTTTAAAAAACTGCCCGGCTACAGCGCGGACAACTTCTTTGAGATCATATCTCGGCGTTACGAAAACAGTTCAATAATAATAACCACGAACAAGCCTTTCGAGAAATGGGGCGAGATCTTCTCCGATCATACGCTAGCTTCGGCCATACTGGACCGAATCGTCCATTATTCGATAGTTGTTAAGATAAAAGGCCCCAGTTACAGGGCTAAAAACATCAAAAAAGGGGGTGATTATCGGTAACTAAATTTTTTTCGCTCAGCTATGGAAAAAAGTTGAGCGTTTGCTATGGAATTTACTTGACCTTTGAGGACAGAAGACGAAAAGTGTGTGAAAAGGTTTCCGGAAAATACATTTAACGATTCTATCCTGTTTACCATTACTATTATAAATCCTTTGAACAAGCTTGATCTAAAATTAATTGGTTTCATACTTTCTTCTTGTTGATTAGGGAAATTCCTTGTTTTTTTTATAATTATGTGTATACTATTTATTGGATAATCGGAAGCATAAATAGTGGATATATAGAAGTATATGCCTAGGATAAATAGAAGAAAAAGTGCATTTTGAAAAGGATGGTTAAATGCAAAAATCATACATTACCCGGATAATTGATACAGAGTTAAATATGTTATTGTCTCAGTTGCCTGCACTAGCCCTTGAAGGTCCCAAGGCTGTAGGAAAAACAGAAACCGCTAAGCGAA
>PXDX01000041.1 GCA_003564915.1 candidate division WWE3 bacterium
GGTGTTATTGTTTAAACGCAATTCCGGTTGTGGTAAACAGTCTTACGGTTGGAGTTGTCTGCCTCATTCAAGATGTTACACAAGATAAGGAACTGGAAAAAATGAAGAGAGACTTCTCAGCCATGATCATTCACGAATTAAGATCGCCCTTATCGGTTATTAGAGGAACTTCTGATTTTTTGCTGGAGGAATACTCCAATATTTCTGAAGAAGAGAAAATGACCTTTGTTCATCAGATAAGGGATTCGTCGGATAGCCTCATTAAATTGGTCGGAGACCTGTTGGATTCAGCAAAAATAGAAAGCGGAGATATTGAGATATTTAGGATGGAGACCGATGTAAATTCCTTAATCCGTGAGCAAGTTGATTATTACAGGAGATCCGCTTTACAAAAGAAGATAAATTTGAGTTTCTCGTTGGATGAATCAATTTCCTCTATGAATTTAGATCCTGATAAGATCAGGCAAGTGATAAATAACTTGATTTCGAACGGATTAAAGTACACCGAATCGGGAGGAGAGGTTTTGGTTTTATCAAAAAGATTGGAAAGCTCAATAAGGATCGCAGTTGAAGACAGCGGAAGAGGTGTTGCAGACGAGAACAAAGAATTAATATTTGAGAAATATAAACAGGCAGCAAGCAGCGGGTCCGAAAGAAGTACTGGATTGGGATTGGCTATATCAAGAGGTATTGCCGAGGCTCACGGAGGAAAGATCTGGGTTGAAGATAACGAGCCGTCCGGATCCCGTTTCATCGTGGAACTTCCTTACTAATATTGCCTTACAATAAGAAGCTGTTGAAGATATTTCTCTTGTTATATATACTTAAACAATGAAAAAGTCTACTGCCCACGTACTGCCGTTTTCCTCTATTAGAAAAACAGACCTTCCTTATGTAGGAGGTAAGGGAGCCAATCTAGGTGAGATGCTCTCAGTCGGAATACCGGTTCCCGATGGATTTGTGGTTACAGCAAAAGCGTATTTTGATTTTTTAGATTCAACCGCCTTACGTCACAAAATATTGACGGAGCTTTCCGGTTTGGATACCAATAACTCCAAGGACTTGGCTCAAGCATCCAAAAATATTAAGACCGCGGTTATGCTGGCGAAAATGCCCGAAGATCTGGCAAAAGAGATTAAAAAATCTTACATTAAACTTTCCGGGCAGCACGATTCTTTTGTAGCTGTAAGATCCTCTGCAACAGCTGAAGATCTTCCCGAAGCATCTTTTGCTGGGCAGCAGGAAACCTACTTGAATGTTAAGGGTTCTGATAAGGTAATAAAAAGTGTACAGAAGTGCTGGGCCTCATTGTTTGAAGCAAGAGCAATTTTTTATAGGCAAGAGAACGGCTTTGAACATCTTAAAGTAGGAATTGCGGTGCCGGTTCAGCTTATGGTTCAATCAAAGATTTCCGGAATAATGTTCACTGTCAATCCTTTGACCAACAATCAAAGGGAGATCTCTATTGAAGCTGCTTACGGTTTGGGTCAGCCAATAGTCTCGGGAGAGGTTACGCCGGATCAATTCATTGTGAACAAGGAAACCGGGAGAATAAAATCCAAACATATTTCCAAGCAAACTTGGCAGTTGACCAAATCAGGTAAGACTCCTATATCCAAAGCTCATCAGAAAAAGCAAAAAATGGATGATAAAGATATTGAAAAACTTGCCGAATTGGGTAAAAAGATAGAGGATCATTATGGGGTCCCGCAAGATATTGAATGGGCCATGGAAAAGAATAAGCTCCTGATAGTGCAATCTCGGCCCGTCACTACTTTGAATAAAAAAGAGGAGGAGGTAAGGACGATCGTTGATGATAAAAAGGTCTCCAAGTATCTGCTTGAAGGGTTGGCAGCATCTCCCGGAGTTGCATCGGGTCCGGTCAAGATTATCAAAAAAGCTTCTGAAATATCCAAGGTGGAAGAAGGAGATGTTTTGGTCGCGGTTATGACCAATCCGGATTTTGTGCCGGCAATGAAGAGAGCTTGCGCCATTTTAACGGATGAGGGAGGAAGAACTTCTCATGCCGCTATTGTTAGTCGTGAGTTAGGGATTCCCGCAGTTGTTGGTTCTGAAAATGCCACAAAAATTTTAAAAACAGGAGAGCTTATTACCGTGGATGGTTCAGAAGGTAAGGTATATGCTAAGGATGTAACCGCAACAGAAGAAGTTGAAGATGATGGTATTGATTATGAAAGCCTGAAAACCGCTACGAAAATCTACATGAACCTTGCGGAACCTGAATTGGCAGACGAGATGTCAGCTAAGAATGTTGACGGGGTTGGCTTACTTCGCGCAGAGTTCATGATCGCACAGATCGGAAAACACCCCAGGAAATTCATTAAAGACGGTAAGGAGAAGGAATTCATTGATCAGTTGGCGGAAGGAATGGCTAAATTTGCCATTGCCTTTGACCCCCGTCCCGTGGTTTATAGGTTTACGGATTTCAGATCAAACGAGTACGCTAATTTGGTTGGAGGAAAAGAGTTTGAAGCCGAAGAGCCCAATCCCATGATCGGATATCGTGGAGTTGGCCGCTATATAGACGATTCCGAGGTCTTTGAACTTGAATTGGAGGCAATCAAAAAAGTTCGCAATAAGATGAATTATAAGAATCTTTGGGTAATGTACCCTTTTGTTAGGACCGTGGAACAGCTCAAAGAAGTAAAAAGCATTACAGCCGCTGCCGGACTCAGAAGGAGTGCCAGCTTCAAAGTTTGGATGATGGTGGAAATTCCTTCAAATGTCATTCTCCTTGAAGATTTCATTAAAATTGGTATAGACGGTGTTTCGGTGGGAACGAACGATCTCACAATGCTTACTTTGGGTGTCGACCGTGATAACGAGAGGGTGGCTGAAACTTATAGCGAGATGAATCCGGCCGTTCTACAAAGCTTAGAAAAGATTGTAAAAACCAGCAGAAAGAATAAAATAAGCTGTTCCATATGTGGCCAGGCTCCGTCGGTTTTTCCCGAATTAGTAAAAATGCTTGTTGAATGGGGTATAACCTCCATCTCGGTCAGTCCCGATGTTTTAGATAAAACCAGAAAGATTGTTTACGACATGGAGAAGGAAGTATTAAAAGAGAAAAGCAAAAAGAAGAAATAGAAGGAAATTTAAATTGATCAAATCTATCGTAGCTCATAAATCCCTAAATTCCAGAGCTTCTTGGACGGTTAGGACGCGTGTGGAACTTGATGACGGCACTGTTGCTACTCAGACCGTTCCGGAGGGGGCGTCCACCGGAGAAAGAGAGGCGGTCTCACTTCCGGTCGAAGAAGCGGTAATAAATGTTAACTCTAAGATCGCCCCGGCACTAATAGGGATGGATCATTTTAAGCAGCTTAACATAGATTCCTCACTAATCGACCTTGACGGTTCGGAAAACAAGTCCAACATTGGAGCAAACGCAATACTTTCGGTCTCACTTGCTATTGCCAAAGCAGCGTCCTATTCGCTTAAAATACCCCTATACGAATATTTGAGCGATTTATATTTTCCGGACATGGAAACAGTTTTTCCCACCCCTACGTTAAACATATTAAACGGCGGTTTGCACGCCCGAAATAATCTTTCATTTCAAGAATTCATGGTTATTCCCGCGTTGGAGTTTGATTATGAAAGAAAATTGGAGATTGGGGTTGACTGCTATAATTCTTTATCTAGAAGATTAATAAAAGAAGGACACTCGGTTGGAGTTGGTGATGAAGGAGGTTTTGCTCCCGCTGGCTTTAATACTAGAAAGGCTTTGGAATACATCGTAGATTCCGTTGGAGATGCGGGGTACATCATGGGAGAAGAGGTTTTTTTAGGATTAGATGTAGCGGCTGGATCTTTTTACGATGAAACTAATGAAAAGTATGAGATTAAAGAGGAAGAGCTTTCTCTTTCAACAAAGGAAATGATTTCTTACTATAAAAAACTGCTTTTAGAATTCCCCATAATTTATCTTGAAGATCCACTCGATGAAAACTCCGTGGGTGATTGGGCGAAATATTTCGGAACCCTTTCTAAGAACACCATAGTCGTAGGAGATGACCTTGTGGTCACAAATCCGCTGATACTTGAAGAAGCTCTTGATCCCAGAGCAATATCCGGAGTGATAGTTAAACCCAATCAGATCGGTACGCTGTCTGAAACAATGGAATTTGTTCGAAAAGCACAGGAGAACAAGTTGGTAATCATAGTCTCACATCGAAGCGGGGAAACTCCTGAGGACAAGTTTGTTTCTGATTTGGCTTTAGCCGTATGTGCGGAATTTGTGAAATTTGGAGCTCCTGCAAGGGGGGAACGGGTGGTCAAGTATAATCGGCTGTTGGAGATACTTCATCATCACAAATAAATCTGTTTAAAAACGGATATTTATCTTATAACGTAAGAAGCGTAGTCTTTTCCCAGTTGAGTTTCTACTTTAGCGGTTTCTTCATTAGATAGCCCTTCAAAATATTTTCTAAAACATCTAATGGAGTTCCCGTGGCATGAGATAGCTACATTTATCTTCTTTTCCTTCATTTCATTGACCAAATCTTCTGAAAAGTCTTTAACTCTTTCATAAACCATAGCAATACTTTCGCCGTTTGGAGGCTGTCCGTCCCAGGATCTTCGCACTCTATTTATGAATTCAGGATCTTTCTCGTGAAGCTCCAATTTATTCTGCCCTTGAAGATCTCCATATGACCGTTCTTTTATTCTTTCGTCTATTTCAATTGGTAAATCGGCAGCTTGTTCGTTTAGTGATAGAGCTATTCGTAGTGTATCCAAAGCTCGTATTTGGGGAGATGATATTAGTTTGTCGATCTTCTTATCTTTTAATTTTTCAGCAAGAATTTTTGCTTGTTCGCGGCCTTCTTCAGTAAGAGGGGAGTCCCTCCATCCGGAGAAAGTAAGGTTTTTGTTATCCTCGCTTTGACCGTGCCTAAAAATATAGACCGTTGGTAGATCTTCAGATTCCTCCTTTGGAAGTTCGTCAACGTGTTTGTATTCAAGTTTTTCTTTTGCGGAAAGTCCTTCTCCTTTAGATTGAAAAAGTTCGCCTTTTTCCCTTTTTCTATAGTAGTAGTAATAACCTCCCGTTAAAATAAGAACAAAAACTATTTTTCCTATGTTTTCAGCACTATCTAAACCCCTTGCAAAAGATTCTGTAGCTGCAAGGCCTGTATAACCTATGTATAAGAAAAAAAGATTTCTGAAAAGACTTCCGATAAAAGTGCCTACCGCAAAAACTTTATAAGGTAGTTTAATGACTCCGCAGATCACAGAAACAGGTGAGCTTGGTAGAACAGGAATTGCCCTTAAGAGTGTTAGGGTAAAGTAATCTTTAAAAGTTCCGTTGAACTTTGCTCCAATCTTTTCTACTTCGTTATGCGAAATTCCAATGAAATTACCGAACCTTCCAATAATTATGTCTTCGGCTATATCTGAGACAAAGTATAAAAAGCTGGTTCCCACAACTCTTCCAACCGCTCCTATGACAGTTATGATCAGCAAGTAACTTAATGGATTTCCCTGAGCCCTGGTAATTGATCCCGTTATTCCCATGACAAAGGGAGAGGGTATAGGGGCAAGGATTTCTTCTATGATGGTTCCTACAAAAGTAAAAAGTTCTAAAGGTATTAGGCTCGCCAACATCTCCAGATAAGCCATAAGGTCTGTAAAAATTTGCATACAAATTAAAGCTTACCGCATCAGGAGTTCAAAGCCAAGTTAGTTTAGCTTATTCAAGATATTTTCTTACAACACCGGTGACTTTACCTTGTATTTGCAGCTCATCCGCTTCAACATAGATCGGATCCATTTTAGAATTTGCGGGTTGTAATCTGATTCTCCCGTTCTTCTCTTTATAAAATGTTTTAAGTGTAGCAAATCCGTTGTCTATCAAAGCGACCACGATATCGCCGTTATTGGCCGTGCTTTGTTGTTGAATAACCACGTAATCGCCGTCAAAGATACCTTGATCGACCATTGAATCCCCTTTGACCTGTAAAACGTAGCATCGTCTTGATTTTGTCACCAGATCGGCGGAAACCATTACAGTTTCCAACGGATTTTCTATCGCTTCTATAGGCTCCCCGGCTGCAATGAATCCTATCAAGGGAAGCTCTATTCCTTGAAGAGAGGTGTCAGTAAAGTCAGAAATTATTTCTATTCCTCTAACCGCGCCCTCATATCTTTTGATGAGACCTTTTTTTTCTAGGGTTGTAAGATGTTCATGAACCGTGGCCAGTGAAGAAAGATCCATAGCATCCGCTATCTCCTGTAGTGTGGGTGAAGTGTTGGTTTTTTGTATATATTGGGAGATGAAATTAAATACCTGTTTTTGCCTTTTATAAAGTGTTACTGGACTCATTGAACCTCCTTTTTAATTATTTAATTTGTCGCCCAATTTTATAGATCATATCTATAAGTTTTTTTGGGTTTTATTTGGTAATTTAAGTTTACCGAAGTTTTTACGAAACAGTCAAGTATTTAAATCTCATATTTTTTTCTTAAAGAGGAGTAATTGACGCATGAATGTTCACAAATAAAACCCGAAAGTGTGTTAAAATCTCATCGTGTTTGAACTTAGATCCGAATACAGTCCGACCGGAGATCAACCGCAGGCTATAAAAAATCTTTCCGAGGGAGTTTTAGTTAACGAACCACATCAGACTTTACTCGGAGTGACCGGAAGCGGTAAAACCTTTACCGTGGCTAATGTGATCCAGGAAACCCAAAGGCCGACCTTGATAATTTCACATAATAAAACTTTGGCGGCGCAGCTTTTTCAGGAATTTAGAGATTATTTTCCCAACAACGCGGTAGAATATTTTGTCAGTTATTATGATTATTATCAGCCTGAAAGCTACATTCCCTCGACCGATACTTATATAGAGAAAGATTCCGACATTAATGAAGAAATCGATAAGCTAAGACTTTCTACAACCACTTCTTTAATGACCAGAAAAGATGTGATCGTTGTTTCCTCTGTTTCCTGTATTTATAATCTGGGGTCTCCCGTTGAGTACTCAAAAATAGCCTTGGAATTGCGTACTGGAATGAAATTAAGATTGCCGGATCTGTTGAAACGCTTGACCCAGCTATTTTATGAGAGAAATGAGATCAATTTTACAAGAGGTAATTTTAGGGTTCGGGGAGATATTGTAGATGTATATCCTGCGTATGAGGAATGCGCTGTTCGATTGGAGGTGTTTAACGATAACCTTACTTCCGTATCTTTTTTCGATCCTTTGACAGGAGAGGAACTTGATCGCGAGAAAAGACCTTCGAAATTTAAAGATCATAATTCTACTGAAAATGACGATCTCTTAATTAAGAGTCGGGAAAAGAAAAAACCTGATTCCGTTCTTATTTATCCGGCAAAACATTATATTACAGCTGAAGAACGTAGAGAATCTTCAATTTCTCATATTGAGAAAGACCTTAAGATCAGACTTGCAGATCTTAAAAAAGAGGGTAAGGAACTCGAGGCGTACAGGCTTGAGCAACGGACCAAGTATGATTTGGAGCTGATCAGGGAAATTGGTTATTGCAAAGGTATAGAGAATTATTCCAGGTATTTTGACGGAAGAGCGCCGGGAGAATCGCCTTATACGTTGCTGGACTTTTTCCCTTCCGATTATTTAACAATTATAGACGAGTCTCATATAACTATTCCGCAAATACGCGGGATGCACAATGGAGATAGAGCAAGAAAGCAGACCCTAATTGATTATGGGTTTAGATTGCCTTCTGCTTTGGACAACAGGCCTCTTAATTTTCAAGAATTTCTAGAGAAATCGGGTCAAATTATTTATACAAGCGCAACGCCCGGGGATTGGGAAATAGAAAGATCCGGCGATAAAGTGGCGGAGCAATTAATTCGTCCTACGGGCATTGTAGATCCCTCCATAGAGGTTTTAAAAACCAAAAATCAGATAGATGATTTGATCAAAAGGGTAAGGGAGAGAGTAGATAGGAAAGAGAGAGTTTTAATAACAACAATGACCAAAAAAATGGCCGAAGAGCTCGCAGACTATCTTCTACAGCATAATATTAACGCTTCTTATTTGCATTCCAATATAGATACTTTAGAAAGGACGGATATATTGGATGATCTTAGAGAGGGTTCATACGATGTTTTAGTAGGCATTAATCTCCTTAGGGAGGGTTTGGATCTTCCCGAGGTATCATTGGTTGCAATACTGGATGCTGATAAGGAAGGATTTCTGCGTTCGGATAAATCCTTGATCCAAACTATGGGAAGGGCTGCTCGCCATGAATTGGGCGAGGTTGTGATGTATGCTGATAAAATCACAGGAAGTATGAGACGTGCTATTAAGGAAGTAGAACGGCGTCGTAAAATCCAACTTGAATACAATATAAAACATAATATAGAACCGAGAAGTATTTCAAAACCCATCAGAAAGAAGCTTATCAAGCAAATTCTCGATGAGGGAAAACAGCCTGAAGAGCAGATTGACTATTCAAATCTTCCGCCACATGAGTTACAATCAGAAATACAGCGGTTGGAAAAACTGATGCTTTATGAGGCCGAAGTACTTAATTTTGAAGCGGCCTCTTTCTATAGAGATAAGATCAGAGATCTAAAAAAATTAACAGTATAAAAAATTTGAATGCACGTATTTAAGAAAATCACAAAATGGATTATAGAAAATCAAATCCATTTGGGGAATTTTCTGATCTCATTCTTTCTATTTGTCTTACGTTCTTTGCTTCTTCTTCTTAATATTTTTCTTATTGTTGTCAAGCTGATAAATATTTTCATAAAGCGACTTGTTCATCGGGCAAAAGAAACTCTTTCAAGATGGAAAAGTAAAATACTTCCCTGGATGAGGATTCACTCTTCTTCTTTTAAAAATCGGCTTCGTATATTAGTTGATAGATCTAAAAAAATACCTAGAGATATTTTTAAAACGTTTGTAAGGACATTCCTTTTTTTAACAGGACTGCCCTTCCGTTTGTTGAGAGCGCTATTGAGATCAAGTGTTTTCCTTTTTTTCCTGGGAAGCTTTAGTACGCTGGTTTTAGTAATCGTTCCTTTGGAGGTGTATCGCATAGCCAGAGAACTCCCCGATCCCGGTGTTCTTATAGAGAAAGGTACTCGCAGTACGACAAAGATATTGGATAGGAACGGTAAACTTCTATACGAAATATATGAAGACAGAAAATATGATCCCGTCGCAC
>PXDX01000052.1 GCA_003564915.1 candidate division WWE3 bacterium
ACCCGCACCTATGATCTCACCGTTCTTCACCAATACACGGCCTGTACGCACCTCTAAAAGAGAACGATCACACAAAAGGCAAGCTTGCCTCATAAACTCGATATCTTCTAAATCTATTTTTCGCTCACAATCTTCCGGCATATTTTTCGCAGTTTGGCAGCCATTTCTACAGGAGAAACCTCAATATCCTGAAATTTATAAGTAAAGCCAAAATTCCTATATTCCATGAATTCTTCGGTTACTGGAAGCAGGTGGATATGAAGATGCTTCAAACTGCTCCCCGATGTTTTAGTACCTTCGCGATACAATAAATTCAGGTCTTTAATTTTCAGACCCTTTCTTAGAATTTCAAATCCCAGAGAAGTTAGATGGTGTACTGATGCCCACTCTTCTCCCGTAAGGTGTGAAACCTTCTCAACATGGCGCCTTGGAACTATCATTAGATGGCCTTCCGTATAAGGAAATAAATTTACGGTTAGTACAACTTCGCTGTCTTCATAAATAATGTACTTTTCTTTTAGATCGCAAAAAGGACACTTGGTTACCGTACTTGCAATATCACTGTACCAACGGGATTTTCTGGCGTTTTTCTGTGCCTCTTCGGAATAAGGGTCGCCTGCTTTCTTATTTGCCATTTAATCGTGACCTTTCATTCAATATATCTTCGTAAAGATCCTTCCTCATGCAGTCCTTAAAAATATCCTGTACTTTTTCGTAAGCTAGTTTGTCTATTATGGCAGATGCCGAAATACTGGAAGCTTGTTTAGGTCCGCGAATTACTTTACCCCCATATTCGGTAACAAATTTATATTCGGGACTCTCTTTGTAACCTTTATTCCAAGAGTCCTTAACAGTATAAAATACTGAGGGTCTTAGATTCTGTAAGGACTTCAAAACATCCACGTCAGGAAAAATGACCACTCTATCCACTACATCCAAACTGGCTAGAACATATGCTCTGGAAGTCTCGGATATTACCGGCCGTCCAATTCCTTTAAGTTTTTTTACAGCTTCATCGGAAGGAATTCCCACTACCAAAAAATCCCCATGTAAAGCGGCTTTTTCAATGAACCGAACATGCCCTACATGAAGAAGGTCGTAAGAGCCGGAAACAAAAACAACTTTGCGATCGTTTCTCTCACTCTCAACGCGTAGATCCTTTAAAGAAGATGGCTCCACGATCAGATCGCCGGCATTAAAAGCAAAAAGATTACGCGGTTTTTGTAAGCCAAAATCAACCGGAGACAGTGTTCCCGAAAAATTAAAATGCAAATTTTCAAATTTGCTGTGTAAATATCTTTGTAAAATCTGAGTGAATCTAATATCCGCTATTTCACCTACGAGATCTGATATTCTGTAATAGGGTTCATAAATAGGATCGCGATAAACCCCGCCACCATACATATCCAGAACGATCTGATCCTGGGAGTTGCGTAATCCAGATTTCCAGTCATTTTCCGATGTAAAAAAGGTATCCGGCTGAAGCATGACAAGAGCTGCGTGAGGTCTGTCGTTATCCACAAGAGTCACATAGTCAACGGAACGAAAGTAACTTACCAATTCCGCACGAATATTTTCCGGCAAAAGGGGATATTTATCACCTTTTATACGATGGTCCGAAATATCAGAGGAAATACCAACTACCAGCACATCGCCGGCAGATTTAGCGTCTGCAAGGTATCTGCAATGACCCGGGTTTATAAGATCAAAGGACCCGATCGTGAATACAATCTTCTTACCTTCCTTCTTGAATTTCTTGGAGATTTTCTGAAGATCTTTGAATTCTAAAAACTTCTTGGATCTGTTTCTACTAAGAGATCTTTTAGATGCTTTTCGGGATTCAATTCTAATTCCATCACGACTTTTTTTAGACTTTCCCATCTAAAAAATTTTAGCATAACGACATTCAAAAATTCAGAATTCAAAAAGCTTGAAAATAAAAATTAAATCTATTTAAGAGGAGTCGTTATCGTCCTCGGATTTGCCGGCCGGATTCTTCCAGGACGACCAATCACAATCAGGGTATCTGCTGCACCCAAAAAATTCTCTTCCCTTTGCTTTTTTGCGGATCACATCTCCCTCACCGCATTCAGGGCATTTAACACCTACCTTGTCCAGATAAGGTTTAGTATTTTTGCACTTCGGATAATTGCTGCAGGCTAAAAACTTTCCATATCTTCCTCGTTTTAAAATGAAAACGCCATCATCACATTTATCGCATTTTCCAAACTCGGTAACCTCTTCTCCGTCGTCGTTGTAGACTTTGTCTTTCTCCACGGGTTCTGCATATTCGCAGTCAGGATATCCGGAACAGCTCAGAAACTTACCGTACTTACCCAGTTTTACAACCATTTTATGGGTTTTACATTCAGGACAGATCTGATCAGTTTCTTCAAGTGTGATCACATCTCTTTTGTTTAGCTCCTTATCTTTAACTTCAAGCTTACTCTGAAAGGGATCAAAAAACTCTCGAATGACCTTTGGCCATTCCTTTTCACCTTCTGCGATTTCGTCTAATTCGTTCTCCATATCCGCAGTAAAGTCATAATCAATAACAGATGGAAAATGTTCAACCAAAAGATCTGTCACTACATAGGCAACATCTTCGGGAACAAAGTAACGTCCGTCCTTTGTAACATACCGGCGCGATTGGATAGTTGAAATTGTGGGTGCGTAAGTCGAGGGTCTCCCGATTCCCAGTTTTTCCAACTCTTTGATCAGGGTTGCATCCGAGTATCTTGCGGGCGGTTGAGTAAAATGCTGACTCTTTATTATTTCTTTGACTTTTAGAACGGCTCCTTTTTTTACTTCCGGAAGCTGGACTAAATCTCCTAAGGAGGAAGCAACACCGAATTTTTCTCCAACCGCAAGCCACCCTTTAAATCTTATAATTGAACCTGTTGCGCGCAGTAAATACTTCTCCCCGGACTCTACATCTATCCGGGTTTGGTCATACACTGCGGATACAGATTGGCATTCTAAAGACCTTTGTCTTATTAATGAGTATAATTTTAGCTCATCGCCTTTAAGTTTAATTTTTTGAGGGTCGTTTTTTACATTAGTAGGTCGAATAGCCTCATGTGCTTCCTGCGCTCCCTTCGATTTGGTCTTAAAAAATCTGGGCTTTTCGGGTATATATTTACTACCTAATTCTTTACTTAGAAAATCTCTGGCACTATTAACGAATGAGGGAGACAAACTTAGAGAGTCGGTTCTGTGGTATGTTATATGGCCCTTTTCAAAAAGTTTCTGAGCTGCCCGCATGGTTCTTTTTGCAGTAAAACCAAATAGATTCGAAGCCGAACTCTGTAATGTTGAAGTCTTAAAGGGAGCGGGTACTTTCCTTTTTCTTTGTGATTTCTTGACTTCCGATACTGTGTGATTAGCGTCATGAAGATCTTTTTCGATTTTTTCCGCCTGTTTCTGATCAGAGATCTTTATCTTCTTTTTACCTTTTTTTAATAGCTCTGCTGTGAATTGCTCATCATCTTTAGTCAAAAAATCAATCTCGATTGTCCAATACTCTTCGCTCTCAAAAGCTTTTCTTTCGCGCTCCTTTTCCACAATAAGACGAACCGCCACACTTTGCACTCTTCCTGCGGAAAGTCCGTACCTTACTTTCTTCCAAAGTAAGGGCGATAGTTTATATCCCACTAAGCGATCCAAAACTCTACGCGCCTGCTGGGAGTCTACCAAATCCTCATTGATCGCGGTCGGATCCTTGAAAGCTTCTTTTACCGCTTCTTCGGTCAACTCATGAAAAAAGACCCGTGCAAATTTCTGATCCTTGTTTTTTTGCGACAATAGATCCTTTAGGTGCCAAGCTATTGCTTCTCCTTCCCTATCAGGGTCGGTCGCTAAAATTATGCGATCAGCTTTTTTTGCTTGTTTCCTAAGCTCCGTCAATACCTTTTTAGCCTTAGAAGGTACTTCGTATTCAGGGGAGAAATCTTTTTCCACATCTACACCCAAACCTTTTTTAGGCAGATCTCGAACATGTCCCTTTGAAGAAACTACTGTAAATTTATCCTTAGACAAAAATTTTGAAAGCGTTTTCGCTTTTGTTGGGGATTCCACAATTACCAAATCCATACATAGAAAGATTACGTATTTAAGAGATTTTGTCAAATCAAACTTTTAAAAGAGAGTTTCCGAGAGTATCGGCAAAGCTAATCTAAAGCGCAAAACAATTTTAAAACGGATCCATAAAAGGTTGGTTTTACTTACTGAACCAATAATCAAACAGCTCTCTGGCTATCGGGGCTGCATCCCCCGCTCCCCCACCCCCACCTTCGAGAAACACCGTCAGAGATATTTCGGGATTTTCATAAGGACCCCAAACCGTAAAAAGAGCGTGAGTCCTTTCTCTGCCCTGAGTATCCGTATATTCAGATGTTCCTGTTTTACCTGCTATGTCAATGCCAAATAATGAAGGGAAATCAAAAAAGGGATAGCCGGTACCTCCCGGCTCGGCTGCCCGCTTCAAGCCTTCCCTTATATATGCCATGGTGGTTTCGGACGTAAGATCCTGAGCTAAAATATTTTTCTCAGGTACATCTCCTCCTATGGATGCTACAACGCGTGGGCTGATCAACTCACCTCCATTGGCAAAATAAGAAGTCACCATATTTATCTGCAGCGGGGTGGCCAAAAAATCCCCTTGCCCAATAGATGTAATATATGTATCTCCCAGATACCAATCCTTATAACCCTCGTAAGGTACAAACCCTTCTTCTTCCCCCGGAATATCGATCCCCGTCTTAGAGCCATAACCAAAAAGAGAAGCCCATTTGTTGATGCGTTCAATACCCAAGCCACGAACTCCTTCGTATCCGCCGCCCATTATATAGAAATAAGGGTCATTACTTACCTGGATCGCCCGCAAAAGATCTACGGTACCATGCCCATCCAACTTCCAATTCCTAAAAGTATATCCCGCAACCGAGATGTAGCCGGGACAAAAAATGGTATCGTAAGGAGTCGCTACCCCCTCTTCCAAGATTGCCGATCCCATTACCATTTTAAAAATCGAACCCGGTGCGTAGGTTCCGGCGATCGCTCGATTAAAGAAGGGGAACTTACCTGATCTTTCGATTTCCACCAATTCTTCTGTAGTTATATCGGAGACCATCTTCTGCGAATCAAATGAAGGATAATTCACTAAAGCCAATATCCCTCCGCTGCTGGGGTCTTGGGCTATAACAACTCCCGCATCCGCTTTGGAATCAGGACCCGTTACAGCTTCCTCCAGAAGATCGAATGCCAATTTCTGGAGACCAAGATCCACATACAATATAATGCTTTGTCCGGGTACCGGATCGGATGTGTCAAATTCTTGTATCTTCTCGTTCCGAGAATTGACTTGAATTATTTTACTGCCGGGAATACCTTGCAAATACTCGTCGTAATGTTGCTCTATCCCGCCCTTACCCTCTACCACCGGCGAAAGACTTACGGGAGAAAGACCCGTATAGCCAATCAGATGCGCAAATTCCTTTGGATAGATATACTCTCGAGAAGTATAGGACAAGACATCCAGAGCAGGATAGTTTCTTGATTCCACAATAATTATTTCATCCTTCCCAATATCCTCGGCAATGACCATGGTTTCCGAAGAGATCTTCTCCAACATTGAGATCAGCTCCACTGCATTTAAAGGTATCTCATTTGAGATATCAGATATTATGTTCTTACACAAACTTAGGTCATCTCCTATTGAGCACAGAGGAACATTCAATATCAAGTTGAACGTCGGACGGTTACGGGCTAAAACTTCTCCATTGCGGTCATAAATAACTCCACGGGGAGAGGGAATGGTATAAGAGCGGGTTCTGTTCCTTTGCGCGAGAGCTAAATACTCCGAGGAACCCAAAACCTGCAAATTGAATGCTCTGGCAACAAAAACTAAAGTTGTAAGAAACATAAGGATAAGCAAGCCGAAAAGCTGCCAATCATTTGATGGGAAAAGCTTGGATCCTTTAACTACTTTTTCATTAACCGGCGTAACATCATCCAATCTTAAACCCAATGATCTTCCTAAATTACCGGTCTTCAATCTGTGCAAAATCTTTATTAGAGTACTTTTGCGAGAGCTTTTTTTGATCTCATCAAGTAAATTTCTGCTCACCCGACCTCCTTCCAACAATAAAATACAAAAAGAAAAAACTAACATAATTTAGAACAAAGAAAATTAGAAAAGAAGTGCCAATTATATTTAAGGAACCCAGAAGGACCAAGACCCAAACTCCGCTAAAAACAAGAGAAGACAGTATATAAAGTAAAAAATTATCGAAAAAGCGTGTCTGTACTATTCTGGTGACAAGTAGTGTCACTAAAAAAACAAATGAAGATAGCCCTAGAATAGTACCGACCGCAATATCCAAAAGCAAACCACCTACAAAAGCGCTAAAATAAGAATCTTTGATTTTCTTTACGGCCAAAAAGGATAAAGCTATTGAGAACGGGAGTACCGGAGACAAGATCTGAGGAAAAACAGCCGGCAAAAAAGAGGTCTGGATTAAAACCAAGAGTAGATTAATTATGAAAATCAATGTATTTCTTTGCCAATCCCAATTCATTTTAATTTCTAGGATAAGTCAAAATAAATACCACGCTTAAATCTTCCAGCCCTATCATAGGCTCAACGCGCGCGCTTTTTACAGGTTCCGCCGGTACCTCATAAACCTCACTTACGCGGCCGACAATATAGCCCGGAGGAAAAACTCCTTCTTTACCGGAGGAAACAAGTACATCCCCCTTGCTAAGTGATTCGCTTTGCAAAACTCTTTCCATCTTTAATGAAGTTCCAAAATCGCCTCTGACCACCCCTTCAGTTTGGTCCAATGAATCAACATTTTTAACGGCAACCGAAACATCTGGAGAATACAGAAAAACTATTAATGATCTATAGGCTTCAACCTTTAACACCTTTCCCACAAGATAATTTTTATATACAACGATAGAATCTTTTGTGACGCCGTGTACATGGCCTGAATTTGCATACATCATGGTGCCGGAAAGATCTTGAGACACTCCTGTAAGTGTGCTCAAAATATACAAAGCTTCTTCCTCAAAGTAATCAGGCTTCTGATCTCCTTCCAGAAACTGGTCTTTAAGAGCTCTTCTCTCTTCCTCCAAAATCTTTAGCTCGATCAATTTCTGTTCCAGATCCAATATTTCTTCTTTTAAAGCTTGATTCTCGGAATAGATCCCGGATATATTTAGAAAAAAGTTAAAAGTATCCCTTAGACCCAAACCTAATATACGAACCTGTCCCTGAACAGGCGAAAACGCAAAGGCCGCGAAATCCTCCAAGGGGCGTAGCACCCCAAAAAATGAGATTACCACCAAGATAAAACTAACAACTAAATATTTCATTGAGTAAGTCCAACTAAACTTAAAAGATTGTCATCTTCTAAAAGATAACCACACCCTCTTACCACACAGGAGATCGGGTCCTCCGCAACGTGTACGGAAGTATTTATCTCGGAACTTATCAGACGGCTCATTCCTTTTAAAAGAGATGTGCCTCCTGCAAGAACGATTCCTGAAGAAAGGATATCAGGCATTAAATCCGCGGGAGATTCTTCCAGAACATCTTTTATGGAATTAGTGATCTGCTTTAAAGAAGCGTCCATGGCATCCCGCAGCTCGGTGGACTGAATCCTAATGGAGCGCGGAAGACCGGTTTTAAGATCCCTTCCGCGAAGAACGATCTTATCCGGAATATTGGTGCTACTGGAAGATTTGGTCGCGAAAAATTCTGCAGCCGTTCCGTATCTTTGTTTCAATTGCTCAGCATTACGCTCTCCCAACAGAAGGTCATACTTCTTACGAGCATAGGCCACAATATCCTGGTCCAACTGATCGCCCGCAACTTTGAGCGACTTCCCTGCAACCACGCCCCCAAGCGAAATTATTGCCATTTCAGTAGTACCCCCTCCGATATCAACGATCATACTTCCCGCCGGTTTTTTCACCGGAAGCCCTGCCCCAATAGCGGCGGCCATAGGCTCCTCAACCAAAAAGACTTTTCGGGCTCCCGCCGTCATTGAGGAATCTATGACAGCCTTCCTTTCTACGGAAGTGAGTCCGGAAGGAACTCCAATTACTATTCGAGGTTTGGGGTATTTGGGAAACTTGGAAGGCATTGAATTAACGGTACCGATAAAATATGACAATAATTCTTCGGCGGCGCGAAAATCGGAGATGACGCCGCCTCTCAAGGGCCGTACCGCCTCCAAAGTCGGCGGTGTCTTGCCTATCATTCTTTTGGCCTCCTCGCCTACTGCCAGTACTTGCCTGGTCTTTTTATGGAAAGTAACAACGCTGGGCTCATTAACCAGAATTCCCTTTCCGCGGACATATACCAACACCGTTGCAGTTCCAAGATCTATACCAATATCATAAGATATCTTAGACAGAATTTTTTCTATCATTATTAGCGAGTATATCACTATATTTTTGGGATATTAACCTTGCCATATCTCCTGTCCATAAAGTAAAAAACGTGTGGTAAAATTGGCGCATGGCAGTTTTACCTATAATAAAAATACCTGATCAGGGCTTAAAAAAGGAAACCGAGAAGGTTGAGGATTTTTCTGAAGATCTGGGGGGCATAATTGAAGATCTTAGGGATACTCTAAACGCAGCATCTAATCCTGAGGGTGTGGGTCTGTCTGCAAACCAGATCGGAATATCCAAGCAAATCTGCATCGTCAGAAAATTTACAAAAACTAAAACTCCTGAGGATCCGAAGATCTTTAAAGAATATGTGATGATCAACCCCAAGATAACTTATCGATCAAAAGATGAGGAAATAGATTGGGAAGGCTGCCTTAGTGTGCCGAACACCTACGGTAAAGTCAGCCGCCCCCAAAAAATAAGGGTCAAATATAAAAATGAGAAGGGAAAGCAAAAAAGCCTTACAGCAAAGGGCTTCACTGCAAGAGTGATCCAACATGAGATCGATCATCT
>PXDX01000130.1 GCA_003564915.1 candidate division WWE3 bacterium
AAAATCTTGTTCATTACTGCGCATCCAAGGGAGGCGTGAACGCTTTTACCAGGGCTTTGGCACTGGAACTGGCCCCGCAGGATATAACCGTCAATGCCATAGCGCCGGGAGGAATAGAAACACCTGGAACCGCTATGCCTGATGAACAAAAAGGGCCGTTTTTAAAGGCTATCCCGATGGGAAAGTTCGGCGACCCTATGGATATTGCCGGCCTCGCTGTTTATCTGGCTTCTGACATTGCCGGATACCTTACCGGTCAAACCATTGTAGTCGACGGCGGATGGACGCTTAGATAAATCCTGAGATAGTAAAAACTGATAAATTATATATCCAAAAACTCTCGTGTGAGTTGCTGAATTCCATATCTTACAAACGTCTTACTTAAGATTCATCGCTTTCAAAAAAACCTATCATATATTAACGATTAGTATGATGATTACTTTAAATAAGGAGGTGAAGTAAATGGACGGATATTACGGATACCCTAACTACTACTCCAACTACTATGTTCAGGGAATGGGAGACCCTTGCCCCTGGGCACCTTGGATAGACATGACCTACTACGGACCTGACTATGTCTGGACCGATGAGGATATTGCTTTCAGCGTAAGGGACAATATCATAGCAAACCCATACATTAGAAGCTCTGCAAAAGAGAACATAGAAATAGATGTAGATGCTGGTGTTGTTACATTGAAAGGCGAGGTCAAATCCAAACAAGATAAGTTCTTGGCTTATGCCGATGCTTTCTGGACGGTTGGAGTCGTAGACGTAGAAGACAAAATAGAGGTCAGAGAACCTAAGAAGAAAAGCTGATCCTAGAAAGGATTCCTCTTTTCTAGGGGAATCCTATACCATTATCTGCTATCGTTATGATAATGAACGGATCGTCAAAAACACAGCCTACGTATGACTCTATACTATCTAATGTATTAACCAAGGATTTCTATTACAGAAATTCCAATAATGAACTGTCAAGAGCGTTGATAGGAAAATATCTTATCAAATTGGATCCACAACCTATCGGCGGAATGATAGTGGAAACGGAAAGTTATCCCGGAGGTTCCGATACTCCCTCTCATCATTCCGAAGGAAGACTAACCGACAGAACCAAAGTACTTCTGGAAAGTGAAAAGGGTCTGGCGTACGTATATAAAATATATGGTCTGCACTTTTGCCTAAGTATCACCGGAGGAAGCAAAAAAGGAGACGATTTTGTTACACTCGTTCGTGCACTGGAGCCAAAGTATGGGATAGAAACAATGAGGAAAAGACGAAATATTGAGCATATTTACAACCTGACAAACGGACCCGCCAAATTGACCGAAGCATTGAACATTACAAAAAAAGATTACGGACACGATCTTAGAAAACCGGATCTGATTTTATGTAATTTGGATGAAGCTGAAATGGAGATAGGGCAGGCTCCAAGGATCGGGATAAACAGCCATGGTCAAAAACATACCGAAAAACCGTGGAGATTTTATCTTAAAGGATCTAAATTCGTTTCAACTACCTGAGATTATATGGTCTAACCATTAGTTAGTAAGACAGTATTGGTAGAGTTTTAATTTTTAGAGTATAAATTAATCAATGGAAAATATCACCATAGAAACAAAACAAGACAAGCAGGTCATAGACATCACACCAGATCTCCAAAACATAGTTAACCGGACAAAAATTCAAAACGGTATATGCACGGCTTTTATTCTTCACACAACCTGTACCTTAACAACTGCGGATCTGGATCCCGGAACGGATAAGGATTATTTGGATGCTATAGAAAAAATGTTCCCCAAAGGAAATTACAGGCACCCGCATAATCCCGGCCATGTTGGAGACCACATAATGTCATCAATAATCGGCAATTCTGTTTCGGTTCCCGTCGAGAACGGAAAAATCTCATTGGGTACATGGCAAAGAATTGTTCTAATAGAACTTAACGGTCCCAGAAAAAGGAATCTAAAGGCACATGTGGAAGAAATCTAGACGATTCTAGAGATTTAACTTTAATACAAGAGGTAGGGTAGGGGACTGGTGAGACAAAAGAACTAAAGATCGCAAGATCAAGGGAACTCAAAGCCGTCCAAAACTTTTGAGGTCCAAAATGATATTTTTGCTGCTTCCTCATTGTCCAAGATTTTGACACCCTGACCCCAATGCACCGCAATGATATTTCCTACTTTCAATCCGGTCAGAAAACCGGGAATTTGAAAAACATTGCTTTCCTTCTTTGTTAATTCGAGCCTCCCCTCCCGTTCCTCCAAGGAATTCAAGTTTGCAACGATCTTCTGCTTATCAACATGCAAAACCTCACCCCACCTTATCATGCAATCATTAAATCTTTCGATCCCAAGAGAAAGAAAAGACTCTTTTCCAATCGATCGGGATCGCAAAACCTGAAAAAAATGCGTAGGAATGAACTTTCCCGGAACTTCCTCCTCAAACTTATCGATTAGGTGGACGGGAACCCCCTGATCTCTAAAATTTTTCAGTAATATCTTATAATGCTCCACCTTAACGTTTTTGACCAAATCATTTCCTAACCAATAAGCCTCCACTACTTCGTAGGAAAATTTCGGCAAACCTGTAATCTCAGATATGGTTTTTAAATATGGGTTAAGCGTAATGAACTTACTTATTTCATCTCCAATATCTGAGCATTCTCCATTTACAACGCAATCGATAAACTTTTGAGGGGCCTCATTGGAACCGCAATGGCCAAGGGAGTTGGGAGGAAGGGAGAAACGTGATACCAACTGCAGAGCTCTATGATCCATGATAATAGAATAATAGAACAAGAAAGTTGCAAATGAAAGAGCCGCTTTGTATAAATAGAATGTGAAAATCTATGTGTTCGGAAATATTGACGTGGAATCAGATAATAAAGCTCTCCTTGTTGCAAAAAGGTTAAAAGCGGAATTTCCGAAGGTTGAATTTATTGAGGTTGACGTCAATAAAGATCTTCCTTTTGAGAATAAGGAAGATGTCTTGATAATTGATACTGTTGAAGGCATAGATCGGCTGGAGATTTTGGAAAATGAAGATCTGGACAAGATAAAGATCCCCTCAAGTACCACGGTCCATGATTTTGATCTTGCTTTCCAATTGAAATATTTAAAAAAACTGGGGAAACTGGGAAACGTAAAGATCTTAGGTATACCGCAAAAAGGGGATCTTGATCACGACCTTATCCACTCGATCGTAAGGAAATTGGTAGCGCAAGACATACAGGGATCATAAGCTCTGATTATCTTTTCTGCGTCGTACTTCAACTCCGCTTCGCTTTTTTTAGATAAATTCTCCGAAAAATACCTTTTAAGATCCTTTTCTATGCAGATCTGATTTTGAGAAGTAGGTACTATAACATCGTAATCTTCTATCATACCTTTATCGTCAATTTTAGCCATATGATAGAGTATCCCCCTTGGGGCCTCTACAACACCCACTCCTACTCCCGCTTTTCTTTCCGCTTGGGCCGGTTTTTCAGGTTTGATCTCTATCTCAGACAGAATATCTATTGCGTCATCCACGCAATGAAGTATCTCTATGGCTTGGGCCAGATTATTGTGGTAAACATTATTTGAAGGAAACACGTCCAAAAAGGTTTTTGCATCCTTTAGAGTTCTGGGATGAAGAAGATCCTTGTTGAAATTCACCCTAGCAAGAGAACCTACAAGATAGTCTTCGTGAACATCGGAAAAAACATATCCTTCCGATTGAGAATAGGGTACTACCACTAGTTTTAAAAAGTCGTGGAATTGTTCTTCCGGAACGCGTTTTCCTGTGGAGTTTATAACCTCTCCTTCTATGAACTCAAAACTTTCATCGTTTCTAAGACACATATAGTCCTCATTACGGATGAGTTCATCTTCATTTTCGTAGAATACTTTTATACCCCTTAGAACCTGTGGTCTAAGAGCTTCCAACCTATCCACAAGTTCCGGAAATTTTGAAGGATCAGGAGGCTTTAGAAAACCTCCGATGGTGGGTATGGGGGCATGTATTGCAGCTCCGATTATCACGTCGGTGATGTCAGCACCAAGTCTCTTTATATCAAATGAGTCATGTAGAAGCGTGTGGCCAAGATCGTCGTGATCATCCGGTATATCCAAAATTGAATCTATTCCCAGTACATCGGGAAGTACAAAAAAATACAGGTGAAGGGCATGATCACGTATCATCAGACCGTCGTAAGCCAGCCTACGTAAAAGATTGGTCTGGTCGGTCAGTTCAATGCCTTGAGATTTTTCTATCGCTTCTAGGGAGGCAAACAAATGCGCAACTGAGCAGGTTCCGCATATTCTGGACAAAAAAGAAGGAGATGCCATAAATGGTTTTCCCTTGACGGCCTCGGTATAAAAACGCCTGTAATCTTTGATTATGAATTTTAGATCTTTAACCTCTCCATCTTTGACGGTCACCTCCAGCCCCGCGGTGCCTTCGATCTTGCTTATGCTATCAATAGTAATATTTCCGTCGTGCATTATTTTATTTTAAAAATATCTAAATATTTATCAACCACAGTAAGAAAAACCTCAACGTTCATGGGACATCCCTCCACCATGTCATCCACTTTTATCACATCAGCTAATTTCTTCACTTTGTCGCTATAATTAAAGTGGTTCATATAAAACTTCATTTTTTCATTCATTTCTTCGGATAAAAAATCATTCCTTGAAGAAGAAGGTAATCCTGTACACGCGCAGGAACCCACAGCTACAACATATTTGGAATTATTTCTAATTTCCCTAACTTCATCTGCCTGCTTTTCCGAGGAAACAGCGCCTTCAATGAAAGCTACGTCCAAATCCTTTAATGAATTCTGGGTCTTAAGGGATCTTAGGTGCCTAAACTCAATGACCTTCTTCCATTCATCCCAGTGATCGTTAAGAAGCTCCGTAAGCAATATAGTACTATCCTCACTGCAAGTAAAAGAGAACCAACCTATTGCCAACTTTTTGCTAGGAACTATGGTATCAACACTATCCACTTCTGTATAATAACAAACATATGTGTTTGGCACTACCCGGAGAGGTTATAAAAATTGAAGGAATGGAAATATTTGTTAAATATCCTGATGAGACCAGAAAAGCCTTGAGTGGGGGAGTTAACGTAGGAGTAGGTGACTATGTGTTGGTTCAAATGGGCGTAGTTATAAAGAAACTGTCGCCAGAAGAAGCGGAAATCGCCTCAAATTCGTGGGTATAATCCTGGGCCGAACAATACTCGTACCCTAAGATTTCTTTGCTATCCTATATTTATAAGTTTATTTGTATAATATGAACATGTTGAGCACTGAATACACTACCTTATCTAAAGGAGAAATTCTTGAAAGGTTTAAATCCAACAGTAGATATGGACTAACAAAGGGAGAGGTAAAAAAAAGATTAAAAGAATTCGGAAAAAACGAAATCCCTGATCACAGATCAACATGGTTAAAAATACTTTTTAGGCAGCTAAAATCACCGTTCATTTACCTTCTTTTTGGAGCGGCTGTTTTAAGTTTTCTAGTTGGCGAGATGTTGGATACCTTTTTGATCTTTATCTTTATTCTCATTAACACCGTTTTGGGGTTCTATCAGGAATTCAGATCGGAAGAAACTTTTAAAGCCTTGAGGGAGCGAATAATTTCCTATTCCAGCGTCCTTAGAGACGGGAAAGTTGAACAAATAGACACTCGGCAGCTTGTTCCCGGAGATATTGTAATAGTACAGACCGGAGATAGAATTCCCGCCGACATGAGGGTCCTGGAAACCAGAAATCTTAGTGTAGACGAGTCGGTTCTGACCGGAGAATCAGTACCCGTGACCAAGCATGATAAGGACACTAGAGATTTCTCTGAAAATACGATCACTTTTCAAAATATGATCTATAGCGGAAGCGTTGTAGTTGACGGTACAGCCCGATGTATAGTAATTACCACAGGTACTGATACTTCCTTTGGGAGGATCGCCGAGCTGACGCTTGAAACACAAACCGTAAGCGGTCTGGAGAACGCTCTGTCTCGCTTCAGTAAAGCCATATTGAAAATTGTTTCGATCACGCTTGCCCTGATGATAATATTAAATTTGGTTTTAGGCCTTGGGGTCGATGATTTTCCAACCTTATTGATCTTTACTGTAGCACTTGCAATATCCGTAATACCTCAGGCTTTGCCGCTGGTAATGACATTCTCTCTATCCTTAGGGGCAAGCGATCTTGCCAAAAAAGGAGTTGCTGTTAGAAGATTATCCGCCATTGAAGATCTAGGATCTCTCAATATCCTCTGTACAGATAAAACCGGAACAATAACCGAAAATAAACTGGAAGTAAAATCCTTGTATCCCGGATCTAATCCCGATTTACTTTTATATGCTAATTTAGCCGCATCCATAGAGGAGGGTAGGGGACTGGAACCTTTTGATATTGCTCTCTGGGAGGCTTTAAGTGAAGAAAATAGAAATGAGATCTCTAAGTTTGCTCGAATTGAGTATATTCCGTTCAATCCATCTTTGAGAAGAAACGGAGTTTTAGTTGATACGGACATGGGAGGTATTGCCGTCTTTAGGGGTGCGGTTGAAACCATTTTGAGCGGATGCGCTCTTCCCAGAGAAACCGAGAGAAAAATCATCGATTGGGTTGGTGAAAAAGAAGGCAAAGGTATGCGATGTCTGGCCATAGCAAAAAGAGATCTTGATGACATAAAAGGCGTAAAATCAAATAAAGTCTGGGACTATGGCGGACTTGAATTCGTGGGAGTTGTTTCATTTGAGGATCCAATAAAAGCAACGGTCCTAACAGCAATAAGTAAAGCTACGGAAGCAGGTATTGGTATCAAATTAATTACCGGCGATTCCAGACGAGTTGCAATAAGCGTTTCCAGAGAGATAGGCCTGATTGAAAGCGCGGAAGAAGTGATTACCGGATCAGAGTTTGAAAAGCTATCGGAAGAAGAAAAGATCTCTGCGGTAATGGAAAACAAAGTATTTGCCAGATTCACGCCTGAACAAAAGCATGAGACCGTACGTCTTTTGAAACAAAGATATCGTGTAGGTTTTTTGGGAGATGGAATAAATGATGCACCGGCACTAAAAATGTCAGATGTTTCTATAGTGGTACCAAATTCAACGGACATTGCTAGAGAAGCCTCGGACATCGTGCTTCTTGAAAGGGATCTGGAAGTTATTGTCGAGGGTATTCGGGAAGGGAGAAAAGTCTTTGCAAATACGATCAAATATTTGATTTTGACCCTTTCCGCAAATTTCGGGAATTTCTATGCTCTAGCGCTTGCATCTTTATTCATTAGTTTTCCCCCCATGCTGCCGATACAAATATTACTGCTCAATTTGCTGTCCGACTTTCCCATGATAGCCGTAGCAACCGATTCGGTAGACGAAAATACTGTTTCCAAACCCAGAAGATATAATGTGGGCAGTATATTACTGTTCAGTACGGTTTTAGGATTGCTTAGTACTGTTTTTGACTTTGGATTTTTCTTTTATTTCCTCGGGACCTCTCCCGCCATATTACAAACAAGTTGGTTCATTGGAAGCGTACTGACCGAATTAGTTTTTATCTTCTCCATCCGAACAGAAAAGATTTTCTTCCGATCCTCTCCTCCATCAAAATGGCTTACCTTTATGGCCTTGGCTGCGGGTTCCATAACTATCGCCCTACCTTTCATAGGATTTGGGCAAAAATACTTCCAATTTGAGGCGATAGGGTACAACAACTTACTTATCATCCTGCTTATTGTGGTTGCTTATTTTATCAGCACAGAATTAGTGAAACTTTTATGTTACAGAAAAAGCGGTTTAACCTGATTTTTTGATCAATTCAAAGATCCGGCAATCCAGTTCTTCCAGATAAGTTCAAAGAAAGATCAAATAAATAAAAGAAAAGGAAGCCGCAAATCCTTTGAGAGCGATTTGCCGAGGGCAAGAGATCACGGTCTCTTGGCTTCCATCCCTCTACGTTGTTAGCTGTTCTTTCCATTTCCACTTACCTGCCTGATCTTGCGACTTAGCTCCTCCATCTCATCCAGGAAGAGCGGTCTTGAGCTGATGTTAAAATCTACAAAGTTCCCCGTTGAAGTCTCACCGGTTATTCCTACCACAACCCCGGGATGTACCTTCTTAACATCTTCAGCGAATTCCTTAACGCCTGCTCTTGACCGAAGTTCCGGGTTGAAAACCAGAACATCTTTATCCTCGATCAGATCAGCAAGCTCAGCGGAACCTCTAACCTCTCTTACCGAAGTTATTTCGAAACCCCGCTTTTTCAGGTAATTGTGGACAACCTTCCAATTGCCCACTTCCGAATCGATCCATAAGACTGTTACCTTACTCATAGGGAACCTCCTTCCCTGTAAGCTAACAACGCTGGTATTATTTTAAATATTTCTGTAATTTAATCAAATTTTAATTTTTAAGACCTTCAGAAAAGCGTGTAGGACCAAATCCAGCTTATTTCAATCAAAATGAATTTCATTTTTTTGTAAGGTATATGAAAAATTATCCGATCAGATTAATTTTTTCGCATTAGAAAATACTTTAGTTAGGGGAGATTCTCTTTAAAAGCATATGGCAACGAATAAGACGTGATACGGAGACATCAGGAATAAATTATATTCTTTTCATTACCAATAATAGTACAGGTAACGAAATATACCCAAATCTGGAATAAGATCGGCTTGTTCTATTTACGTATCTTGAACTAAGGAGCTGATCTGGTTGTCATTCGTCCAAGTACCTCTCCGGGGTCGTAAGTCTCGCCAAGGACGAATCCTAGGGTGACGGCCATTAATGCCACGAAAGCGCAACAGAGAATGACTATGGACAAATTTGATATTTTGAGCGTATCACTTACTTGTGAATCAGACATAAAGTTATTTTAAAGACTATATTTCTTTTTTGCAAGTATCATGTATCCGGAGATAGCATAATAAAT
>PXDX01000127.1 GCA_003564915.1 candidate division WWE3 bacterium
CGATCCACAATGATCTCCAAATGCAACTCTCCCATACCGTAAAGAATGGTTTGCGCGGTCTCAGGATCAGATTTTATCTTCAAAGTAGGGTCTTCATCCAAAAACTTTTTAAGCGCTTGCCCCATTTTGTCGCGGTCGTCTTTGGTTTTAGGTTCCACAACCAACCCTATGACCGGTTCTGCGAAGGTTATTGATTCCAAAATGATCGGATTTTCCTCATCACATATCGTATCTCCCGTACGAGCATTTAAACCGACCGCAGCTCCTATTTCACCGGCATGGATTTCCGAGATCTCCTCGCGCTTATTGGCGTGCATAAGGATAATCCTTCCCAACCTTTCCTTGCTATCCTGGGTCGAATTCAAAATATAAGATCCCGCCTCCGCCATACCCGAATATACTCTAAAATATGTCAACCTTCCAACATAGGGATCGGTCTGAAGCTTAAAAACAAGCGCTACGAACGGCCCGTCCTCTTCAGGATGGAGCGTTACTTTGTCCTCACGTTCTCTATTGTAAGCCAAGATCTCGCCCATATCTTTGGGAGAAGGTAAATATTCTACAACACCGTCCAGTAGTCTTTGAACACCTATGTTCGCGAGAGAAGCTCCGGCAAATACGGGGTAGATTTCGGTTTTTATGGTCATGTCCCTAAGAGCGGTCTTAATTTCTTCGATTGTTAGCTCTTCACCGGACAAAAACTTCTCTATCAGCAAATCGTTAGATTCGGCCAATTTTTCAACCAGTTCTGCACGATATTTTTCCATATCCTCTTTGTATTCCTCTGGAATTTCTATCTCCTTCACTTCGTGCCCAAGTTCTCCTTCAAAAGTAAAAGCCTTACGCTCTATCAGGTCTATCACGGCTCGAAATTTATCTTCCACTCCTATAGGAAGCTGAACCGGATATGCATCCTTGGAAAGACGCTCCCTAATGGAATCCAATGACATGGAAAAGTTCCCGCCCAATTTATCAAGTTTATTTACAAAACACAGCAAAGGGACATTATATTTTTCCGCCTGACGCCAAACTGTCTCACTCTGCGGCTCAACTCCTTGAGAGCCATCGAATAGAACAACGCCTCCATCCAAAACCCTTAAGGAACGTTCAACCTCAGCCGTAAAATCAACGTGACCCGGAGTATCAATAATATTTATTCTATGATCTTTCCAAAAACAGGTAGTAGCAGCTGATTGGATAGTTATTCCTCTTTCCCGTTCCTGCTCCATCCAATCCATTTGAGCTTCGCCCTCATGAACCTCTCCAATCTTGTGGGACCGCCCGGTATAGTAAAGAATGCGTTCCGACGTAGTAGTTTTACCGGCATCAATATGAGCAATAATTCCAATATTTCTTATTTTTTCCAAAGGGTACTTCTTATTTTCTGCTTTAGCCATAGGGAGTATTTTACCTTAATTTGCGAAGTGTGCAAACGCTCTATTAGCCTCCGCCATCTTATGTACTTCTTCTTTTTTCTTAACTGCAGCTCCTGCACCCTCGCTTGCCGCTTTCAATTCTTCATAAAGAAAGTCCTCCATAGACTTCCCCGACTTTGATCTTGCGGAATCTACTATCCATCTTATTGCCAGCGCTTCCGATCTCCATTGCTTTACAGGTAAAGGAACCTGATATGTAGCCCCTCCGATCCTGCGAGAACGGATTTCTTTGACCGGTTGGACGTTATCCATTGCCTTATTGAAGATTTCCAAAGCTTTTTTGGGATCATCAGATAACTTTTCCATTGCTCCGTAAACTATATTACGAGCCTTGGTTTTATTACCTGAAAGCATAATTTTGCGAATAAGTCTAGTAACGGTAGGGGATTTATAAACGGGATCAGGTTTTACTTCTCTTCTGGGTGCGCGCTTTCCTCTCATGTCTTATTCCTCCTTAGGTTTTTTAGCGCCATACAGTGATCTTGAGGATTTTCTATCCGATACACCGGCCAAATCATAAACTCCTCTGACTAATGTATATTTAATGCCCGGTAAGTCTTTAACTCTACCTCCCTTGACCAAAACAACGGAGTGTTCTTGAAGATCGTGTCCCTCCCCAGGAACATAAGCGGTAACTTCATCTCCGTTTGAAAGACGTACACGTGCAACCTTTCTCAACGCTGAGTTGGGCTTTTTAGGAGTCATGGTCTTGACTTGAAGACACACCCCTTTCTTGAAAGGGGAGTCTACTTTCTTTGATTTCCTTTTCAAAGTATTGTATACACTCCCAAGAGCGGGTGTACTTGTCTTTTTCTTTTTTCTTTTTCTTTTTCCTTTTCTTATTAATTGATTTGTTGTAGGCATAATAATTTACCTTTCTATTCTCCTTCTAGGATAGCTCTCTCATTTGTAGGAATCAACCTTCCGATAATAACGTTCTCTTTCAGACCTAGAAGCTTATCGACCTTACCAGAAGAGGCGGCGTCCGTCAATACTCGACTAGTATAGATAAAAGATGCGGCGGACAACCAGCTGTCCGTGTTAAGCGAAGCTTTAGTTATACCTAAAAGAACTTGGTTGCCTTCGGCGGGGTCGCCTCCCTGAGCCAAAACCTCTTCGTTATGCTCGTTAAAGGTATCGCGAGTGACTACCTGACCTTCCATAAGCTCAGTATCCCCGGAAGCGGATATCTCAATATTATTGAACATCTTACTCACAACCGTTTCAATATGCTTATCATTTAAGGCGACTCCTTGTGAGGAGTATACTTTTTGAACCTGATCCACAATATATCTTTGAGTTTCTCTAACTCCTACAGTGTCCATCAACTTCTCCAAGTCCAGATGCCCTACAGTCAGTTTCTCCCCCTTGGAAATCAATTGTCCATCCTCAACTTCAATTTCCGAAACAGGATCTACAGTGTACTCAACGGCATCCTCTTTATCTCCTTCGGTAGGTGTAATAAAGATCTTTCTTTCGTCACCGGTTTCCATTATTTTGACTCTTCCGGTGACCTCACTCATTATAGAAAGAGCCTTGGGGCTTCGAACTTCCATTATTTCCTCAACTCTGGGTAATCCCTGGGTTATATCCTTTCCTGCTATTCCTCCGGTATGGAACGTTCTCATTGTAAGCTGTGTCCCGGGCTCACCTATGGATTGTGCGGCTTGAACACCGACAGTAGTTCCAATTTCAACATCCGTGCCGGTCATAAGATCAATTCCGTAACATTTAGAACAAACTCCTCGACGTGTTTTACAAGTCATGGGAGATCTTATTGAAATTTCCTCTATTCCAGCGTCAGATATTTCCTTAAGGCTCTCTTCGGTCAATACCTCGCCGGTTTTACAAATGATCTTGTTTCCTTTTTTGATATCAACGGCGGGATAACGACCTTTATATCTTTCCTCAAAGCTTTGAAGAACAGTTCCTTTACCAACCTCAACCGGTCTTCCTGTATCAGTATCACAATCCTTAGCTCTTACAATCACGTCTTGAGAAACATCTACTAGCCTTCGAGTTAAATACCCCGCATCAGCGGTTTTCAAACCTTTGTCGACCAAACCTTTTCTGGCTCCGCGGGCACCCACAAAATATTCCAATCCCGAAAGACCAATTTTGTAGTTCCCCAAAATAGGCATGGGTACGATCCTACCTGTAGGATCGGTCATTAAGCCTCTAATCCCGGCGATCTGTTTTACCTGATCGCGCGAGGCACGGGTAGAGCCGGACTTTACAAGAACCTTAACCGGGTTGGTATCACTCATATTCTTCCAAACAGCCTCGTCAATTCTAGTGGTTATGTCAACCCAAACATCCTCTGTCAGACGCTGAGCTTCTTTTCTTGTTATGAGTCCTCGCTTGTAGTTTTTATCGATTTTAGCTACGGCTTCCTTACCTTCCTTGATAATTTTTTCCCTCTCTTCAGGAATTTCAATATCGCTCAAAGAAACCGAGTGGCCGGATATGGTTCCATACTTAAAACCCAGATCCTTAATATCGTCAATGAGATTTACCACAACTTCTATCGACTCACTTACAAAAGCCTCGGCCAATAAAGAATTGATTTCTTTCTTGGTCAAATCTTTATTAATAAAACCGAAACTGGGAGGCATAATTTGATTGAAGATCAATCTTCCCGGCGTGGTCTCAATGATCTTGCCTTCAATTCTTACTTTTATCGACTGTCTTAGTTTTAGGATCTTAAGAGTATTGAAAGCATACAAAGCTTCTTCCGGATTGGCAAACGTACTTTCATAAAGTTCCAGATCCGGATCGATAGAACTCATATAATAAGTCCCGAAAAGCATGATTTTATTAGGGACGGATATGGGAGAACCGTTTGAAGGGTTCAAAAGATTTTTTATTGAGAGCATGGTCTCTCGAGCCTCTTTTTTCGAAGCCTCCGACAGGGGAAGATGGACAGCCATCTGATCCCCATCAAAGTCCGCGTTGAATCCGGAGGTTACACAAAGATGTAGTCTAATGGCATCTCCCTCAACCAATTTTGGATAAAAAGCCTGAATACCTAATCTCCAAAGCGTAGGGGCTCGATTCAGAAGAACGGGATGGCCTTCTACAACATTTTCCAGTATTTCCCATACCTCCGGTCCTTCATCAGCCAAGACCCGTCTAGCACTTTTTATGTTGGGCGCTAAACCTTCCTCCATCAAACCTCTCAAAACAAAAGGTTTGAAGAGCTCTAAAGCCATATGCTTAGGTATCCCGCATTCATCCAATTTTAGTTCGGGACCATTTACAATAACACCTCTTCCCGAAAAATCCACCCGTTTTCCTAGCAAGTTCAATCTGAATGTTCCCTGCTTTCCCTTCACCATATCCGACAAAGACCGTAATTCCTTACGTCCTCTGCGGGATCTTCTTCGATTCCGCTGCTTGGAATCGTCAATGAAAGCGTCGACAGCTTCCTGCAACATTCTTTTTTCATTGCGAAGAATAACCTCGGGAGCTCCGATGTCTAAAAGTTTTTGCAATCTGTTGTTGCGATTGATTATAGCCCTGTAAAGATCATTTAGATCTGAGGAAGCAAATCTTCCGCCTTCAAGCTGAACTAGAGGTCTAAGATCCGAGGGGATCACCGGAAGAACTTCCATGACCATATTGGCCGGATTGATTCCCGATCTTCTAAACTGCTCGATTACATTTAAACGTCTCTTTAATTTTTTAGCTTTCTGTCCTTTTGATTTCTCCAACTCTTTAGTTAGGGATACTGACAAGGATTCCAAATCCAAACCTTCCAAAATAGATTTAACGGCATCAGCACCAATTTCCATATTCGCAAAAACGTCCACGTAGCGCTTCATCTGCATGTATTCGGTATCGCTCATTACAGAGTAAACTTCCAAATCCTCAAGCTTTTTACGGACAAGCTTAAAGAATTGACCTTGCTCTTCCTGCTCCTGCAAAGCCTTGTTTTTCATGATCTGTATCCTCTGCTGAAGTTTTAATTCATGCTCTCTTTTTTTGATCTCATCGTCTTCAAAATCTTTGGCTCTTTCGGCAAACTCTTTTTCAAGATCTTGGATCTTCATCGTCAGATTTTCTTGACTTCGGTCTTCCGCATCTTCCAAGTCTTTTTCCACCATGGAAATGGCCTTGGCTCTCATATTTGAATCTATGGACAAACAGATGAAGGAGGAAAAGTAGATCACTGACGAAACCTTACGAGGAGAAACATCCAAAAGTATGGCCAATTTTGACGGTATCCCTCGGAAGAACCAAACATGGACAACGGGTGCGGCTAGATTTATGTGACCCATTCTTTCCCTTCGGACTCTGGAATGAGCAACTTCAACACCACATTTATCACACAGAACTCCTTTATATCTAATCCCTTTATACTTTCCGCAATAACATTCAAAATTCTTCGTTGGACCAAAGATCTTTTCATCAAATAAACCTCCTCTGACCGCCTTAAAGGTTCTGTAATTTATGGTTTCAGGTTTTGTAACTTCTCCATAAGACCAAGAGAGTATGTCCTCGCTGGAAGCAATATAGATTTTAAGAGCATCAAAGTCTCTTAGATGGTTTAAATGTTTCATTATGATTCCTCCTCTTCACTTAATTCTTCTTTATCTTTTTCCTCAGATCCTTCCCCTTCAGCTTCAAAAAATTCCTCAGCTCTTGTAAGCTCCTCTTCCGCCTCCCCGCGAATACTTTCTTCATCAAAAATTTCCTCCTTTTCATACAGTATGGGATCGATACCCAAGCCCAACCCGTTCAACTGCCTTACCAAGAGCTTAAATGTTTCAGGAACTGTGGATTCGGCTATAGGATTACCCTGGATAATAGAGCTGTATGCTTTGGTCCTACCAATCAAATCATCTGACTTTATTGTCAACATCTCTTTTAGAGTATGGGCAGCCCCATACGCCTGTAAAGCCCAAACTTCCATCTCACCGAAGCGTTGTCCTCCAAATTGAGCTTTGCCTCCAAGTGGCTGTTGAGTCACCAATGAATATGGCCCGGTAGATCGTGCGTGCATTTTCTCCTCACTCATGTGCACCAGTTTCAAAATATAGTTTTCCCCAACAACTATTTCGTTTTCAAAATACTCTCCGGTCCTTCCGTCAATAAGTTTGAATTTCCCGGAAACAGGGAGTCCGGCCTCTTTCAATTGCTCTTCCAAAACCTCTTCCCCAACCTTCTCCAAAGGAGGAACAATGTACCTCCTATCCAATCTGCGCCCAGCCAAGCCCAAAGGAGCTTCCAAAATCTGACCCATGTTCATTCTTTTAAGTACCGCCTCTGAAGAAAAGATTATATCCACGGGAGTACCGTCTTCCATATGAGGCATATCTATTTCCGGAACTATGGCCGAAATAACCCCTTTGTTACCGTGACGACCGGCGAGTTTGTCACCAACGCTAATTTTACATCTCTCTGCAACATAAACCGTAATCTCTTCTAAAACTCCCACCGGAAGTTGATCGTTCTCCGCGCGAGTCACTCTCTTAACGCCTATAACTATTCCGTGGGTTCCGTGGGGCATTCTAAGAGAAGTATCTCTAACTTCCTTAGCCTTCTCCCCAAAAATCGCCCTCAACAAGCGCTCCTCGGAAGATAGATCAACCTCACCCTTGGGAGCAACTTTACCCACTAAAATATCACGGGATCGGACTTCCGCACCTACAACCACTATACCGTCCTCATCCAAATTTCTTAGTGCATTTTCGGAAACGTTAGGAATGTCTGATGTGATCTCCTCAGGCCCAAGTTTGGTTTCCACAACCGAAATATCGTAATCATTTATATGAATTGAAGTCAAAACATCCTCTTTTACCAAACGGTCGGATATGACGATTCCGTCTTCGTACTCATAACCCTCCCAGATCATATAGGCTACTGTTAGATTTGTACCTAAAGATGTGTACCCATTTTGCGATGCAGGACCTTCAAATAAGATATCGCCTTTAGAAAATTTTTGTCCGGAATCCACCCTCACTTTTTGGTTGTAATTTGTAGAAACATTGGATTTAACGAATTTACTGGGAACAAATTTCTCGTCTTCTTTTTCTCCCTTATACCGAACAACTAGTTCATCAGCATCCACTGAAACGACTTCACCGCTCTTTTTGGCTCTGATCACGGCTCCTGAATTTTCCGCAACCGCTTTTTCTATACCCGTACCCACTATAGGAGCTTCGGGTTTAATTAACGGAACGGCTTGCGATAGCTGTTGCGCTGCAACCAAGGCTCGAGTAATATCATCATTGGATAGGAACGGAATAAGTCCGGCTGAAATTCCAACGATTTGTTGAGGTACAACTTCCATGTATTCCGCCTCATTAACACTTCCTAAGTAAAACTCTCCTCTTATTCTTATCGGTACTTGATCATCAGTAATGTACCCATCTTTGTCAATATGAATGGATGCATCCGTAACTCCTTTTTCTTCCTCATCATAAGCTGCTAGATACTCAATTTCATCTGTTACCCTCATACCTTTTTTGTCTTTCTCGATTTTCACGTAAGGAGTCTCCAAAAATCCATATCCATTGACACGTGAATACATGGCCATATAATTAATCAGGCCAATATTCGGACCCTCCGGAGTTCTTACGGGACAAATCCTTCCAAAAGAAGAATAGTGAACATCCCGCACAGCCATACCTGCTCTTTCTTTACTTAGACCTCCCGCTGACAAACGCCTAATATGCGCCAAAGAAGTCAGGGGATTCTGCTGATCCTGAAATTGAGATAGTCTTCCCGTGGCAAAGAAGCTCTGCACATTAGCAGTAACCGCTCTAGGAGATATTAATCTTGATGGATTGGGAAGTTCATCCCTTGGCTGAAGGACCATACGACTCCTGACATTCCTAGCCAATCTCAAAAAGCCCACCCGCACTCTGTCCTGTAAAAGCTCCCCGACCCTGCGTACTCGACGATTAGAGAGATTATCTACGTCACTGACTTCTCCTATACCGTTATTAAGCTGGATCACCCTTGAAACAATTCTTGTAAGATCCTCGAGATGTAAAAGCCTACCCTCCCGAGTGTTGGCAATATCCAAATCTAAAACCTGATTCAACTTGAAACGCCCGACTTCACCCAAACTATATCTGCTGGGACTAAAAAACATTTCCTCGACCAATTCCCTTGCATTCTCCAAAACCAAAGGTTCTCCTGGACGTACTTTTCGATATATCTCCATACAAGCCTCATCGTAAGAAGATGAGGGGTCCTTAGCTAACGTTTTCTCGGTATAATTTACTTCCGGATCGGTCTCAACTTCTGCAAATGCGTCCAAAATCTCTTCGTCGGTTTCCAAACCAAAAACCCTTAAGAGTGTCGTAACGGAGATCTTTCTTCTACGATCTATTCTCACGCTGATAACCCCGCGTCTAGAAGTAGTTATTTCCAGCCATACTCCATGTTTGGGAAGGACTTTGGCTCCGCCGAACAGTTCCCCGGTAGTAGGGGACGGCTCTCCGGTAAAAAGAACACCTTCGGATCTTAGAAGCTGACTTACAATAACTCTTTCCACACCATTTATTATGAAAGTACCCCTATCCGTCATTAAAGGGACATCGCCCATATATATTTCCTGCTTTTTTTCCTTTTCATTTGGGATATCTTTTAGGGTAGCCGTAAGATACCAAGGAGCGTCATATGATCTACCTAAATGGAGCGCCTCTTCTAAACTATTATTAGGCTCCTCCAATCTGGAATCGGTCAATTGTAGTATCCAACCCCTACCCGAGGAGTCCTCCACAGTACCTAGCTCTTCAAGTACCTCTTCAATTCCTTCACGAAGAAACCAGCTATAAGAGTCTAGTTGTACCGCGGAAAGGTTAGGCAGAGGTAAAACTTTTTCTCTTTTGGAGAAGTTATATTCTTTCATTAATTGTTGTTGATAAATTTAAAAAAAGCAGCATTGACTGCCTGTTATAAACACCCATTGTACCCTGTTTTTGAACAAGGAGAAAATTAACACACGTATGATATTCTGTCAACAAGGATAGTACCATACAAACTACAAAAACCCAACTCTACTTAGAGGCCAAAATCTAAAAACAACTCTACCTAAAATTCTGTCCCTTTTAACCACGCCAAATAAACGTGAATCTACCGAATTCGATCGATTATCGCCAAGAACAAGGAATTCATCGTCTCTGAGCCTGATCGCATGTCCTTCTTTTATCTGTGGACCTTCGGCCGTACAAACCTCACCGTCAATATAAAATTCCTGTAGTCTAAAAGTTTCTCCGTACTTGCTTATGTAAACTTGACAATCTTTTATTCTAAATATATCTCCGGGTAAAGCTACGATTCGTTTTAGGAAATCAACATTATCCTGTCCGGGAGGGTGTAGTATAACAACCTCACCTCTCTCATACGGCTTAAAGTGCCTGGTTACTCTTTCCATAAGAATCCGCTCCCCGGGTTCAAAGCTGGGATACATACTTGAACCATGAACCACTTCGGGCATGGCCACAAATCTGTAAAGAAGGATTATTACTATCACGGAGCCGATCACGCTCTCCAAAATGTCAAAGAGAAAAGCTTTTGCTGTGATCTGTTCTTCTCCCGAATAAGATTGATTGTATTCGTTATTAAAACCGAAATACTCATCTTTTTCATTTTTCTCGCGACCGAAAATCATAAAGACATTCTATAACATAAAGGCTCCAAATCAAAGAATAATTACAGTGACCGCGTCCGTATTAGATCTATAGCCAAATCAAGGAATATTTATGATAAAATTTCTGGTGTATGCTTTTGACGCCACACACCTTGGTAGGACTTGCCATTGGAACAACAGTGCAAAACCCTCTAATAGGCGTACCGACTGCGATTGGTATGCATTTTGTGGGAGATATGTTGCCTCATTGGGACTTCTTCTCTAATACCGAAAAGTTTGAGCGAAGGGTCGGATGGAGACCTTTAGCTGTAATGGCTGATTTAATAATTGGGGTAACCTTGGGTCTCACAATCACTCTTTTTATTTTGTGGGTCAAGGGAGATCAGGCTATGGCGTTGAATGTCTTTCTGTGCGGAATTGCAGGAGTACTTCCTGATGCGCTGGAGGGACCTCATATCTATATGGATCGTGAGCCGAAAATACTTAGATTTCTCTCTTCCTTTCAAAGTAAACTACAGTTTCAAGCTCCATTGCCGTGGGGGATAATTACTCAGATTGTTGTTGTAATTTTCGCTCTTTTAATAATCTTAAATTCATTAACGCTATAAGAAAGAGAAAAATTCCTATAATCATAAGGATCGTTTGCAACAAAGGGTTGTCAGCGGAAAGCAAGCTCAGTCCGCCAAAAATCAACGTCACCAGCCAATATATCAGTGCAACTTGGGGAACTTTAAGTCCTCTATCCAATAAGAGATGATGCAGATGGCCGCGATCACCCCTTAAAGGTGATTTTCCTTCCGTAATTCTTCTAAATATGGTGACCAAACCGTCCAAGAAAGGAACCAACAGGATCAAAACCGATGTGATAACTTTAGCTTGAATCAAGATTGAGATGGAAGCTAAAACCAAACCAGCTGTCATAGCACCAAAACCCCACATTATCTTTGATGGGAACCAGGTCACTCCAACAAGACCTAGACTCACTCCGGCCGCTATAAAAAGTAGCTGACTGTAATTCTGCTGTACGGTCGTGACAGGATCAAACCTCAAAGCAAGAAACGCCAATATGATCAAAGCTATTCCTAAAATTCCCGAGTACTGTCCGTCAACTCCATTTGACCATGAAAGCAAATTTAAAATCCAAACAATCCATACCGTTGTTAAAATCCAGGGCAAAGGTTGAATTAAAAATTCTCCAACATAAAAATTCAAAGAATTCATAAATCCGCTCCCATCCAAAACATTTGGTAAAAAATTGATCCTGATCTCAAAGAAATAGAGAAAACCGACCAGAAAAAAAAGAATTCCCAAACGTATAAGAGGGTTCTCCAAAAAAGATAATTTGGAGGTTCGATGTGTGTTTTGGTAGTCATCAAGTAATCCTAAAATCCCAATACTAAAGCCAATGACAAAGACTCCCAAAATCTCCCTGCTTATGGGTACAAAAATAAGACTAGCCAGTATAAAGATCAAAATGAAGAGGAATCCGACACCTCTTGCGGAAGGTTTCTCCAAAATCATCCCCGGATGATCATGCTCAACGGGATCAGTCACGATTTTCCAACGCTCCATTAATCTCACATAAGAAGGAGCCAATAGAAATGTAACGCCTAAAGTTACCAAAAAGGGAACTACGGACTCTAGAACTTGACGGGAAATCAAAGGTTCTGAAACTACCAAACCTATTCTGACGCTTCTAAACAAAGAATAGGTCAGAAATATATTAGTAAAGACCACAACAAAAAATAGTAGTTGCGGTCCGTACTTATAGTTTTTAACGGAGGTGTAATAATAAAGGAGAATCCCGCCAAGGGAAATGATTGTTGAGAGGGCGGGAATAATGAAAAGATCGGCTCTTGAAGCGATCTGATCGAGTCCCCAGGAATAAGTATAGAAAAGAGGGATTTGATCTACCAAATGATCATAACGCAAGTTCAAATAAACAAGCTGCAGCAAGATCAACACGATACTGGTAAAGAAGAGTATGCTGCCAAGACGTAACTGAAATTTTTGCAGTTTATTCAAAGATTTTGCGAGATGATTTATTTTTTTCATCTTATCTTAGGTGTATGGTACAAATCTTTCATCTTTTTACCAAGTAACATTCTTGTCTGTGCTTCGATCTGCGGAAGGAAAGAAAAGCTAAGCATATTTATAATGACCATAGGAGTTTCCATAACGGCAAAAAACTTTCTCCAATAGGGCCAATCTTCAGGCATTGGTTTTACGATCTTGAAACGAATAAGTGTTATGGGAACGAAGAATATTAGAGTAATGGTTAATATTACGCTCATTATATCCGGAAGGCTATAAGCAAAAGTAGCCTGCTTGACATCCGGATTTACAATCGTGAGCAGACCAAAACCAAAAGTTATTAAAAAAACACTGTCTATAAGAAGAACTCGTTTCTCCAAATGTCGAAACATCCAAGCAAATTTTAGCCAAAACGGTACTTCCTTATTTTTCAAAAACTCCTTTACTGAAAGAGGAAAATCTATAACACCCCAGCCCCAACGAAGAAGCTGTTTATATAAGCTTTTGCATGAAGAAAAGAAATTATGACCCACAACAGCGTCAGCAGAATACGGTATGAAATGCGGAACACCTACAAAATCCCCTTTTCTCTTAAAGAAAGCTCTCCAATAAAATATTTGATCATCTACTCCCAAGCTCACATCCCAATAATCTGCATCAAGTAAAGTCTGCAAAGAAGCGGAATACGCTGCAAAAGTATCTTTCAATTTACCTTTTATTGCCCATTCCGAAAGCCCTCCCAAAGCTACACAAGTGGCCTCAATACGCATAAAGACAGGGACATCCCAATAATTGTTATCAAAAACAGCAACGGCGGATTGATAAAATTTATGATCTCTTTTATCTGAAACTAAATAGAGGTGACTCAACCTTGCGAGAAACTGAGGATCCAATACATGATCCGCGTCAAAAGTACTGAAAATGTAATTACGCAGATTCTCTCCCTTAGAGCGTAGATCTTTTACTGCGTGTTTGGCCCCCCAAGTCCGGTTTGCGGCACCTGCTCCTATGGCCTCTCCCGGTATTCCAGCAGGATGTACATAAATCAATACATCGGCAAAATCCTCTTCCCGTCCTTTAAAAATATCTTTAAGCGTGGAGATGGTTTCGTCCGAATACTTCTCCTCTATGGTATAGACCAATACTATTTGATCAAGCGGAAAAGTCTGATCGTAAAAGCTCTCGAACGCAGGCTCCAAAACCATGTGAGGTTCATTTACCGCAGGTATCAAAACAAAGTGCCGTACATCCTCAAGAGATGGGGGCAAAGTGACTTTGTCCGGAAGATCTGAGAAATCCAGTTTTTTACACAAAGAAAACCAATCCGTAGACATTTCTCTCTTGTATTTTCTATAACCCTTGTATACGCCTAGAGAGTGCCTGGTAGCCATGTACGCCCAATAAACGGTCAAAGAGATAAGGATATAAACGAGGAGCTGGGGAAATAGCAACCCTAGCCAAATAGGAGAAAGTAAAAGACTCCAGGTCATGAAACCGGGCAATATTTCCAAAAGCCTATGAACGTATGGGTCGTATTTTTTAACTATTCTTGTAATCATAAATTTACTTACTTTTGCATATTCATAGTCCAAAGAGGGCCTCGGCATTCTTTGTGGATTGAACGGAAACCGCAGAAAGAGAAATACCTTTTACTTCAGCAATTTTTTCAGCAACAATTCTAACATATTTAGGTTCGTTTTTCTGACCACGATAACCTGTCGGCGGCAAATACGGAGAATCTGTCTCAACCAGGTATTTATCTTTTGGAATTTTCCTAACGGTCTCTAAAAGATTTTTACGGGATTCATACGTGATAAAACCTGAAAAAGAGATGTAAAATCCTAGATCCAAAACTTTAACTGCAAAATCCCAATCGGAGGAAAAACAGTGAACCACGCCCTTTTTTGGCTTAATTTCGGTTAAAATCTTAATTATTAAATCATCTCCGTTGCGGTTATGTACGACTAACGGGAGATCTCTTTTCTTTGCCAGACTGGCCTGCATCTCGAAAAGAGGTACTTGTGCTTCAACCGATCGCCCTCCCTTCCGTTCGGTCACATCGATCCCACACTCTCCAACAGCAACAATATCACCAATATTTTCATCTATAAATGAATTAAGAGAGGTTTTAAGTTCCTGAAGATCTTTATCGGTATCTTCATGCGGATAGATACCTGCTGTGGAAGATACTTGAGGATATTTTCTTGCTACGGAAAGGACTTTATTATTATCTTTAAGTGAAGAACCCACATTTATCATGTGTACAACACCGGCCTCCTTAGCGTTACGAAGCGCCCTTGTTAGTTCATCGCCTGATTCTAGAAAAGGTAGATGACAGTGTGAATCTATAAAATCCACTGAAATAAGCCTTGACAAACTTATTCAAGATAATTGACTATCTCCGCTTCTTCCCTCACACTTGTAAGCCATTCCTGATAGAATCTGTTCATTGCTTGTTCAGTAAGGATCTCCAACGCTTCCTCTCTATTCTCCTCACGACTTTCGCCGCCGAAAAACTCTTCGTTTTGTTCAAGAAATATTTCGATCTCCTCTTCAGAAACTTCGACCTCAGATCTAAGGATCTTTTCTATTTTGAGCTGCGTTCTGATATTCTTCTCGAATTCCCCAAAACCCATTCCCATAGTATCAAGATATTCTTCCAGTTCCATTCCGGTTCCCTGGACAACCTGCTCCTCAACCTCAATTATTTTTACCGCAAGTTCTTCCTCGGTAACCTCTATATTTCTTTTTTCCACCTCGGACTCTACCAAATGACGGGTTATCAACTCATCCAGCATATTTCTACCATAAGCATCCATTAACGCACTGTTTAACTTGCTTCTTGTTATAAACGTCCCATCAACCCTTGCCACAACAAAATGATGTTTGTTCTCGTAAAGAAGCACGGATACGGCCCCTAAGAGGATCCCTACAACTGCAACGATTGCCAAAACCTTTATAAGCTTGTTCTTTATCATATCTGATATATTAAAGTCCATTTTCAAAGGGGAAGGTCCTTTTTTTGTGGTCTTAGATCTTGAAGTGGACTTTGAGTCCTTACTCTTTGAAGCAGCTTTTTTATCAGAACTGTTTGTAATTTTATTCATAGCGGTATTTTATCATAATGTGAAAAACCTTATTTGAGTGTTAAAATTAGCCTAATGTCCGCCAGATGGAACAAAGCAAAAAACCAAATAGAAAATTTTTTCTACAAATACTCGGATCTTTTGATTGTAATAATGCTCGGTACATTTCTTCGTCTCAGAAATATCGCAAGATTTGACTTCTGGTATGATGAAGCTTTTACAGGGATTATGGCAAAGCAACCGTGGGAGGATTTTGTAAGAGTTGCATCAAAAGATGTACATCCTCCGACATTTCTTGTAATCGTAAGAGGCTGGACCCGATTGTTGGGGGTTTCCGATGTGTCTCTAAGATCTTTACCCCTAATTTTCGGACTTTTGGCAATTATTCTGGTCTTTCTAATAACCCGTGAGCTCTTCGGTAAAAAATCCGCAATAATAGCAACCCTCCTTTCAGCTGTAAGTCCTTTTCTGGTTGCGTACAGCTATGAAGCTCGATCATATACTTTTTTTGGTTTCCTAACCCTCGCCGCCTTTTATTTCGCTATCAAAGAAAAGGGAAATTTATTTGTTCTTTTCTCAATATTATTGATCCTAACTCATTTTATGGGATTGCTTTTTTTACCCGGACTTCTTGCCGTATTTTTAGCTACTAAATATTTAAATAAATCTTTTGATCTAAAGCTGGATGTCCTAAGAGGAGTGATTATCTTAATTGTGACGATCTTAATCTTCATGTATATGCGCGACAACATTATGGAATCGGGGAGTATAATATGGGGCTCAAGTGCCTCTCTATTAAGAATTCCCGAAAGCTTTACCGCCCACATGTTTGGTGTGCAAAGTAAATTGATAGGATCCGATAAATTATTGGATTACAACTTCCCGATCAATATTTACTATATCGGCATAATCGGATTCGTACTTTCGTTTATAGGGACTATAATATTTTTTAGAAAAGCTCCCAGGGGAGAGAAAAGAAACATGGCTATAGTCCTTCTGAATATGCTTCTACCGCAATTGTTCTTGATAGGACTATTATATTTAACAAATCAGAGAGCTTATATGGAGAGATACTTGTTACCATCGTCTTTATTTTTAACAATAGCAATGGGAACTGTACTGGTAAAAACGTTGCGATTTGAGAGTCTTGCAGTAGTGTTGATACTTTACGGATTAATACTTTTTAGAGTTATAGAACCTGATTATTATCAAGGAATGAAAAACGTCCAAAAAGAACTTGTATATGCTCAGCATGATCTTGTTTTTACTAAGCCAATAGATTTCGTGGTCGGAAAATATTACCTTTATGATATGAAGGATCAAGTACGTATATTCGATCCAGAAAATCCGGAAACAGACTATACTTCGTGGCCTTTCATTGAAGAAGAGGACGCTTTCGATACGAAGATTGAGAATATTCAGAATGTTGTTTTTATCATTCCAAAAAGGAGCAGCGTTCCCGAAAATTTTAAGAACATTTCAGAGGATGAGTACTTGGACTATGCACTATATGTAGTTACAGCACCGCCCGCCACAATGATCGAAGATTAATCCAATGCAATTGGAGCAAGCAAAAATTCATAAATGGTGTTTTCTCGGAAGATTTTAGGGGCGGGGAAATTTAAGCATTAATCCTCATGTATAATGAACAAAATGAGAGTTGTACAGGGGAACAAACTGGTAGAACTGTTGTCATTGGACTTCGGTAAATTAATCCGTAAATATTCTGAAATCAGGATCGATATTGGAGCTGGTGATGGGGGTTTTGTTTATAAAAACGCTAAAAATGATCCTGAAATATTATGGATTGGTATCGACCCTGTAGAGAAGCAACTTCGCAAATTCAGCAGAAAAGCAGTGAGAAATAAAGTGGATAATGTTCTTTTTGTTGTGGGATCGGTAGAGATGCTGGATGAAGTTTTCGGAAACTATAAAGATTTTGTGGCCAAAATATATATTCTCTTCCCTTGGGGCAGCCTGTTGAAGCAAACCGTCCAACCGGACGAAGAAATCTTGAAAAATTATCACCGGTTACTCATTCCCGGCGGAAAAATAGAAATTATCCTTGGTTACAGCAAATCTGCTGAACCATCGGAAATAAACAGACTAGATCTGGACAAGCTGGATCAGGAACTACTGAAGGAAAAAACTATCCCTGCATACAAAAAATCCGGATTAACTTCGAACAAAGTGGAACGAGTCAATAAAGAAAATTTACGAAAACTGGAGACTTCGTGGAGGAAAAGACTGAAGTATTCCGACACAAGGCCTGTCTATTATCTGGAATTTGAAAAAGAAAGAGATTCCGAATGAAATTTTAGTGTCCGGAATGAGCAGGGAGAGAGGGTACAAAGCTATTTTTATGATATACTCCATTAAGCTTCTTTACGGGGTGTGGCGCAGTTGGCTAGCGCGCACGCATGGGGTGCGTGAGGTCGCAGGTTCAAGTCCTGTCACCCCGACCAGTTGTCGTTGCGAAGCAACTACAACTGCTTAACAAAATACAAGCATCCATTCCTTCTATCAAAAACGGGGGCGCAGTATTTTGCTATGCTGTCAAAAATCGCTTGCATTTTTAACGAAAGGACTACTTAAACACAGTATTTTGTTACGCCGGCAAAGTTCGAAGGACTTTTGCGGGCAGATCTCATAACCTTACAGGACAGCCCGAACTTTTTCAATAATAAAATAAAAAATGAATAATTTATTACCAAATCCCGTAAATTTCAATTCCTCTCCTTAAACACACCGATAAGTTAGAACTTGATTCCCTTGAATCACTTCTCGAAAGTGATCGAATCCGAAGAAACCCCCATTTCAGACAGATAACCCTTTACATCTTTTACAAATTTGGGAGGACCGCACACATAAAAATTTTGTGAGAAATCAGAGATCTTACTCTCAAGATACTTCCTGTCAATATAATCGACCTCATAAGATTCAGGGCAAGGGCTTTCATCAACATCAGTAAGAATGAATGTTGCATCTCTCCCAAAATAATGTCTTAATTCTTTTTCCAGGATCACATCCTTCGATGCTTTATTGGAAAAAATTAAGCTGTTTCCTTCTAATTTATTATGTTTATAAAGTGAGCGAAATATTGCAATAAATGGAGTTATGCCCGCTCCCCCGGCAATGAAAGTACCTTTACCTTTATAATTTATTGTTCCCCAAGGTTCTCTGATTATCAACTCATCTCCGGGCTTAAGGCTGTGAAGCTTTTCCGTAACTCCATTATGTTCCGGATATCCTTTAATAGTGAACTGGAGATTCAAGTCCTCATTCAAGGAGGTAAAGGTAAAAGGTCTTTTCTCCTTGCTCCAATCAGGATCATTTATTGATACTTCCGTAGCCTGTCCGGGAGTAAAAACATATCCTTTAGGTTTTTCCAGATAAAACTCCTTAACATTATGAGTGACAAAATGTATACCTCTGATTTTTAAGATATGTGAACCCTCCTCATCCGAAGTATCGTCCTCAATTTTTTTCAGAGGCTTTTTCGCGGGCCCTTTCAATACTTCTCCGGTCGGTGAGAATTCCGATCCGTGACAATCGCAAGTCCAACGTGATTTACTTTCATTCCAATCAACTAAACATCCTAAGTGGGTGCATTTGGGATCCAACTCATAAAAAACTCCCGAGGTATTCTTGTAAACAGCTGATTTCCCCTCTTTTCCTTCAATTATTTTACCTTGTCCGTGGGGAATATCGCTCTTTTGTTCGGAGGATGGTATCAGCCTTCTTATTAATAGATTATCCAAAATCGTCATCAATTTTTCGATCATGACCATATTTTATCCTATCTCTAAATGTTTCTTAAATTCAAGCAATATAATACGCTATAGGATTGAGAAACACTGTTTTTATTGTATAATTACGCAATAATGAAAGGAGTAATTCACTTAAATAAAAGCGAAAAAGAACCTTCCAACTACAACGAAGTTAAAACCGAACCCGTCGCCTCATCTTATCCAAAAAAGCAATATAAGCATGAAGATACGGATACAACTTCGCCAAGAATTAATCAAAATACCCAAATAACTCCGGAAGAGGAGCGCCAAAAAGAAACCAAAACCAAAAGACATACGAATCTCTCACCTACAATGGAAGAGTATGCGGAAAAATACTTGGAGGCGTTGGAAAAAGAGAAGATTGAGCCGGAAGATCCAATCTCAACGGACGAGATAGCATCTAAAATTGCCAGTGCCTATGAACGCGTGAGAAGAGTCATAGATTGGAAGGAAGAGCATCTTGTAAGAAGAACGTCGATAGAGAGAATCCTTAAGAGGCGGCTCATATCCGAAATTTCTGAAATCACAATAATACCTGATCTGAATCCGTTAAAAATTGCCGAACCAATGCTCATGGAAATCATAAGAACCGGTTATTTTAAAAATGAGGAAATTGGAGAAGAGAAAATACTCGACTTACAAAAAATATTGGGCAAGTATCTTTACATCCTAAAATGGAGCCCTTACGCAAAGGAAAGTGCGTTGGCAATAAAAACCAAAGTACACTTCTATAATTGGATTTTAAGCATAGCGGCCTGTGAAATAGATGAGTCATTAAAACCGGCATATAAGGAAAAGATCCTCATAGAATTTATGGCTCAAGATATTCATCAAAATCTCAAGGTAAAACCCGAAAATTACCTTCATACAAACGAGATCTATCTACAGGTCTACATAGCAACACACCGAGCTCTTTTTTTACTGGACGATCCGTTGATATATTATCAAGTCATCAAAAAGAAATATCCCGAGTATACGGAAACGAACGCTTCTTTTATTGAGCAATTCACCAAGGATATCGAATCGATCTGGAAAGAACTTGAGCATGACCTAAACCATCCAAAGAGGAGTGAATTTCAGAAAGTTTGCGAAAAATATGATGCAGCTTACCGTCTATTGTCAGATGTAATGAAAAAACTGGAATCAAAACCAGACAAATTGCTCAAGTCATTGGAAAAAGAAACTTTACTTGAAGATCTCATAAATGAGTCTTATCGTGAGAGACTTTCTACTTTGAAGGCAAGATTGTTTAGAAGCGCGATCTACAGCACACTCTCTATTTTTGTTGCGGGAGCAGCAAGTTTATTCTTTTTTGAGTACCCAGTTGCAAAATTCTTCTACGGTGAGTTCTCCCCTCTTGCACTGGCAGCTGATATCCTCATACCTACAGGGCTGATGTTCTTTCTTGTAATGACAATCAAGCTCCCGTGTAAAGAAAATTACGCAATACTTTCCAATGAAATCAAAACCATCGTTTACAATTCAGAAAAAAGGTTGGTACATAAAATAAACCTGAAGAAAAAAATCAAAAAACTAAGAAAAGGGATATTCAATTTCATATACCTGTTAGGGGGACTTGGATCCTTATATTTGATATATTGGGTATTCAAACTTGCCGGCGTACCTCCAACCTCGTTGTATATAGACACGGTAAATGTTGCTCTGGTAGTTTTTGCGGCAACTATCATTAGAGAGAAATCAAAGGAGTTAACAATAAAGGATAAGACAAACTCTTGGGAGCTGCTTATGGATTTTTTCGCTGTTCCATTGGCAAAGATAGGCTCCTGGTTATCTTCAAAATGGAAAGAATACAACTTCGTCAGGGTATTCTTCTCAATCCTAATTGACACTCCCTTCTCCACCTTTATAGAACTTCTGGAAGACTGGCGCGAGTACATCAAAGAGAAACGAGTAGAATTGTAAATTTTTCATAAAAATTTAATACTTACTAATTAAAATTGCGGTATGCTCCGAGAGCTGAAATTTTTAGCAATAGTCCCAGACAATGAAAATGTTCAACCTTCATACTATGCTTACTTTTTTTGCAAAGAAACCAAGCAAATCTTAATGTTCCCAATTAATGGAAGGGTAATAAGAAAGTTTGTAAATCCCAAAAGAACTTATACGGAGGGCGAGATTCTGTTCAAAGCGTTGGAAAGCCTTAACATAAGAAAAGTGATCTTTAAATATCAAAATAATCACTTGGTCAGTCTAATTCAGCTAAAGATAGGATATAAGACTGTAAGCTATATGACACCTTTTTCCTCAGGCCTTATCACTTCTCAAATATTAAAGATCCCTATTGCTATAGAGTCTAAAACTCTGGAAAAAGAGGGTATCTACATAACAAAAGAAATTCTGGCCTCGTCTCTGGCTGAAAACCTCGATCCTGAATAAAGAAGATCGCTAAGAAGTATAAGATTAAAATGAACGTGTCTAATTTAAATATCTTGCTATGTTTTGCTCGTGCTGCTCTAAGGTCTCGGAGAAGTGGGTTCTTCCCGTGGAATCATTAAGATAATAAAGATATGGTACCGTTTCATGGTAAACAATTGCCTCCAAGGAGGACAGGCTGATGCTGGAAATTGGGGTTGGAGGAAACCCCTCATTCAATCGAGTATTATATTCTGAATCAAAGACCAAATCCCCGCCCGTAATATCCTCAGGCCACCATTCAACCTCGGAAGCCTCCTTCCCTGTAAAACACCTGAACCAGATCGATTCACAACCTGTTCTAAGATAAGGAATGTAATATTGAGTCGTGGCATCTACTCCAAGATTCATACCTGCTCTATGCCGGTTCAACAGAACACCCGCTACTTTGCGTCTATCTTCCTCATCAAATACTTCTCTTTCCACTAGAGAAGCCAAAATGATGATTTCCTCTTTAGATAATCCTAACTCTCCTGCGGCTTCATTTTCCAAAACTTCCTTTGTCTTATAATCAAACGTTGCCCGCAGATAACCGATCAATTCCTCGGTAGAGATATCATAGGGAAAAATGTACGTGTCGGGAAAAAGATATCCTTCGAGATTTTGAGCTTTGGTCATAAAATCCTCATAAGACACCATGTTGAACCTTGCATCGGCTCTCAAAGCAAATTGTTCCAATCTCCACCCCTCAATAAAGGTTACGGTCACGTCTCTTGTCCCGTGCTGAAAAATATTTGTCAATTCTTTTACTGAGATACCCGGAGGTATTGAATAGACACCGGCCTGAATGTTCTTTTCGGATCCGGTGAGAAAGACATGGAATATAAAAAGAGCAGACGAATTGACAAGGCCTTCCTCAGATAGTTTGGCCGATATATCTACGATACTGGATCCCGGCTCAATTTCAAAAACCGTTTCCTCAGTATTTCTGGTTGAGCGGTTCAAAGCCATTTTATAATATGCAACTGAAAAGATAAGAATCGCTACCAAAGAAACCAGACCAATTATTTGCAGCGTTTTTTTCTTTTTATTATCAAGCTCGTGGAAGTCACTACGGCTTTCCCATTCAGACATAAAGCTATGATATCACATAATTAAATGGTATAATTCCCATTGCAGGAAATCGTGTGATCGCTATAGAGTTTATCTCTATAGAGGAAAGTCCGGACTGCATAGGGTAAGGGACGGAGGGCAATCTCCGACGTATAATCCATAAACGCTGGTGCTTCAAGAGAGAAATCGCTTGAGGACAGAGAGTGAAATGACATTCTTTGAGAGCAGCAGAGACGAGCTTTCGCCTAAGTTCTTTGAATATGGCGGATGAGTGAAACGGGCAATCCCACCTGCAGCAATCCACGACTGCACCGCTTGAGCTGACCCGGCAAGGTGCGAAGAGGGAGCATTAGATAGATGATCACTAAAAACAGAATCCGGCTTACCGATTTCCTGCAACTACCTTCTAAAATCAATATATACCGAAGATCAATCTTTTCCAAGAAGAGGAGTAAATCTTTCTATAAGTATTCCGGCTATCATCGTTGTGGGAATGGCCAGAATAGCTCCGGTTATCCCAAAAAAATTATGCCCAATCAATAAAGCTATAAGTATAACTAAGGAACTGTATCCCGAATGCTTCTTCATTACCTGGGGAGTAATATAGTTGCTCTCCACCTGTTGAATAACGATATAGAAAAGAAGAACGAGAAGACCTCTGGTCGGAGATTGAGAGAAACCCACAGCCGTTGCTACAACGGAGGCAAAGATCGGTCCCAAAATTGGAACGATCTCAAAAACCGCTGATATAAAACCTAAAGCTAAAGCATAATTGACTCCTAGAAGTGTAAGACTCAAAAAACATAGCACACCTACAGCGAGCATCACGGTCAACTGACCTTTAATCCAAGATCCCACCCGAATTTCAATCACGCGGATCAAGTCTTGCGCTTTCATATCGGATCCGGAAGAAAACAAACTCACGAAGCGATTCTTAAGGTTTTCCCAATCCAGTGACATATAAATCGACAAAACGATGACCGTAAGGAATTTTGAAACAGCTGCCACCGATTCCCTTAACAACAATGTAATAGTACCTCCGTGGACCATATCGGCCAGTACTTCCAGAAACTCCAAGGACTCAAAAATATTTTGATCGTTAATTTCAAGATTCACAAAAAAGAAAGAGAAAGTTTCAACAAGTCGCTGTGATTCTCTTATAACCATAGGTATTGCTGTTACCAAAACCAACAACAGCACCATGAGAAAGAGAGCATAACTTATGAGAACGGACGCAGTCCTAGATAGAGGTCTGTTGAAAACCGTCAACTGCATAAAATATCTAACAACATTCTCCATCGAAATAACAAGCAGAACCGATACATATAGTATACCGAGAATTCCTCTAAGCTCGTACAGAACGTAGAAACACAAAATAAAGACCAGGGAAATTAATATCGTTTTTACCGAGATAACAATTTGTTTATCCATGCCCAGCATTGATGTAATTATATACGTTCTGCCTAAAATTGTCTTGGTTTATATCAAACCACTTGATATCCTTATTTTTTTTGAAGTAAGTCTGCTGCCTTCGAATATAAGAGTGCATCCTGTATTTGGTCTTTTTCACGGCTTCCTCCCTTGAGTATTTTCCTCCAATATATTTCATGGCTTCTCCGTAGATGAAACCTCTGATCTGATGAGTATCGCCAAATCCCATAGAAATTAATTTCTTTGTTTCATCTATGATGTCGTTATATCTCCAGATATCCTCAACCCAAAAATCTGCTCGTTCGTACAAAATATCCCTGGTTGATCTTAATCCAATAAATAAATATTTAACTTCTTTCGGATAGGGTAGGGGATTGAGGTCTTTTTTATCGGAGATCTCGCGTTCAATTACTCTCACCAATCGTTTCTTGTTTTGAAAATCGGATCTATTTATTTCTACATTTAACGACGTTACTTTCTCTTGCAGTTCTTGAAGATCTTTTTTTTCCAGTTTTTTCCGTAATTTAAAATCAGGGGGACCATAAAGATTTTTTATTTTGCCGGTTAAAAAATCGATGTACAGACCGGTTCCTCCTGTAATTACGGGAATTTTACACTTCCCTACGATGTGCTTCAATCTATCTAAACCATAAACTGCAAAATCATAAGAAGAAAAATACTCACCGGGTTCAATCAGATCGTATCCCCAAACAGGGATCTCATTCAATAACCAATGATCCTTCTTCTTATCTATGAACTCGACCCTATCTAAGGGAACTTTCCCTGTTCCTACGTCCATATATTTATACACTTGCCGAGAATCAGCGGATATAATTTCACCTCCGATCTTTTTGCATATCCATACGCTTAAACCAGTTTTTCCGGAACATGTGGGTCCTAGAATGACCGGAATTATTTTTTTTTCCGCGTTTCTTTCCATACTTTCGTCAAAAGAGCGTGTCTTCTTTTCTTTTCTTTTAAACTAACATTATCTTCGTAAGTCTTAGCGGCAACCGTTCCCGGCCGAACGGAATACATTGAAATATAAGCTACCGAAAAGCTTATCTTTCTAAACAGATTTACTGTATCCATAAATTGTTCGTTGGTTTCGTCCGGGAAACCAACTATTATATCGGTTCCTAATTTTATGTTAGGACGTACTTTCTTTATTCTCTCTACAAGGCTAATAAATTCTTCCACGGTATGACGTCTGTTCATACGCTTAAGAACCTCATTGTTCCCCGATTGAACTGCTATATGCAGATAATCTGAGATCAACGGAAGCTTCATAGTTTCCACCAAATCGTCGGTGAAATCGAAAGGATTTGATGACATAAAAGACAATTTTTCAAGACCGGGAAGGCAATGAACTCGCCTTAATAATTTTGCAAAGGGAAGTTGCATATCTTCACCCACCCTTGCCAATACCTTCTCTTTGGGAGAAAGTCCCCAAGAATTAACGTTCTGTCCGCATAAAGTTATCGAAGTTACCTTTTTATTCAGAAGAGACCGAACCTCTTCCAAGATCTCTTCTTCTGGACGTGAGACCTCCTTCCCTCGAGAGTACGGAACCACGCAATATGAACAAAAATTGTCACATCCGTATGAGATATTAACTACTCCTTTGGACAAAAAGATCTCTTCTTGGCTTACAAGACCTATTTCCTCAGTCACAAAGCCTTTTTGTATTAAATAATAAGGCAGATCCGACAGGTCCTCAGGAGATATATAAAGATCAACCCATGGAGTTTTGCTTTGAAGTTCCTTTAATGAAGTGCGTTCGCGCGGTTTTCTAGTTGACCCAACCATACACCCCGCTAAAACAACGAAAGGTTTTTTTTCCAAATCTTTCAATTTGCGAGCCAGCCCATATACCTTATCCTCACTTTTCTGCCTCACGGAACAAGAGTTGATTATATAAATATCAGCTTCTTTTAGATCGGGTGTTTCCTCCATGTCTAGCGTATCTAAAATGAGGGACAGCTTTTCGGAGTCCGACTCGTTTACCTGGCAACCAAAAGTTTTGATTTTATATCTAAGCTTTTTCCTTAATTTCACACCCGAATTATATCAGCAGACGTCAATCCTAAAATATGTGGAGGAAATAGATCAAGAGCAGAAAACACAAATAGTGTGCAGGGAATCTCTAATATCAGAGATCTTCGGGGCCTTCATCAAGCTGTGAAAGTGCTTCTGAATATACCTCTTTTCTTGTTTTATCCAAGTTACCGCGAAAAACCGAGAAATCATTAACGTAAATAAGATCAAAATCGGAAAAATCCTTTTCCGAGAAGAGTTTATTTTGAACTCTGATCACGTCCAAACCGGCCGAAATAGCGGATTTTATACCGCTGGGGGAATCCTCAAAGGCTAAACTTTTACCAGATTTTGATTTCAGCAGTTTCATCACTTTTTTGTAGATTTTAGGGTTGGGTTTTTTCTGAGATACCTCGTCACCGTATACAACAGCCTGGAAAAGAGGTTCTATACCTAAATGGTTGAGCATTTGCGAACCGATTTCCTTATCGGTGTTCGTTACCATACCTACCTTAAATTCACGAGCATTGATCAACTCGTCAACAAAAGTTATGAAACCGTCCTTTAAAAGTTCCTGCGGCTCACTCGATAGGAAGATCTCAAAAAAATTCTTATTGGTCAATTCCACTAGCTCAGATATATCAGCATCGATACCTCTTTTCCCTGCATCCAGATAATTCTCCCAAACCTCCTGTATCGAAGGAAATATTAAAAAATTCGTCCCCCTCCAGACCGATCCAAAACTATCGGAAACCATTGCGCAAGCCTCATCCCATATCGGATGTGAATCCACTAAAGTGCCATCAAGATCAAAGATGGCCGTATCCTTACCGTCAAAATAGTTTTTAAACATAATCCTATAAGTAAAAATCCTTATCTTTCAATACACGGTATATTACCCATGCGGCCGTAATGGGGCCTCCCACAACGGTTAAAGGAAACATATACCATCGAGCGCCGCCCCAAAAGGTTACATAAACAGCATATACAAAACCTATCAATAGATAAATTATCAGAAATAAAATTAATGATTGCACAGCTTAAGATTAGCAGAGAAGGGTTGATTGAGTCAAAGATTTCCAATATCCTAGATGTATGTCAAATAAAAATCATACTTCAGATAACATAGAAGAAAATTCCGAAGATTATTTTGGAACGGATACGGCGGTTTTTGTCTGCCGGGAGTGCGGGGAGGTCGATCAAGACAATGTGATCTTCAACTGCAACACCTGCCCTAGCGAAGAACTAATTTATAAGGAGGGTATTTATATCTGTCCAGATTGTTTACAACCGGGAGAGAACTTTGAGTGCTTAATCTGCGGGGGAAAGAAAGTTTCATTAACTTTTTCCGCAAAATAATAGTTTTTTACTTCTTCGTTTCTTCGCAAAAATCACAAAATCTCCAATATTAGACGAGAAATTGAAGATACTTGAATTAATGAGTAAAGTTCCGTCAGGTTTTCGAGAAATTTGATCCAGGCTCTGAAAAGCAAAAAAACAAATCAAACCTCCCGTACAATATAATCGCTCTCCGATGCTGCGCCTAAGCCTAGATCTACCGCGGATTTTATTTGAGGAAACTCCCAGACAGGCATGTTAAGCTTATTTTTAGCTTTATAAGACTTGAGTATTTTTAACGCTTCAACATCTATAGCAATTCTGTCAGTTCCCGCCATTATAATGCCGGGACTTTCCACCCTTCCTTCCGTTGGACCTTTGGTGACGAATGCTTTTCTCCCATCCAGAATAATCAAATCCGGTTCAAAAACGGTGTTCAACTCAGCGATCTTTGGTTCAAGTTTTCTCAAATGCAGCATCATCCGCTCTCTGGATCTCATAAAACCTATCGCTAATTTAAGACTCATTGTAAAACGTGCGTACATATGTGTCTTCAAGCAGGGAAGGAGTATGATCTTATCGGCTTTGTCCAAAATCTCAGGAACCGTCACTTTTTTTAGATATCTAGTACGATCTAGCCTTTTTTTCACCCATTCCCTCTCTTCAAAAACAAATACTTTAGCTTTCAATCTTTTACAAAGATCGGTAGCTCCGACTTCGTCAAATACGTCTCGGGTATTGAGTGAATAAGTGGACGACTCTCCGACAATAACTGATTTAGCTCCTGCTCTGTATACCAATCTTACTACAGCGCCTAGAAAATCGAGATCTGTTGAGGCCGGAAAAGGGTCTGCCGTATTAAAGTTCGGTTTGATCAGGACCACATCTCCACGAGAGATGAAATTCCCGAACCCTCCTAAGGAATTTACGACTTTCTCTACGCTCTCTTCAATCTGATCTTCGCAAAAGGTTTTACTTACAATATTTTCTGCCATAAAATTTTGGAAATGCTTTCAACAAGGAATAGTTTATCATAATAAAAACACTTTAAATACTTTTGAAAAATATCATTCGATTGGTGTGAGTTCAATCAGACGCTTTTTCTGCATAATATTGTTTAAGAATAATCGCAGCAGAGAAATGATCCTTCTCACGCCTTCTCTTTTGGGATATACCTGCTTTAAAGATATTTCTCGCCGCCCTTCTGGTGGAATAAAACTCGTTTACAAAATCAACAGGTTTTTTAAATTTGACTTTCAATAGATTTGCAAATTGTCTTACTTTTATAGATTCGGAGGTCTGCTTCCCCTCAGCGGTTAAAGGAAGTCCAATAACTATTTTGTCAATATCATACTCTTTACAGATTCTTAAGATTTTACTTATAGCTGTTTCTTTGTTTACACCGGAAATTACACGTAAGGGAGTTACTTTGCCGTCCCGCCCAAAAGCCAAACCAATATTAGCTTCGCCGTAATCTACTCCCAAGATACTAGCGCTACTCACCATCCGTTAACTCCTCTTCTTCGCTGTTGTCTTCATCCTCACCATTCTCACTGAGACTTCTGTTTTCCCCGCTCTCATCTTCCTCAATTTCTATCAAAATATTTTCAATATTTTCCGGCATCCCACGAAATATTGGTAAAGGAAAAGTAAAATCTATCTTATAGGTTCTAATGTTATGCATTCCCCCTAATATTCGTTGAGCCTCATCCAAAGACTCTCCTGCTAATCTTTCTTTTAGCCCCTCAATGTCGATTTCAGGAACAACCGAGGTTTTTATTGTCACTTGAAGATCTGCGGCCGAGCTGCTTAGAACATAATCCCCTGATGAACCTAAAACATCGGCGCTGACCCTGTGGTCGGTTCCGTAAATTGCATATCCCTCAGTTACTACTTCTTCCAAAACTTTAAGGGCAATTTCTTCAAGTAATGATTCTGAATAGGAAAGTCCTACAGCTGTAGCCGAGCGTGATACGACAAATGATTCAACTTCATCTCCCGCCTCAACATCTATGTCCGGATCCCCAAGGGAAACGGTTCCTGATCCTTCTATAAGTATTGAACCTGAAGACACGGCGGATCCAAGTCCTTCAAGAGCTCGATCAGTAAGGTTTCGTGTAACAGCATCGATCGCTCTTTCGATATCTTCTTCATCAACTACAGTGATCGTGCGAGTAGAACCTCCTTCAAAATTGCCGTCTGTTTTCGCTACCAGTTGTGAATTTCGATAACCGGAAACCGTTAGCGTTATGTCTGAATCGATATTATATTCCGAACCAATATCCCCGGCCTCCGCTTCTGCCGATGCCTCGCCCGGAATCATTACGCTAGCAGGATCTTCAGGATCTTCATATTCGACTGCGGGAACAGAAACATCTTCGGTCAACACATAAACCAAATCTTCATCATCGTAGTTAAGTTGTGTACCGCTTGAAAGGTTGATCGCATCTTCAGTGCGATTATATAGCAGGATTTCACCTTGCGCTTTATCTCCTTCTATCCTTTCCCCAGTCGCTTCACCTTCCTCTTCAGCAGTGTAGGTATATTCAACTTGTCTCCCAATAATTGACTCCTCTTCTAAATCCATATCTTCTGTTAGAGATGAATCTACTCTTATGGGAAAGCTTCTTGCTAAAGACTCGGATCGTATCGTGATCCTGACCCGAGCCTCCCTGGAGTTGTTTAAGCGTGAATATCCAAAGAATCCCCCCACACCTGTAAGGACCAAGAAAATTATTATGAAAATTCCAAACTTGGGAGCGAATTTTGGAAGGGTAAGCTTGGGGAATTTCAAATCAATCCTTGGAAAAACGGAGAATACTTTCTTAAGAAATCCTTCAGACGATGGGGCTTCCTGTTCAACGGTATCGTAAGACCCCTCGTAATCAGCCGCAACCGCTCCCTCAAAATTCGCTATCAATTCCTTTCCTGCCGGATCGGAGCTATCAAAGTGAACGGTCTTGCCTAGCTTATCTAAATTTTCAGATAGGAATTCAAGATTCAATCGATTCTGTAGTATCAAGGCATCTTCAGGTATGAAAACCCTTATATCCGAACCCTCTGACACGGCCAATTCAGCCAAAACCGTGTACACATCTTTCATTTTATCTACTGTATAATTCATTGCTCATCTAACTTAAAATATATAGTTCCTAAAGACAAGGGCATGGACCACTTAAGGGATGCGGCCTGTCCCCCCAGATCGTCTATCCCGGGTACAATGTCCAAAGTAAAACTTTTCTCAAATCTGGGAGGAGACTTAAAAGGTATGGATTTATGCCACGTTTCTTGAACGATCTTGTCACTAAAATCCTTGATGTCAAAACCTTCTCCAACCAACGAAACTTTTGAGGAAAAGGTTTTCACGCCGGAAAAATCAGAAAAAACCGCGTTCAAAGCTTTCTCCCAAACCACATAAAATTTCTTCAAAATCTTTTGCACATCTTCTCCAATAGCCGGATCAAGAGATCCCGATCTATATTTCTCTAATATTTCTACGGCCTCATCCAGATGAAGATCCATCTTCTTGCAGATCTCAGCTAAAACAGAGGAAACACCTAAATTTATATATCTGGATCCTATCAAACCGCCTCCAAAAGCAACAAATACTTCTGTCAGGGACAGTCCGAAATTAACGATCACACGATCATCAAAGGAAGGGGAAGCTTCTTGTAAAGCACTATACAGAGAGTATCCTAATGAGGAAACTGCTAAAATTTCGAGATCAGCTTTTTTGGCGATCTTTTGAAGATAATCAAGATAGGAATCCTCCATGAATGAACCGAA